>CAJWXK010000142.1 GCA_913048995.1 uncultured Synechococcus sp. | reverse complement strand
CCGGCACGTTTGAGTTGCTTGCCAAACCCAGCGCCACTGAGATCGACTTCCACTGCATGGTTGAGCTGACGCAGCTGACGGGCCACAGGCACCGCTAATGCTTTGGCAGCTTCTCCTTGACTGATAACCACTACATCAGGGCTGGACGAAAAGTTGGTCTCATCACCCAGCAGCAGCATCAGCCGCTCTAGTCCCATCGCCCAGCCGACACAGGCGGTGGCGGCTCCTCCCAGCTGCTCTACTAGGCCGTCGTAGCGCCCACCGCCGCACACCGTTGCCTGCGCGCCAAGGGCACTACTGGTGATTTCAAAGGCGGTGTGGCCGTAGTAATCCAGCCCCCGCACCAGCCTGGGATTGCAAATGAAGGGGATGCCAAGGGCGCTCAACCCAGCCTTCACGTGCTCAAAGCGCTCCCGGCTGGCGGGGCTGAGCGCTTGCTCCAGATTTGGGGCCTCAATAAGTAGCTCTTGGGTCTGGGCATTTTTGGAATCAAGAATCCGTAGTGGGTTGGTGCTGAGCCGCTGCTGTGAATCGCTATCGAGTTGGTCTTTGCGTTCCTCAAGCCAGGCCACCAACCCATTGCGATACGCCTGCCGATCATCACGACTGCCAAGGGAGTTGAGCTCCAGCTGGAGGTGCTCTAACCCCAGTGCCTGCAGTAGGTCCCAGGCGATCGTGATGGCTTCCACGTCGCTGCGTGGATCAGCAAAGCCAAGAAATTCCAAGCCGATCTGGTGGAACTGGCGCTGGCGCCCTCCCTGGGGACGCTCATAGCGGAACATTGGCCCTCCATACCAGAGCTTTTGAGTCCCTTGGCTCAGTAACCCGTGTTGAATCGCTGCCCGTACGACGCTGGCGGTTCCTTCCGGCCGAAGGGTGCACGAGCGCTCGCCGCGGTCGAGGAAGCTGTACATCTCCTTCCCCACAACGTCAGTTGCTTCTCCGATCCCACGGGCGAACAGTTCGGTGGCCTCCAGCAGCGGTGTGCGGATCTCGCGCACGCAAGCGCGCCGGAAATGCTCACGGGCTACTGCCTCGAGCCACTGCCAGCGAGGCGTTGCCTCTGGCAACAGATCCACCATTCCTCTGAGGGTCTGCAGCTGTTCCACGCCCGGGTGCCTCACCGCGCCACATCCTGCCTCTCCACGCAGAATGAGCGTCTTGCTGCCCCCTTGCTGCCTGCATGGCCTCCTTGCTGATCACAGGTGGAGCTGGCTTCATCGGCAGCCACACCGTGCTTGTGCTGCTGGAGGCTGGCCATGAACTGGTGGTGCTCGATAACTTCGCCAATAGCTCTCCTATTGCTCTCGACCGGGTGATGGAGCTAGCCCCAGCGGATGCCAGTAAGCGGCTACAGGTGATCGAAGGAGATGTTCGCTGCGCTGAGGATCTTGATCGTGCGTTCTGCGCTGCTTCTGCCTCGATTGCAGGTGTGGTTCATTTCGCCGGTCGTAAGGCCGTGCGGGAATCAGTGGAGCAGCCTCTCCTCTATTGGGATGTGAACCTGGGCGGGACCAGGAGCCTTGCGGAGGCCATGGGCCGCCATGGCTGTGGCCTGGTGGTCTTCAGCAGTACTGCCACCGTTTACGGCGAACCGGAGGTCTTCCCTTTATTGGAGGAGATGCCGACGCCGCCGGTGCACCCCTACGCCCAGACCAAGCTGGCGGCCGAGCAGATGTTGGCTGCTCTCGTGCGCAGCCAGGATTGGCGGGTGGCTTCGCTGCGTTACTTCAATCCGGTCGGAGCTCACCCCAGCGGCCGGATCGGTGAGGACCCCAATGGCATTCCTAACAACCTCTTTCCGTACATCACTCAGGTTGCGGCCGGCCGTCTGGAGCGCCTGCGCGTGTTTGGAGATGACTATCCCACTCGTGATGGCACGGGCGAGCGCGATTATCTCCATGTGATGGATCTTGCGGAGGCCCATGCGGTGGCCCTTGATCACCTGCTTCAGCATCAAGGAGCCGCACAGGTCACCCTCAATCTCGGCACCGGCCACGCGCGCTCGGTCTTGGAGGTGGTCCAGGCTTTTGAGCGGGCTACGGGAATTTCTATCCCGTATGAAGTCCTGCCCCGCCGTGCTGGCGATGTGCCCAAGCTTGAGGCTTCGCCGGAGTCAGCAGCTCAGGTGCTCGGTTGGCGGGCCAGCCGCAGCCTGGAGCAGATGTGCCGCGATGGCTGGGCCTGGCAGCGGGCCAATCCCAACGGCTACCAGTGAGTCAACTGCTGCTCGCCGGAGGCGGTCATACCCACGCTTTGCTGCTGCGCCGCTGGGCAATGCAGCCGCGTAGTCGACCCGCGGTGGAGAGCATCACCCTGGTCAGTAGCCGTTCCACCAGCCTCTACTCCGGTCTGATCCCTTCCGCTCTCAGTGGGGCCCTGAGGCCTGATCAGTGCGCTATTGATCTGCGAAATCTCTGTCGGGCGGCGGGGGTGAGCTTTGTGCAGGCTGAGATCAGGGGTCTGGATCTGCAACGCCGGGAGCTGCTCCTCAAGGGTGAACGCCTGGCGATGCGCTTTACCTGGCTCAGTCTCAATCTTGG
>CAJWXK010000141.1 GCA_913048995.1 uncultured Synechococcus sp. | reverse complement strand
GTTCTATTGCGAGACGCTGAAATCCAAAGGCTTGACCAGCTCCATCGAGCCTGAGGCGTGAGGCCCTACTGGCGAGGCACTCTTCTGTATCCAGCTTCCTTGGTGGCGCTGTTTCTGAGCTTGCAAGGACTGCTTGGCCTCGCAGGTGTTCCCACGGCTCAGCAGGCTTCCTTAGCGGCGGGCCCCAGCGTTGCAGCAATGCTGATTTCACTGCCTTGGCGGTTGCGACAGACCTGGGGCGTTGATCGCCCTTGGCAGCAACTTGGAGTGGTTCGGTCAGTCGTCAAAGCCCTTCACGCATTCCTGGGTGGTCTCACAGCAGCCTCAGCCCTTCTTTTCGGAGTGGTTGCTGTCCTTCTGATTAGCGGAAACGGCCTATGGCAGGGCCAAATCACCACAGGTGATCTTGCCAATGCCATTGCCCTGATGCTTCTGGTGGGTTTTGCAGAGGAGCTGCTCTTTCGTGGCTGGCTCTGGGGTGAATTGGAGCTATTGACAGGTCGACAGCGGGCGATCGGGATTCAGGCGGCTGTCTTCGCCCTGGTGCATCCCTGGTATCAGCTGCCTCCCGTCGAAGCCATTGCACTGCTCATCGGCCTGGTCTTGCTGGGTCTTGCCCTAGCCCTGCAACGCAGAGCCGACAACGGAGTGCTCTGGGGATCAATTGGCTTGCACGGCGGGCTTGTTGGTGGGTGGTTCGCCCTTCAAGCCGGGCTGATCACCCTGCCTGGAACGAGCCCAACTTGGCTTCTAGGGGGAGGTGGCGCGAATCCCAACCCGGTGAGTGGTCTTTTGGGTTGGGCCGGACTGGGGGGATTCATCCTGATCAGACGCCGATGGTGGCGATGAGTCAACGGGTCGCCGTTGCCAAGGCCTTGCGGCCTTCCACCGGAGCACGAAGAGCGTCCTGAAGCGAAGCCACTCCGTAATCCCTTTCGAGGAGTGACATCACCGTGCGACCGAAATCCGCAGGATTGCGATCAAAGGCCTCAAGACACACCCGGCCAAAGGTGCTCCCCATCGGCTCGGGGTTCCAGAGCAGCTTGCGTGCCGTCCAGGGCATCATGCTCATCGGGTTGTAACCCGGCTTGATCAGACCCTGATCAAACCCGTACTGCTCAAGATGCGTGTGGGGCTGCAAACCGATGAAAAAGATCGCTGGCTCGACCAAATCAGCGCCAAAAATGGCCTCCAGCTCTCGGTGATAAGCCACGGTCTGGCGGATCGTTTCCGGTCGCTCATCGATCACGTTGAAGGAGTAGTTCACCGACACGTGATCCCGGAAGCCCGCATCCGCCAGCATCCGGCAACTCTCCAGAACAGTGCGAAGGTTGTAGCCCATGCGCATCTTGCGGACCAGCTCCTGCGAGCCGGATGTAATGCCGATCTCGAAATAGCTCATGCCCGTCTCCACCATGAGCTGAGCCAATTCGGGGTCCAGATTGTCTGCGCGGATGTAGGCGGCCCAACGAATGCCGGTCAGCCCTTCAGCCTTGATCGCCCGCAGCAGTTCCTTGGCGTCTTCGATGTAGCGCCGCGCGGGTATGAACTGGGCATCGGTGAACCAGAAACCACGAACCCCGCGGTCGTACAGCTGGCGCATCTCTTTCACCACCTCATCCACGGGGTTGAGGCGCACCTGCTTGCCTTCCACCACCGTGTAAACGCAATAACAACAGTTGTGGGGGCAGCCGCGCTTGGTCTGAACTCCTACGTAAAAGTCACCGCCTTCGAGGTACCAGTCGAGCTGGGGCCAGATCGAAGCGATGTAGTCGTAATTGCAGGCGGTTTTGGGCCGACTTTCCGGCTGCTCATGGATCAGGCCTGAACGCGGCTTCTCGCCAACCACGAAGCATCGTTCGCCCTCGAGGGAGTGACCCTGAATCAACTTCTCGAGCAGCGGCTCCCCCTCACCGATGGAGACCACCGTTCCTTTGGGGAGCGATTTGCCGAGTTGCTCGTAAAACACACTGACAGCTCCACCGCCAAGCACTGCTCTGGCCGTCGGCTGGTGGCGGCGTGCACGTTTCAAGCCTTGACGCACCAGACGCTGGTTCCTGCGCAGCTCGCCGTAATGACTGCTCATTAACTGAAGCCCACCCAAGGCTCCATGCAGACGCTTCAGAGGGTTACGGGCGTAGAAGACCTCGAACGAATTCTGAAGAGGGTTGCCCCCCCGCCCATCGACCGGCGCATAGATCTGGATGTCTCTCCACGAGAACACCAGCAGCGTCGGCTGGAACTGGTCAACTGTGGCGTCCAGCACGCGATGGACATCCAGCACCGGCAGAGCAGCGAGATCCAGGATGCGCTGAGGCATCTCCGGGAAGCATTTGTGCAGATGGTCGGCGAGGTAGATCGGCCCGATCGGAAAGATCGGATTGCAGGGCAGCCGCACCAGCAACACCCGTTCTTGTTGTGGTGCCACGTCAGCTGCCATGAGGCTTTCGGGACGCTAACAAGCGCTGCCGCCAAAGGGGCCGAGGGCCTCTTCACAACAACTTCATCAAGCCAGCGACACACAGCGCAAACTTCCTTTACACTCCCGATCAGGCAGGGCTCTCCTGCCCT
>CAJWXK010000140.1 GCA_913048995.1 uncultured Synechococcus sp. | reverse complement strand
AGCCCTGCATTACGGTTTGGCCGGTCTCAGGCCGCCTGTGAACCAACCCGCCCAGCCTGCCGACTGGGGCAGCAAGTTCAAGCGCTGGCGTCTTGCTAAAGCCGTCCGTGTGATCAAGGAGCTCGAGCGCTGGCGCGGTCAGCCGCTGGCTGATGCGATCCGTCGTTGCATGGTGGCCATCCAGCCCGGTATTGCACCGCTGCGCTGCAGTAGTCGGGACGGGGCCGAGTTCATCCTGCTGGTGCCGCCAGGGTGGTCCATTTCCGCGCGACAGGAGCGTCGCCTCCAGCGGGTGCTGCGGCGCCGTCAGCAACGCACTGGGGCTGTTGTTGTCAGCTGCGATGACTGGGTGTCATTGGCCAACGGTCGACGTGCGTGGCGCCAGAAGGGTCAATTTGATCCTCTGCTCGAACCGCTGCCGCAGGAATCGGAGGGTCCTCTATGGATACGCAGAGAGCTCCTTCAGCAACTGGGGCATCCACCAACGGAACTTACTCAGCGCTTCCTTTGGCGGGTAGCGCTTTTTGAGGCAGTTGGAGCTGCGGCCTGGGCCCATGTCGCATTGCCTCTGGTCACGGCTCCAGTTCAGGATCTGCCGTCAGTTCAGCCCGCTCAACCCCAAGGAGATCCTCTGGTTAGTGTCCTGATCCCCAGTGGTGGTTTCTGCAAACCAATTGGGGGCCGCAGCACCATGCTGCTGCGCCATGGTCTGCAGACCTTGCTGCAGCGCAGCGAGTACCGCCAGCTGGAGATCGTGCTGATCGATGGTGGAGAGCTGACGCCTCGCGAGCTCAAAGAATTTGAGCAGTTGACCACCAGTGCCCTCGGTCCTGGCCGTTGGGTTCATACCCGAAGCGCGCATCCCTACAGCTATAGCCAGCGTTTGAACCAGGCTGCTGAAGTCGCCCATGGCGACTGGTTCTTGCAGCTCAATGACGACACCGAAGTACTAGAGCCTGGTGCAATCGGCTCGATGCTCGCTCTCGCTCAGCGGCCCGGTGTAGGGATTGTCGGGGCCCTGTTGCTTTATCCCGGAGGTCGCGTGCAGCACGCTGGCGTGGCGATCGATAACCTCGCCCCGCGTCATCCCTGGGCCGGTAACTGGCCCAAGCGATTGCCGTATGGCTGGTTGGCGGCTCCTCGCCCCTGCCAGGCGGTGACGGCAGCAGTTTGTCTCTGCAGCGCCAAGCTTTGGCGGGATCTCGATGGGCTGCGTTCCGATTTGCCGATCAACTACGGCGATGTGGATTTCTGTCTGCGGGCGCGTCAGCAGGGTTTGGCCGTGTTGCTTGATCCCACAAGTCGCTGGACCCATTTTGAATCCGCCAGCCGCAGCATTCACGGCACCCCTCCGGAGCTGCCACGGTTTCGCGAGATTTGGAGCGATGCCCTTGGTGGTCGCTGGTGCATTGATCCCTATGTCTCTCGCTGGCGGGAGCTGATGGCAGTGAAGCCGCGATGAGCAAGACCTTCTGGCTATACAGCCACAACCTCACCAACACGGGCGCACCGCTGGTCCTGGCAGCCATCGCCCGGGAGTTGGCCGCTGAGGGATGGCGGCAGCATTTGCGTTTGCTCAGTTGGGGCGGATTGCACGATCGGCGCCATTCCCAGTTGCAGCACGAGCTGGCTGCTGAGGGCATCGCAGTCGATGTCTTTGATGCTGAACAGATGCCTCCTAAGCCTCAACCAGGTGATCGGGTGCTGCTCAACAGCCTGGCCTTGCCTGAAGCCGTGGTTCAGCAGGCCCTCGCCTGGAAAGCTCAGGGCTGCCTGGATCGTTTGGATTGGTATGCCCATGAAGGTGATCCCTGGGTTTGGCTTCCGGATCCGGCCTGGCCAGAGCGCCTACGGCAAGGCTTGGATCAGGGAATGCTGCAAATCCGTGTGCCATCGCGCCGCACCCGTGAGATCTATGCCACCTGGCTCGATTGGTCAGGCCCGGCATTGGCTGTGCAGTGGCCGCGTTTACTTCTGCCAGAGCAGCAACTCAGCCATTGCCCGCCTTCCGATGACCTGCTTCGGCTCCAGCTCACCGGCATGGCAGGTTGCGGCCAGAAGGGCCACCTCTGGGTGCTGCGTTGGATCGAAGCCGCCTTGGCTGAGCAGCCTCAGGGCACGTCAGGCTTGAGGGATCTGCAGCTGGTGTTCATTGGACTGGAAAGTGGCCCCTATGCCGCCTTCACTAGGGAGCTTTGCCGCCGTGGCAAGGCGCTGTTGGGGGAGAAGTTCAGCTGGCATGCGCATGGCAGCCGCGAGCAGGCACTTGCCGCTATGGCCCAGGCTGACCTGGCGGTGAGCTGCTCACTCAGTGAGACCTTTTCTCTCGTTGCCGCTGAAGCCATGGCCTTAGGTAAGCCTCTGCTGCGCAATCGCACCGGGGGCTGGCATGAGCAGTTGCGTCCGGGCATCACTGGGTTCGATCTTGGTGAACCGGGCCCCGAGCTGTGCCACCAGCAGGTTGAGTTGCTGCAACGGCTGAGGGATCCCGAACGCACCCCAACGGCTGAGCTTCTGGCCATGGGATCTCGCGCGCAGAAACAGGCTCAGGATTTTGAACAGGTGAAGTACCGCTCTTGGTTATGCGGAGAGATGGCGCTTTGAGGACAGCGATCGGCCTTGTTTGGGATCTGCTGTTGCCTCTGGGCCT
>CAJWXK010000139.1 GCA_913048995.1 uncultured Synechococcus sp. | reverse complement strand
GCAGCAGGTAGTGCAGCATCCCGGTGTTGATGCCGATCGAGCGGGCGTGGGTGGGATCAAAGCAGAACAGCAGCAGATCCCGCCGCAGGATCAGTAGCACCGCAGCCACCACCGCGGAGATCAGGAAGGTCTGTTGGATGTCGCTGGTGGTGATGCCCAGCACGTTGCCGAAAAGGATGTGTGTGAGGTCGATATTGCTGCGGGTCTTGGAGACCAGCACCAGACCAAGGGCAAAGAAACCTGTGAAGACCAGCCCGATCACGGTGTCCTCCTTGATCCTCGATTTCTGCTTGACGAAGCCGATGGTCGCCACTGATCCGACCCCAAAGACAAAGGCCCCTAGGGAGAAGGGCAGCCCCAGTGCATAGGCCAGCACCACTCCGGGGAGTACCGCATGGGAGACCGCATCGCCCATCAGGGCCCAGCCTTTGAGGGTCATGTAGCAGGAGAGCAGACCGCAGACTCCGCCCACCAGGGCACTGATGAGCAGCGCCCGCACCATGAAGTCATGGCTGAGAGGCTCGAGTAGCCAGGCACTCACGGCTGCCCCTCCTCGCTGGAGCTTGGTCCGGTGAGCAGATTTGGTGGCAGCCCGCCAAAGGTCAGTGCCAGGTTTTCGGGGGTGAACACTTCGGAGGTCTCGCCGTAGGCCAGCACCGTCTTGTTGATCAGGACCACCAGGTCGCAGAACTCACGCACATGGCTGAGATCATGGGTGGAGATCAAGATCGTGCGCCCTTCATCGCGGAACTGCAGGAACAGATCCGCCATGAGTTTTTCTGTGCGTACATCAACCCCATTGAAGGGTTCATCGAGCAGCAACACTGAGGCGCGCTGGGCAATAGCCCGCGCCAGGAAGGCCCGTTTGCGTTGCCCGCCCGAAAGGGTGCCGATGGGACGCTCAAGCAGCTCAAGCAGCTCGACTCTCTGAAGCGCATCACGCACGGCGACGCGGTCGGACTGGCGGGGGATGCGCAGCAGGTTCATGGCGCCGTAGCGCCCCATCATCACGACGTCCCAGACAGAGACGGGGAAACCGCAGTCGATGCTCTCGCTTTGAGGCACATAGGCCACCACTTGCTCCCGCTGCGCTTCTGCAACCCGCAGGCCGTTGATGCGAATGCGCCCACGGGAGGGGCGCACAAAACCGGTCAGCGCCTTGAACAAGGTGGACTTACCGGCACCGTTCATACCCACCAGCCCGCAGATGCAGCCGGGCGGTAGATGCAGCGAGGCGTCGTAGAGGGCGACGGTGCCGTTGTAATCAACACAGATCTGATCGGCTTCGATACGCATCACGGCTTGGGTTCCTGGGCGCTGAGGCCGGTGAGGATCAGCTTGACGTTGTGGCGTTGCAGCTCGAGCAGGCTGGAAGCCGGTCCGTCCTCACCTGAGAGTGAATCGACGAAGAACGTACCGCCGAACCGGGCTCCGGCTGCTTCCGCGACTTGGCGCTGGGCTTTATCGCTCACGGTGCTCTCACAGAAAATCGCAGGTACCTGGCGTTGTCTGACGGTGCTGATCAGCTGGGCCATGCGCTTTGGTGTCACCTGGCTTTCGGCATTGACCGGCCAGAGGTAAGCCTCTTCAAGGCCGTAGTCATGGGCCAGATAGCTGAAGGCCCCTTCGCAGCTAACCAGCAGGCGGTGCTGGGGTGGCAATGCGTCCAGCTCAGACCGCAGCTCTTGATCGAGTTGCCGCAGTTGTTGCTTGTAGGCCTCACCATTGCGGCGGTACTCCGCGGCCCCATCGGGGTCGAGCTCACTGAATCCGCTGACAAGTTGGTCGACATAGACCATGGCGCGCTTAGGCGACATCCAGGCATGGGGATTGGGCTTTCCGGAGTAGGCATCCCCTTCAATCAGTAGGGGTGTCATCCCTTCGCTGAGGGTGAGGCGCGGTGCATTGCCCGTGGCATTGATGAATCGATCAGCCCAGCGTTCAAGGCCCAGCCCATTTTCTACTACCAGATCAGCACCACTGGCCTGCTCGAGATCACTCGGGGTGGGCTCATAGCCGTGGATTTCAGCGCCAGGTTTGACGATGGATCGCACCTGCAGCCTTTCTCCGGCCACATTGCGGGCCATGTCCGCGAGCACGGTGAATGTCGTGAGCACGGTGGGCCGCGGATCGTCAGCGGCTGTCCGTCTCGTTGTCCGCGGCTGGCAAGCCAGTAGTAGGCCAGTGCTTACCAGGGCCAGCACCAGCGTCAGGGGGCGCTTCAAGCGATGAAGAAACCAGTCCTCAAGCTAAATCGTCACTGCCGCTGTTGAACTGGCATTCCAACTGAGCGGCATAGAAGAGGGATCTGAGCTTCTGCAGGTCTTCTTGTTCGCGTGGGTCGGGGCCACCGGGCCAACGCTCCAGCTGAAATGTGAGCGCTTTCAGAATCAGCCGGATTGCCTCAGCGTTCAGCTCGAAAGTGAGATTGTTGCTGCCCTCATCCATGGTGATTGTCTTGGCCTTCGTAGGGGTGATGGTCGGAGCAGCCATCGCAATGGCAACCCATCCTCGCTAAAGCAATCTCAAAGGGAACTCCATTGTTGGTGATTTCCTTGGTTAGGGCGGTCAACACAACGGATTCTTTTGTCAGCCCTGACTGCAGCGGCAGGGATCAGCAAGCAACAAAAAGCCCCCTCCTTGGAGGGGGCTTTCCGGTTCAGCTGAGCTGAATCCGATGGGTAGGACTTCAGCCTC
>CAJWXK010000138.1 GCA_913048995.1 uncultured Synechococcus sp. | reverse complement strand
GCGCTGTTGATCGCCACCTTCCCTGCTGCCGCCCTGTCGCTGCGGCCCGCTCCTTCCCCTGTTTCAAGTCATGGCTGAGTCCCGCGCTGTTTCGCTTGCCACCACCTCCGTGCGTGACGAGGTGGTCCCCAGCCGCAAGCGGATCAAGTTGCCGCCTTGGTTGGAGATCGCCAAACCACGGCTGATTCCGCTGTTATTGGCTACCACCCTTGGGGGTATGGCTCTCAGCGAGAGCTGGCCCCTGCCGATGCCCAGGTTGGCCTGCACACTCGGTGGTGGAGCGTTGGCTGCGGCTGCCGCAGGTGTTCTCAATTGCCTCTGGGAGGAGGAGCTTGATGGCCGCATGCAGCGCACGAGTGGCCGGGCCCTTCCCTCTGGGCGACTGAGTGGTAATCAGGCGCTGGCCATCGCCGTGGCCCTAGCCCTGGGGGCGGCCCTGCTGTTGGTGGCGGGTGTCAACTGCTTGGCGGCCAGCCTTTCGCTCTTGGGCCTCTGCAGTTATGTGCTGCTCTACACCGTGGTGCTGAAACCCCGCACCAGCCGCAACATCGTCATTGGCGGAGTGGCCGGTGCGATCCCGCCGCTGGTCGGTGCGGCTGCCGCCAGCGGCCATGTGGGCTTGGGGGGCTGGTGGCTTTTTGCGCTGGTGATGCTCTGGACCCCTGCGCACTTCTGGGCCTTGGCCCTTTTGCTGGCCGATGACTACCGCTCAGTAGGCATCCCCATGCTGCCTGTTGTTAAAGGACCAGTGGTGACGGGTCGGGCCATCATTCGTTACGCCTGGGCTACTGCCTTGGCCAGTTTGCTGGGGGTGCTGACCCTCCCCAGTGGAGGCGCTTTTTATGGCCTGATGGTGCTGCCGTTCAATGGCAGGTTGCTGCAGATGGCCCATAGCCTCTGCGCCCTGCCTGATGATCGCCAGCGTGCCAAAGGTCTCTTCCGCTGGTCGATTCTCTATCTCTTTGGCATCTGCCTGCTGCTGCTGCTGTCTCGGACTGCAGCTGCTAGCCAGTTCAGCCAGCAGCTACCGATGCTCTTTGGACTTTGAACGCTGCAGAGTTTTTAAGCTGGAAGCGCTGATTGCCCGTCTGTGATCCGACTTGATCAATTGAGCAAGCGTTACGGCGCGCTGCAGGCCCTCGATGCCGTGAGCCTGGAGGTGCCGGCGGGTTGTCTTTATGGGCTCTTAGGTCCTAACGGTGCTGGTAAGACCACGTGCCTGCGCATCCTTTGCACCCTGCTCTCCCCGGATTCTGGAGAGGTGAGCATTGCGGGGATCAATGCTCTCAATGATCCCCGTGCTGCCCGAGAGCAGTTGGGCTACGTGGCCCAAGAGGTTGCAATCGACAAGATCCTCACAGGCCGTGAGTTGCTGCAGCTTCAGGCCAGCCTTTATCACCTCGACCCAGCCGCTGCTCTTCATCGCATTGATGAGCTGACCGAGCTTCTTGGCATGGCTGAGTGGCTTGATCGCCGCTGCGGCACCTACTCAGGCGGGATGCGTCGGCGTTTGGATCTGGCTTGCGGCTTGCTACATAGCCCCGCGGTGCTGGTGCTTGATGAGCCCACTGTGGGGCTGGATATCGAGAGCCGTGCTGCCCTTTGGCAGGTGTTGCAGGAGCTGCGCGATGGCGGCACCACGGTGCTGCTCAGCAGCCACTATTTAGAAGAAGTCGATGCGTTGGCCGATCGTTTGGCCATCCTTGATGGAGGCAAAGTCATTGCTGAGGGCACTCCAGACGGCCTGAAGCAGGAGCTTGGTGGCGACCGGGTCACTCTGCGGGTGAAAGAGTTTGCAACTCCTAAAGAAGCCCAGGCCGCTCAGGGCGTGCTGCAGCGACTCGATGGGGTGCGGCAGGTGGTGATCAACCGTGCCCAGGGCCATGCCATCAACCTGGTGGTCGAAGGTGGAGGACCCGCTTTGCTGGATCGTCTGCGCCAGCAGCTCGATGAAGCTGCTGTTCCTGTGTTTTCACTGGCCCAGAGTCGCCCAAGCCTTGATGACGTTTATCTGCAGGCCACGGGCCGCACCTTGATGGATGCCGAGCTGGCCTCGGTCTCCAACCGTGACCCCAAGGCTGAGAAGAAGCAGGCGATGCGCTGAGCGCACGACCTGTAGCGACCCGTTTCTGTATTCCATTCAATTTGCGATGTCCGTTGCTTCCACTTCTGCTTCTCCCCTAGGTCTGAAGACCCGCAGCAGTGCAGCAGGGCAGTTGCTGCAAGAGACACTGGCGTTGACCAAGCGCCTATTCCTGCAGTTGCAGCGCCGGCCCTCGACGTTGGTGGCCGGCATCCTGCAGCCCCTGATCTGGTTGGTGCTGTTCGGGGCCCTTTTTGCCAAGGCACCAGCTGGTTTGATCCCCGGGGAGGTGAGCTATGGCCGTTTCCTCGGTGCTGGGGTGATTGTCTTCACGGCATTCAGTGCAGCGCTGAACGCTGGATTGCCTGTGATGTTCGATCGCGAATTTGGCTTTCTCAACCGATTGTTGGTGGCCCCTTTGCGCTCGCGCTACTCGATCGTGCTGGCTTCGGTGCTGTACATCACGAGCCTCTCGCTGCTGCAGAGCGTGGCGATCATGGGTGCCGCTTCATTGCTGGGTTACGGCTGGCCTGGTGGCAGTGGACTGGTGGTGGTGTTGATCACGCTGCTTCTACTGGTGGCAGCTGTGACCGCCCTCAGCTTGGGTTTGGCCTTTGCTCTGCCGGGTCATATCGAATTGATCGCGGTGATCTTCGTTGCCAACCTGCCGCTGCTGTTTGCCAGCACCGCCCTAGCACCGATCAGTTTCATGCCGTCCTGGTTGGGCTGGCTAGCAGCCCTGAATCCCCTTACCTTCGCAATTGAACCGATCCGTGCGGCCTACTTGGGCCAGTTCAGCCTGAATGCGGTAGTTCTTGATGCTCCCTATGGAGCTCTGACTTCCGCCCAGTGCTTGCTGATTCTGAGTTTGTTGTCCGCTGGTCTGTTTCTATCCATCCGGCCGTTGTTGGACCGGAAGCTGAGCTGATGCCGTGGTTGCTCCTGTTCTCACCCCTTCTGCCCG
>CAJWXK010000137.1 GCA_913048995.1 uncultured Synechococcus sp. | reverse complement strand
CGCTGCCGGTAGGGGCAGTCGCTGATTCCAGCTTTGAGCTAGCGGGTGATGGTCTGCTGCTGCTGCAGCTCATCAGTGGTGTGTATCAGCGCGGGCGGCACTACAGCCTGCAGGGATTGGGGGCCTGCCTGAATGAGCCTGCCTGAACTGCTCATCACCATCGTCATCGCTGGCCTTCTCGCCTCATTGGGGACGGTGCATGGCGGCCGCTCCATCGCCCACCAGCGCTTGCTCAATGCCAGCCGGCAGCTGCAACTCGGGCTGGAGCGTGCCCGTGATCAAGCCCAGGCCAGCGGCAGCCCCTGTGCCCTGGAGCTGGGCCGCCAGGGTTGGCAGGAGCCTTCCACTGGCGCGTTGCCTGGCTGCAGTGCAGCGATCGGGCCACTGCTCAGCGGCTGGAGCGCCCAGCAGCTGCAGCTCGATCACAACCTGAGGGTTCTGCGGTTTACCAGCAATGGGTTGGTGCTCGGTGGCGGCACCGTCTGGTTGCAATGGCAGGACACTGATCTGGTGCGCTGTGTGGTGATCAGCCTGCCGCTTGGCATCAGTCGCCATGGCATCAAGCAGGGGGGCAGCTGCCGCCCCAGCTAGCGCTCCTTCTGCCAGATGCGCTCGAGCGAGCGGCGGAATTCCTTGCTGTTCAGCGGCTTGGCCAGATCACGTTTGCGCAGGGTGCTGCCGATCCACCAGAGCTGCAGCCCACCAAAGGCCAAGGCCAGCAGCCCCAGCTGCAGATATCCCCACTGGGCGACGTCCATGCTCAGGCCCGTGCTTCGCTGGCGTCTTCCCGCATCATGAAACCGACGCCGCGCACGGTGTGGATCAGCTTGGGCTGATCGTCGGTTTCAATCTTCTGGCGCAGGTAGCGGATGTAGACATCCAGCAGGTTGTCGTCGCCGTAGAAGCTCTCGCCCCAGACCCCATGCAGGATGTCCATGCGGGTCTGCACCTTGTTGGGGGCGCGCATCATGAACACCAGCAGTTGGTATTCCTTATTGGATAGAGCGATGGGGCGCCCGCTGCGGCTGACGTCGTGGTTGGCCAGGTTGACCTCTAAATCGCCAATGCTGAGCAGATCCGATTCCTGCTCCTGGGGTTGCATGGCCAGAGCCCGACGCTGAAGTGCCCGCAGCCGCGCCAACAGTTCTTCAATGGAAAATGGTTTGACGAGGTAGTCGTCGACGCCAGCGTCGAGTGCTTCCACCTTGTCTTTGACCTCGTTGTGGCCGGTCAGCATCAGCACAGGAACCTTCATGCCCGTGGCGCGGATGCGGCGACAGATGTCCAGGCCAGTGAAGTCAGGCAGGTTCCAGTCCAGCAAGACCAGATCAGGCGTGGGATCTGAACGCATGGCGATCAGACCGCTGGCGCCGTCGTGGGCGACCGCCACGCTGTAGCCCTCCACCTCCAGCTCCATGCGAAGGAAGTCGGTGAGCTTGGGCTCATCGTCAATCACCAGCAGCTGCAGCTGCTCTGCGTCAGGGGCCATCCCCTTCTCTCAGGCCTTACTCACTTTAAGTAACACCGGCAAGGCGCTTCTACGCTGAAACCAGCAGATTGCTCCGCACGATGGCCTCCCAGTGGACTCCGGGTGCCGTCGCTGCCCTCCGGCAAAAAGAGGATCTTCCGTTTGTGCGCGCCGATGCCAGGGGCGACATCGTTGAGACCAACCCCCGTTTTGATGAGGTGTATGGCTGGCAGCCAGGCGCCTTGATCGGCCACTCCCTGGCTGCGATCTTGCCTTCCAGCTTCCGCGAGTTTCACCACGCTGGTTTTGCCCGCTTTCAGCTCACGGAAAGCTCCAAGGTGGTCAATCACCCGCTGACCCTGGCGACGGTGTGTAGCGATGGCAGCGAGCTGCAGAGCGAGCATTACATCGTTGCCGAGAAATACCCCGACGGCAGTTGGAGCTTTGCGGCCACTCTGCGTCCGCTGGAGGGCCCCCACGCGTCCAGCGGCACGGCTTCACCATGAGTGGCGCCCCTGGCCAGGGGGAACTGCTGGCCCAACTGCGCCAGTCCCTGGGGTTGCTGCAAGTGGCTTTTGATGCCGCCACAGAAGCCATGCTGATCGTTGATCCCTGCGGTGAAGTGCGTTGGGCGAACCAGGCCGCTGCTGATTTGTGGACCGATGGGCTGGCGATCCTCTTGGTGGGTCGCCGCCTCGAGCAGTTACTGGATCCGATCGCTAATCGCGGTGGTCATCCCCTTGCCCTGGATTCCCCAGGTCATCCCTTGCATCAACTCAAAGAAGGCAATGGTGGGGGCGTGTTTGAGCTCCGCGGCAAAGTGCTGCGGTTGGAGTGGCGGGTGATCCCGGAACCGGGAGAGGGTTACCAGCTGTTGTTGGCCAGAGACCTTGAGCCCCAAGAGCGGGCGTTGCAGTTGCAGCGCCACTTCCTCAACCAACTGGCCCATGAGTTGCATACGCCGCTGGCGATCCTCAGCGGCAGCCTTAGCCGCCTGCAAGCCAAGGCCACAGAGCTGGGCCAGAAATCACGTCGATGGCTGGGGCAGGCCCGCGAAGAAACCACTCGCCTGGGGCGCTTGATCACCAGCTTGATGGCTCTGACCGATCTCGACACCGGCCGCCGTGTGCTCTGCCTGGAGCCCAGCCCGCTGGCCCCCTGGCTGCGGCAATGGCACAGCCAGCAGCTGGTGCCGGAGGCCGCCGAGCTTGAGCTGAGCATTGATCCAGCGGCTGAGGCGGCGTGTATCGCCAGTGATGTGCTGGCCCTGGAGGAAGTGCTGGCCCAACTGCTCGATAACAGCCTGCGCTATGGCGACGGCCCGGCGCAGATCAAGCTGGTATTGCGCCTTCGTGGCGATCAGTTGCAGCTCAGTTGGTTCGATCAAGGCTGGGGCATTACAACTGAGCCGCGGGAGCAGGTGTTTGAGCGTTTTGTCCGATTGCAAGAGCACCGTCGTCCCCAGCAGGTGGATGGGGCTGGCCTGGGGCTGGCCCTGGCTAGTGAGTTGATCAGCGCCATGGGTGGCAGCCTGCAGCTCGCCCCTCCAGTTGCTGACCAGGCCGGCGTGGAGTTTGTACTGTTCTGGCCGCGGTTGGCGGATTAAGCCTGCAGGTGCTGTTGCAGCAGTTCGGGCAGCTGGTCAAACAGGGCTGATTTGAGTACCCAGCCGCTGGCACCAGCGGCGATGGCCTGGGCGCGCAGCTCAGGATCATCGAGGCCGCTGAACATCAACACCGGGCCTTGGTAGGCATTCTCAGCAAGACGCTGCAGACATTCGAGACCATCGCCTTCGGGCATCTGCAGATCAAGA
>CAJWXK010000136.1 GCA_913048995.1 uncultured Synechococcus sp. | reverse complement strand
GGTAGGGGATGTTTATCCACTCCAGCCAGATAAGCCAGGGCAAAGCCGCCCCAGCACAAGCCAAGGGTGCTGGCACAGCTGGTTCGGGCCACCGCAACCAGCTCGCTGAGTTCAGTCCAGTAGTGAACCTGCTCATACGGGAGGTGCTCCACCGGGGCCCCAGTAATGATCAGGCCATCGAGGGGGGCCGCATCATTCGCCTTCTCCCAAGTGACATAGAGCTGATCGAGGTGCTCATGGTCCCAAGTTTTGTAGTCGTGGCTCGCCAGACGGATCCAGATCGGCTCGATTTGGAGCGGTGAGAGCCCGAGGGGATGAAGCAGATTGAACTCGTACTGCATCCCCAGCGGCATGATGTTGATGATGCCGATACGGAGTGGCCGGATGTCCTGCCGCTCCGCCTGATCAGGCTCAATCCAGGAGATGCGGTTGCGCTCAATCGCCGAGATTTTGTGATATTTCTGCGGCAGAATTAACGCCATCCATCCATCTCCCGCTGCACTCAGTTGAGCCCTGCAAGGGCCTGCTCAAAATCAGCGATGATGTCATCGATGTGCTCGATTCCCACCGACACCCTCACCATCGTGGGGGTAACACCAGCAGATTGCTGTTCTTCCTCTGAGAGCTGCTGGTGAGTCGTCGAGGCCGGGTGAATGACCAGGGTCTTAGCATCTCCCACATTGGCCAGATGACTGGCCAACTTGAGGCCATTGATGAAGGCCACTGCCTCGTCGTAGCCCCCATTGAGCGTAAACATCAGCATGCAGCCCATACCGCGGTCGGTGCAGTAGCTCTTTGCACGCTGGTGGTAGGGGTCAGACGACAGACCGGGGTAGCTGACGCTCTCCACCTGACTTTTGGACTGCAACCACTGGGCCAGGGCTAGGGCATTGGCGGCATGACGCTCCACCCGCAGGCTGAGGGTCTCAAGACCCTGCAAGAGCATGAAGGAGTTGAAGGGACTCTGAGCCGGCCCCCAGTCCCGTAACCCCTCAATACGAGCGCGTAGGGCAAAAGCAATATTGCGATTGGCCGGCAGGCCGAGCATGCCGCAAATATCACTACCAAAGCCAAAGGCATCCCAGTGCACCAGACCGTGATAGGCGGCGCTGGGCTCACTCATCAGCGGAAACTTGCCGCTGCCCCAGTCAAAGGTGCCGGCATCGACGATCACACCACCAAGGCTGGTGCCATGGCCACCAATCCACTTGGTGGCGCTCTCGACCACCACATCTGCGCCGTGCTCGATCGGTCGGATCAATGCCCCTGCAGCACCGAGGGTGTTGTCGACAATCAAGGGGATGCCGTTCTCATGGGCCAGCGCGGCGAGAGCCTTGAAGTCAGGGATGTTGAAGCGGGGGTTCCCCATGGCTTCGACATAGATGGCCTTGGTGTTGGCATCGATCTGAGACTTGAAACTGTCCAGCTCGTCGCCATCGGCGAATTTGACGTTGATCCCCAGGCGCGGGAACTGCACCTTGAACTGGTTGTAAGTGCCGCCGTAGAGAAACGAAGTGGAAACGAGATTGTCACCCGCCTGCATGAAATTGGTGATGGCCACAAACTGAGCGGACTGACCCGACGCTGTGGCTACGGCTGCGACACCCCCTTCAAGAGCTGCAACGCGCTTTTCAAACACGTCGGTCGTGGGGTTCATTAACCGGGTGTAGATGTTCCCGAATTCCTTGAGCCCGAATAAATTGGCACCGTGCTCAGCATCATTGAAGACATAAGAAGACGTCTGATAGATGGGCACCGCCCGCGCGTTGGTGGTGGGATCCGCCACCTGGCCGGCATGCAGCTGCAGGGTCTCAAACCGTTGGCTCATCGGGGCGTTCAAGCTCGCGGCTCCGTTCTAGCTAGTGATCGATCTGGCTCTCTTTTACCCTCAGATTTACTCAGCTGGAGAGGCCAATGCGCTGCAGCTGGCGCGAGGAGATCTGCAGTTGGCGCAAGAACAGCCCGGCGGCGACGATGAGGTTCAGCATCGCCAGAGCAAACAGAGGCGTCAGGGTGAGCGTGAGATCGATCACCGGGCTCACCAGGCTGATGAAAATGGTGAAGATCACCAGTGCGATCAACATGATTGCCAAGGTGAGCAGGTTGATCGAACGATTGGTGAGTGCCACCCGATCGCGCAGGACCCGCTTTTCATACTCCACTTCATCAGGAGCAATGATCACGTCAGGCTCAGCCGACAACATGCGGTAGCGGTCGATGATCCGCTGTCGCGTTGCCATGATGTGTCCGAGCAGATTGCTCATGGCCACCAGCAAAAAAGCTGGAGCCAGAGAAATCCTGATCGCATTACTGAGCTCAACGCTGGGATGCACGGGCCTGAGCCTCCAGACAATGCTGTCTTAGCCAAGGGTCTGCACCAGTAGGGATCTGGTCGGCTTCAAGTCGACATCTGCGCGGTGACGACTTCATTGGATGCCTTTCATAGCAGCCATGCTGGCCCAGCCGAGTGGAGCAACAATCTGCGCCTTAGCTGTCTGGAGTCTTGGGCTTTCTGCTGTAGGTCACAGTGCAGCGGTAGTGGTTGTCATTACGCACCTGCACCGTCACGCAACGGGTGTCAGTCACATGAGCCCCCTTGGGAACCTGACTACGAGCGCGCATAGCCGCATTGGCCTGATTCCAGATCGAACCGGCGCTCACTGATCCGGCCTGTACTGCCCTAGGCGCAAGAGCGCTCAACACCAGCAGCAACAGAAAAAGAGAGCGCGGCATGGCCTGAGAATTGAAAAGCAATTCAATAGAGGGAAACCCCGCCGAAGCGGGGCGGATCTATCTGCTACCTCGTACCCCAACGGGCACATCACCACTGTGTCTCGCCAATCTCAAGTGGGACCCATTTGCACGGATTTGCTTTTGGTTGAAGAAAAAAGACGGCAGCCGTCCTAGACAGAGCGCGGATTTGCTGACTGCATGCGTCGCTCAACCACCCTGTTCCCGACTCTGATCATGCTGCTGAGCTGCAGCGGCCTAACCCTTCCTGCATCAGCCGACAGCACCAAAGCCTGGTGCAGCTTGTTCAGCGCCAAGGACAACAGCAAAGCTTTGCCTGAACCGGTGCGCTGCACCTTCAGCCAGCGACAAGGGAATGTGGTGGTATCCATGCCTCAGCGCACCTTTAACTTTCCTGCCAAGGAGCAGGGCAAGACTTACCAGCGCGACAACCACAGCTCCGGGGTTGGATTCAGCAAGGAAGGAGAATTCACGCTGGTGGTCTTCTGGCAGGACCCACGCCTCCAATAAGCAGCGCCGAACAGAATCTGCTGACATTCAGCTGATTTGGTCATCAATGCCACAACCGATTGCAAATCTCCTGCTTTCCTGATGTCATCAAGCTATCAGCGGAGGTTCGAAGTCAATGATTGGTTTGGTGCGCTTCCATACATTCAGACAGGGTGTCTT
>CAJWXK010000135.1 GCA_913048995.1 uncultured Synechococcus sp. | reverse complement strand
TGGTGATCGACGCGGAAGAAGGGGTCACCGAGCAGGATCAGCGTCTGGCCGGCCGTATTGAGGAAGATGGCCGCGCCTGCGTCGTGGTTGTGAATAAGTGGGACCTGATTGAAAAAGACAGCCACACCATGCCGGCGATGGAGAAAGAGCTGCGCGCCAAGCTGTATTTCCTCGATTGGGCGCCGATGTTGTTCATTTCTGCCCTTTCAGGCCAGCGGGTGGAGCGCATCTTTCCCCTGGCGGCATTGGCGGTGGAGCAGCACCGTCGGCGCGTATCCACGGCAGTGGTCAATGAGGTATTGCAGGAGGCCCTCAGCTGGCGTAGTCCCCCCACCACCCGTGGCGGCCGGCAGGGCCGCCTGTACTACGGCACCCAGGTGGCGGTCCGTCCTCCTAGCTTCACGCTGTTCGTCAATGAGCCCAAACTGTTCGGCGACACCTATCGCCGTTACGTGGAGCGTCAGATCCGCCAAGGCCTCGGTTTTGAAGGTTCCCCCGTGCGCCTGTTTTGGCGCGGCAAGCAGCAGCGGGACGCCGAGCGCGATCAGGCCAGAGCGGCCAGCCGCTGATGGATTGGCTGCGGCAGCTTCCACTCGGTCAGTACGTGGCTGGCAGCAGCGGCTGGCTGCGCCGCGTTGACCCGCGGCTCAAGTACGCCTGGAGCCTGGCGCTGCTGCTCACTCCGATTTTGGCCAATGCCGCCTGGCGGCTGGCCGTGGTGGGACTGCTGTTGCTGCTCACCGCCGCTAGCGGCCTGCCTCTGCGGTTATGGCGACGCACTGTGCCGGTGTTGCTGGCACTGAGCCTGGCGGTGGGTCTACTGGCGGCATTACTGCCTTCACCGCGGGAGCAGCCGTTGCCGATGCAACGCCCCCCCCAGGAACTGCAGCTGGCTGAACCTTTGCAGCCGCCACCGCCCTGGGAGCTGTGGAAGGCCGGTCCGCTGCGGGTGACGCGCCGCTCGGCGGAGCTGGGGATCAATAGCGCCACATTGCTGTTCACCGTGCTGCAGAGCGCGAATTTGCTGTTGGTGAGCACCTCGCCGGAGGCCCTGGCCTGGGGACTCACTGCTCTGCTGCGGCCCCTGCGCTGGGTAGGCATCCCCGTGGACCGGCTTGGCTTCCAGCTGCTGCTTGCTCTGCGCTTTCTGCCGCTGGTTCAAGAGGAGCTTCAGAACCTGCTGCGGGCGATGGCCACCCGGGCCGTCAACCTCAAGCAGCTCGGCTGGCGCGGAGTCACCAATCTGGTGCTGGCGATTGCCGAGCGACTGCTGGCCAATGTGTTGCTGCGCGCTGAGCAGGGGGCAGAAGCCCTTCAGGCGCGGGGCGGGCTCTGGCGGTCACCCGCTCAGCTGCGGCTCCCTCCAGCTCCCGCCAAGATTCTTGACGCCATGGCCTTGGCGGCTTTGGTTTTGCTACTGGTGTTTCGTAGCCGATACGGCAACATCTAAAACACTTTCTCTTGGCCAGGTGGGCGCCGTGAGCGTGGAGCGCTATCTCAATCATCCGACCTTTGGCTTGCTCTATCGGGTTTGCCCTGGTCCTGATGGCCAGGAGATCTACGCCACGCTCTATGCCCAGCGCATGTTTTTTCGGGTGCTAATCGAAGGCCGTGGAGCCTCCTTTGAGGCGATGCCGCTGCTGGATGCCAGGCACTTGGCGGAGCAGAACCTGCTGCGCCAGCGTCGCCAACAGGCTGCTGAGCTGCCGCTCTGGCAGAAATTGTTTGATCAGACTTTCATCTAGGTCCGTGAGCAGGCTGGCGGAGCGCTACCACGCCATCACCGGAGAACTGCCACGCGGGGTGTCGTTGTTGGCCGTGAGCAAGGGTCGCCCCGCTGCCGCTATCAGGGCGCTCTATGAGCTCGGTCAGCGGCGCTTTGGTGAGAGCAGGCTTCAGGAGGCGCTCGCCAAGCAGGAGTCGCTGGCCGATCTGTGCGATATCGACTGGCATTTCATTGGCCGGCTGCAGGCCAACAAGGTGCGTCCAGTGCTCAAGGCTTTCAGCACGATTCATGCGGTGGACAGCCTGCCTTTGGCCGAGCGCATCAGCCGCATCGCCGCTGAGCTTCAGCTGCGTCCAGAGCTCTACCTGCAGCTCAAGTTGTTGCCCGATGCCAACAAAGGTGGTCTTGAGCCTGAAGTTCTTGCGTCGCAGTGGCCCCTGCTGCAGGCGCTTCCCTCCGTGCACTGGCGTGGGGTGATGTTGATTCCGCCACTGGGCCTTAGTGAGCCCGAACTCAGAGGGCTTTTTTGCAGTGGTGCCCGTTGGGCTGATCAGCTCGGCCTGGAGGGTCGCTCCATGGGAATGAGTAACGATTGGCCCCTAGCCGCAGAATGCGGCAGCCGCATCGTGCGGGTGGGTAGTTCCCTATTTGGTCTTGATTGAGCTGTGAACGGTTGCAACTGCAACCGCTAGACGCTATCCAGGAGCATCACCTCATGGGGCTCACAGCGGTGTCCATCTTTTCGCGTCTCAAGCGTGTTGTCGCAGGCGATGAGTACCTCGAAGACGATTACGACACCGAGCTGGAATACGACGAAGGCATTGAGCCTGAGGACTCCAGCCTTGAGCGCGGCGGTGCGATTGCTCCGCTTGGAACGTTTGATGACAGTGAATCCTTCTCCGGCACCAATGTGATCGGCATGCCGGGAATCTCGTCCAGTGCGGCCGAGGTGATCGTGATGGAACCGCGCAGTTTTGACGAGATGCCCAAGGCCATTCAGGCCTTGCGCGAGCGCAAGACCATCATCCTCAACCTGACGATGATGGAGCCCGACCAAGCTCAGCGTGCTGTTGATTTCGTTGCAGGCGGCACGTTTGCCATTGATGGTCACCAGGAGCGCGTTGGCGAGAGCATCTTTCTCTTTGCCCCCAGCTGCGTGACCGTGACCACCGCTAGCACCGAGGAATCCGCAGCCCCCAGCGTGATGACACGCGATGAGGACCAGGCTCAGCCGGCGGCCCCCAGCCCGGCTTGGGGTACGCAGGATGTGATCAACGGCTGAGGTGTCGCCCCGTTTTGGTGTGATCGGCCTGGGCCGTATGGCCCAGGCCTTGGTCATCCCGATGCTGGAGAGCGGTCTCCTGCATCGCTCTGAGCTGATCGCTTCAGTGGCTTCAGTCGGCTCGGCCCAGGAGCTGTCTCGCTCCTTGGAATGCAGTGTTGGCACGGACCCTTGCTTGTGCCTTGAGGCTGATGAGCTCTTGCTGGCCCTTAAACCCCAGCAGCTCGATGCCCTCATTGATCAGCTTGGCGGCACTTCGGCCATTGCCGCTGCTGCCAAGCGTTCAGGGCAGCCGCCTTTGCTGATTTCGGTTCTCGCTGGTGTGTCCCTGCAGCGCCTGGAGCAGTCCTTCCCTGGTTGGCAGGTTGTTCGTACCGTGCCCAACACCCCCGCTTTGGTGCGTCAGGGCCTCGTTGGTCTCAGCTACGGCGAGGGGGTCAGTGCCCAGCAACGCGGGCGGGTGCAGCAGCTCTTTGGTGGTGTGGGAGAAGTCCTT
>CAJWXK010000134.1 GCA_913048995.1 uncultured Synechococcus sp. | reverse complement strand
TCGCCGTCGTCGGGTCTAAAGCTGAGGCGCTTCAAGGTCGAAGCCCAGGCCACCGCCGTGATCGAGGCATCCCCGTCGGTGAGCGTGAACCACAGGTGCCCTTTCTTGAGAACGGGTTTGAGTACAGCACCATCGACAAGAAAGCGGGGCGCAAAGCCTCGTTCCAGCAAGACCCCGATGGAGTCATTGAGCTCTTGAACCGAGTAGGCCGGCAGCTCCATCAATGGGTGAGCTTGCGGTAGCAGATCCAAAACCAGCCACTGAGCAGTGCTCCAAGCACAAAGACGATCTGGCCCCAGCGGGTGTCGATCCGCACCAGGCCGATGAAGGTGATGGCCAACATGCTGCTCAGCATGCGAGACCCATCCCGGCGGTTATCGACGAACAGCTTCAAGGGGTGCTCAAGAGAGATCAGATCACCTTAGGAGCACAAAAAAAGGGGGGCTTTAGCCCCCCTTCTTTGTGGCTTTGGGTGGCTGGATTCAACCCAGACCCAGCTGGGAAAGGATTCCCTGGCCGGTGAGGAGTTCGGTGGAAAGCCCAATCACGAAGCCCATCATGGCCAAGCGGCCATTCCAGGTCTCAGCAAAGTTGACGAAACCGAAGCGGGACTGAGAAGCGTCAGACATGGGGAAGCTGTGTCATCTGGGCGCATTGTAACGAAAGGTGGAGCTTTATTGACAGTGCCGGGCGATACGTTCCTCGTGACTATCCGGGATTGACAGCATGCCGATGCGGGCCTAAGGAGGCCAGGCCCGAAAGCCCCTCGAGCTGCCATGCGCGCCCTTTTTCAGTCCCAGGTTCAGGTTGTACTGCCTGAGGCGCCCCAGTTGGTGCTGGTGACTGACCTCGATGGCACTCTTTTGGCGGGGGATCCCGCTGATCGTCGTCGCCTCTATCGCTGGCTTGATGACTGCCGCGAGCAGGTGCTTCACATCTTTGCCACTGGGCGTGAACGTCGTTCGGTCGCTGAATTATTTGATGCCAGCGAGCATGCCCCTTTGCGGCAGCCCCATCTTGTGATTAGTGATGTGGGCTGCACCGTGGCTTGTGGCGACAGTTTTGAACTGGTGCCCCTGGTGGTTGAGGAAATCGAGCGGTTATGGGCAGATCGTGCGCCAACTGTCGATGCCATCACTGCTGGCGAGCCCGGTATCAAACAGCAGCCAGTGGCTGCTGAGAGGCGCCAAGCGTTTTATGCCGATCCTGACCTCATGGATCCAGGCCTATTGGAGCGCCTACGCAATGAAGGCGTTGATGTGGTGCTTTCCGACGGTCGCTACCTCGATGTGCTCCCCCCTGGTGTCAATAAGGGCACAACCCTGCAGCGGGTGCTGGAGTTATTGGAGCTCACCCGTACGGACGTTGTAGTGGCTGGTGACACCCTTAATGACCTGGGCCTTTTCCAGACCGGCCATGCCGGAATCATGGTCGGCAATGCCGAACCGCTCCTGCTGGAGTGGCTGCCTCGGTTGCCTCAGACCTACTTGGCCAAGGGTGAGGGCTGCAGCGGAATCCTCGAGGGTCTGAGGCATTTCGGATTTGGCAGGCTTCTCGGGGACAGCTTGGCGTGAGTGATACGGCGCAGTGGCTGGGTTACACCTCGGCGGTGTTGACCACCAGCAGCTTCTTTCCCCAAGCGCTGAAAACGATCAGAACCAACAACACTGAGGCCATCTCCCTACGGATGTACCTGCTGTTCTCGCTGGGGGTCAGTGGTTGGGCGATTTATGGCCTGATTAATCAGGACGGACCTGTCTTCTGGGCAAATGTTGTGACGCTCCCAGCCATCCTGGTGGTGCTGGAGCGCAAGGTGAGGGCTGTGGTGGCAGCCTCAAGCTGCAAGCGAGAGCAGCAGGGCAAAGAGGGCTGAGCTGATCAAACCGACGGCGGCAAGCAGCCGGATGAACGACCCGCCAGATGCGACGGAGAACATAAAAGAAACCTAAAAGGTCGTCTTGTTTCCGTTTTAGATCCAGTGAGGCTGGCTTGTGGTCGCCGTTCGCACCCCGTACGAATTGGTTGAACTCCGTTACATGAGCGGTTGGGCTTCAACGCACGTGGCGCGTGCCATCCACTGGGTGATAGGCCTCGCCGGTGGTCTCCTCGTAGACGATCGCGGGGAGGCCGGTCTCAAACATCGTTTGTAAAGCCTCTTTGAGGTAAGGGTTCCAGCCGCCGGTGGACACCTTTCCGTGACGCACGGTCCAGTCCCAGGTGCCTTGCAGGTCTCTGGGGATGCGTCCTTCTCGGTCGCGGCGCGCGACGAGGTCTTGAGATTCGACTAAGCCCACGAGCATGGGGTCCTTGCCGTAGGCGGGGGTGAGGGTCAGCTCCAGCCGCACCGGATCTTCCTTCACCAGCTTCAGGCGGAAGCGCGGGGGCAGCTTGATCCCCTTCAACACGGCGACGACCACCCGTGTGCGCTGGTCTCCCTGACGTCCTCCTGCCTGCATCAACACTTCGTCACTGACTCTCTAGCTTGCGTGATCGTCGGCCCCACTGGGATCAATCGGTTCGTTGTCTCCGGTGAAGCGCACTGTCAGCAGCTCTTCATCGGTGATGCGGCCATCGGCATCCAGCAGCTCTGGATGCACGGTGATTGGCGGTCGCTGCAATTCGCTGTTGGCGCGAAAGCCGCGTCCCATCACCCGAAATGCCTGCCATAGCAGCACAACCAGGCATGTCAGATAGAGCAGGGGGAACAGCTGCGTCAAGCTCCTCTGCAACAGAGATCACTTCCCATTGTGGGAGCTTTGCTGCTGTCGCGGCACACCTGGACACATCTTTCTGCCCTCGAGATGCAGTCTGGCAAGACCGGTCGAGATACTTTCGCGAAAGATAAGAACCCCTCTCCCTCATGCCTGCCTCGTTGCGTCTGCTGCCACTGCTGGGTCTGGCTCCTGCCTTGCTGGTGGGGACTGTTCCTGGTGTGGAAGCTCGAGTCCCACCCCCAATCACATCCCGGCAGTCGTTCGTGGCTGAGGCGGTTCGGCAGGCCGGACCTGCTGTGGTCAGGATCGACACAGAGCGGACCATTGCGAGCTCAGGCGGCGGTATCCCCCCGATGTTTTTGAGGGATCCGCTGTTCCGCCAATTCTTTGGCAGTGGTGCTCAGCTGCAGCAGGCCCCCCGCAAGCGCACTGCGCGCGGCCAGGGCACAGGGGTGATCTTTCAAGAGGACGGACTGATCTTGACTAACGCCCATGTGGTCGAGGGCACGACGCGGGTCAGCGTGCGGCTCGTGGATGGCCGCACGATGGAGGGATCGGTTGTGGGCACAGACCCTGTGACCGACCTGGCTGTTGTTCGGGTCGCAGCGACCGAACCGCTGCCGGTGGCTCCGCTGGGAGACTCCGACACCGTGCAGGTCGGGGACTGGGCCATCGCGGTAGGTAATCCCTTCGGGCTGGATAACACCGTCACACTCGGCATCATCAGCAGCACCAACCGCAACGCCAGCAAGCTCGGAATTACCGACAAGCGTTTGGATCTGATCCAGACCGATGCAGCCATCAATCCAGGCAATT
>CAJWXK010000133.1 GCA_913048995.1 uncultured Synechococcus sp. | reverse complement strand
ATTGACTCTCGCGGCAGCTAAGTTCATCCAGCTCATGTGTCGCACATGCGACATCAAAAGCTGCCCCTGGGCCGGTCTGCCGGCTTCATCCCCCGGAGACTCGTTTGGTTGCTGCCACTCCAACTGCCCCTACAGCCAGCCTCTCTCAGGAGGCACTACAGCAACGGCTTTATGGGCGAAGGCCACCGCTCCCCCCGAGCCAGCGCAAATTGAAATCAGGCACCACCAGCTTCATGCTGGCGATGCACGTGGGTGCAGTCTTTGCGCTGCTGCCCCGGTTCTGGAGCTGGCAGGCCTTGGTGGCCTTTGCAGTTCTCTATTGGGTCACTGTGATCGGTGTAACCCTCGGGTTGCACCGCCTGGTGGCGCATCGCAGCTTTGAAGCCCCTCGCTGGCTTGAGAGGTTGTTGGTAGTGATGGGCACCCTGGCCTGCCAAAGCAGCCCGATCGAATGGGTTGGACTTCATCGTCATCACCACAAGTTCTCCGACCAACCCAACGACCACCACGACGCCGGCCGTGGCCTCTGGTGGGCCCACAGCGAATGGATGCTGCATAACATTCCGGCCCTCGATCACCTCGATCGCTTTGCCGGTGACATGCGCCGCGACCCCCTTTATCACTGGCTGGACCGCTGGTTTCTGCTGCTGCAGTTACCCCTCGGGGCATTGCTCTACTGGATCGGAGAAGCAGGCCAGGTGCATGGCGGCGGATTGGGGATGGTGCTCTGGGGTATCCCGCTTCGCCTGACGGTGGTGTATCACGTGACCTGGCTGGTGAATTCCGCCACCCACGTCTTCGGCTACCGCAACTTCGACTGCCCCGACCGCTCCACCAACTGCTGGTGGGTCGCCATCCTCAGCTTCGGCGAGGGCTGGCACAACAACCACCACGCCCATCCTCATTCAGCTCGCCACGGCCTGCGCTGGTTTGAATTCGACATCACCTGGCTTCATATCAAGTGCCTCAAGGCCCTAGGCCTGGCCCGCAGGGTGCGCCTGGCCCACTACCGCGGCTGACGCAAACGCTCCAGCAGGGCCTCGGGGCCAGCAGCCACAAGGTCCTGATCGATGCCAAGCACCTCGAGCGTCAGCAAAAGATCAGGCAGCTCGGCATCCAGTTCAGCTGCTCCGTAGTCGCGCAACCCGGCCATGACCTCAGCAAAACGCTCCCGCCGCTGCTTTTTCTCGGCGGGATAGGCCTGCATCACAGCCTCGCGGCACTGGCGCCAGGGCTGCCCGCAACTGAGCAGATCCGCCATCGCCCCACTTAGATCCGCTGCTTCTGCTTCACCGATGCGCCAATCAAATCCAGGCGGGAGTGGCTGTAGCCCGACAAAAATCTCCAGCAAATCACCGGCTCCGAGAGGAGCGCCGCCCCCTGACAGCAGAGCCAGCCCGGAACCCTCTAGTGCCTGCAATAGTTCCCCTTGGTCCTGGAGTTGCTCGCGAGCTGCGGGGGTGAGCTCACCATGCTGTCGGGCCTCTGCCAGCCAGGCATTACAGCCACCCAGCGACAGAAACACCTCAGGCCCTGGTGAGGAGAGCTTGCGGTTCCGCAGATTGGAGAGCTGAGAGCTATGCAGCCGGCCGAAGTCGAGCTGCTCCGCCAGTGCTGGCAGGACGCGATGAGACCAACCGTTGCGCTCATGCCAAGCCTTCAAAAGGGCGGCGAAAGCGCTATGGCCACTCTCCAACTGCTCCCGGTAGCCCAAAACTGATCCGATCGGCGACCAACCCAGCCTAGGGCGGTCATTGCGAATGATCACGTTGCAGCAATACTGATTCGTATCGTTATGATTAGCCCATCAATACGGATTCATCTCATGACCGTCGCCATGCCCGCGGCAGCGATTTCACCGCCGCGGCGCTCACCTCAGCTGCTGCAGCCTCGGCCCGGCGAACAGCCGCGCCGTGATGATCCCGGCCGACGCTGGGGCACGGTCGGCTTCATGCTGGCCATTCACGTACTGGCCCTCGTCGCCCTGCTACCTGGCTTTTGGAGCTGGCAAGCTGTCAGCACACTGCTCATCCTCTACTGGGTCACCGCCTGCCTTGGGGTGACCATCGGTTATCACCGCTTGCTCTGCCATCGGGCCTTCCGTGTCCCCCAATGGCTGGAGCGGTTCTTCGCCACCTGCGGAGCCCTGAGCTGCCAGCACGGACCGATCGACTGGGTGGGACTGCACCGCCACCACCACAAGTTCTCCGATACGGATGCTGATCATCACAACAGCAATCGGGGCTTCTGGTGGAGCCACATGGGCTGGATGTTCGAGGAGATTCCGGCCATGGCTGCTGTACCGCGCCTGAGCGGTGACTTGGCCCGCGATCCCTACTACCGCTGGCTGAATAACAACTTCTTGCTGCTGCAGCTGCCTCTGGCTGGTCTGCTGTTCTGGATCGGCACGATCACAGGTGCCGGTGGCTGGGCCCTTGTGCTCTGGGGCCTGCCGTTGCGTTTGGTGCTCGTCTATCACGTCACCTGGCTGGTGAACTCCGCCACCCACTGCTGGGGTGAAGCCGTGCATGAAAGCGGTGACAGCTCACGCAACAACCCCTGGGTAGCGGCCCTGACCTTCGGCGAGGGCTGGCACAACAACCACCACGCCTTCCCCCATTCGGCCAAGCACGGTCTGCAAGCCGGTCAGATCGATCTCACCTGGCAGCACATCCGCCTGATGCAGCGCCTGGGCCTGGCTACACGGGTGCGACTGCCAGCCGGCTGAGCAAACCTCCATCCAGTAAATTTCTGGATTGGCCCTTAGGCAGTCGTAAGGATCCGGTTCCCATGGCGAAGCGTGTACAGGTGGTTCTCAGCGAAGACATGCTGAGCCTTGGCAAGAACGGTGATCTGGTGGAGGTGGCTCCGGGTTACGCCCGTAACTTCCTCCTTCCCACTGGCAAGGCCCTTCCTGTGACGCCAGCGGTGCTTAAACAGGTGGAGCACCGCCGGGCCAAGGAAGCCGAGCGCCAAGCGGCCCTTAAGCAAGAAGCCGTTGACTTCCGCACCGCCCTCGACACCATCGGTCGTTTCACCGTCAAGAAACAGACCGGTGGTGATGACGTGCTGTTCGGCACAGTCACCAACGTCGATGTGGCCGAGGCCATCGAGTCAGCCACCAAGAAACTGGTGGACAAGCGTGACATCACCGTGCCCGAGGTGCATCGCACTGGTAACTACAAGGTGCAAGTGAAGCTGCACCCTGAGGTGGTGGCTGAAATCAATCTGGAAGTGATCAGCCACTAAGCCACATCAGGCTGAAGGAGGCACCATGGAAGCTCCGACGGCCGACGCGCAATGGTCTCTGTACCCCTGAGCGGCCCAGAACGGGAGCGTCCCCAGCGCGAGGGAACGGACCTATTCGAGGCCACTCCGGAGCAGATCCCCCCCCAGAACCTGGAGGCCGAGGAAATGATCCTCGGCGGAATCCTGCTGGACCCTGATGCCATTGGCAGGGTGGCTGATGTGCTGCAGCCGGAGGCGTTCTACCTGGGGGCACACCGCGAGATCTTCCGCACCGCCCTGATGCTGCACGGCCAGGGCAAGCCAACCGACCTGACTGCGATGGTCGCCTGGCTCGCCGACACGGGCCAGCTAGAGAAAGTCGGAGGCAGCAGCCGTCTCAGCGAGCTGGTGGATCGCACCCTCAGCACCGCCTCAATTG
>CAJWXK010000132.1 GCA_913048995.1 uncultured Synechococcus sp. | reverse complement strand
GCTTCTTTCAGACTCAGATGGTGATGGATCCTGAGGCGCTGCGGCGGTTCTGCGGTGAAATTGCCGACCCCCTGGGACTTCCGGTTCTGGCTGGTGTGTTTCTGCTCAAGTCCGCCAAGAACGCCAGCTTCATCAACCGTGTCGTCCCTGGCGTGCACATCCCCCAAGATCTGATCGACCGACTGGCGGCAGCGCATGATCCACGCCAGGAGGGCATCCGGATTGCTGCTGAGCAGGTGCAGGCTTACAGCTCCATTGCCTCAGGTGTGCATCTGATGGCCGTTAAAGCAGAAGAGAGCCTGGTTCAGGTGCTCGACCTAGCTGGCCTCCCCAAGGTTGTTGCCCAGGTCTGAGCCGAGCAGCTCAGCAAGGGCTTTCTGCTCAGGGGATGGTTCCACCAGGTCGAGGCGCCGGGCATCAGTGATCAGCCAGTCAAGAGCTGCTTCCTGCACGTCGATGTGATCACCTGTTTTATCGACGCAGTAGCGGCCGAAGACCAGCTTTTCGGTGAGCTTCACCCCTGCGCCGATGCGGGAGTAATCAAAAATGATTGAGTTATCAATCGTGGCGCCGGCGCAGATGTGGCAGCTGGGACCGATCATGGCGGGACCCACGATGGAAACGCCGTCTTCGATCTTGGTCATCCCGCCGACATACACGGGACCTTCCACTTTGATTTTGTCCCAGTTGGCCGCCACATTCAGACCGGTGTAGATGCCGGGCCGTACCTGCTTACCGGGGATGGTCACCTGACGCACTTCTCCTTGCAGAACTGAGCGAATGGCGTGCCAGTAATCGGGCACCTTGCCGATATCGACCCATTCGAAATCCATTGGTAGGGCATAGAACGGCAGGCCTTCTGCCACGAGCTTGGGGAAGAGCTGGGAGCCGATGTCAAACGGGACGCCATCGGGGATGTGCTCAAAGATCTCCGGCTCAAACAGGTAAATACCGGAGTTGATCTCATCGCTGAGGGCATCCTCAACAGCAGGTTTTTCCTGGAATGCTTTGACGCGTCCATCGTCATCGGTGACCACCACGCCGTAGCTGCTGACTTTTTCTCGCGGAACCCGTTTGGTGATTAACGTGGCCAAGGCTCCTTTCTGGCGGTGACGACGCACCGCCTCGCTGAGGTTGAGGTCGATCAGCGCGTCGCCGCAGAGCACGACAAAGGTGTCATCAAAGAAGTTCTGGAAGTTCTGAATCTTCTTCAGGCCACCAGCAGAGCCAAGGGCATCTCCGATCAGCTCGCCGTCTTCAATTCGGCCCTCAAAGCTGTAAGCGATCTCCACCCCGAAGCGCTGGCCATCACGGAAGTAATTCTCAATTTCCTCAGCTAAGTGAGAGACATTCACCATTACCTCAGTGAAGCCGTGCTGCCGCAGTAGCTCAAGCAGAAACTCCATTACGGGTTTCTGCAGGATCGGAATCATCGGTTTGGGAATCGTGTGCGTGATTGGACGCACCCGGGTTCCCTTGCCAGCCGCCAGGATCATGGCCTTCATGGCGGTCTCTCCTCAGTTGGCGCAGCGTATCAAGGCGGATTCAGGCCGCCTCCAGCACCCGGGCCGGAGGGGCAGCTGACCCAGTGGGCACAAGTTCCAGCACACCTTGGCGTGTGCGCTCGCGTCCGTCAGGCCGGTAGCGCAATAGCAGGGGGCCGAAAAGTTCGCCCTCCTGTTGCTGCAGATCCACCTTCCCTTGGCTGCAGAGGAAGAGCAGGGCCCAAAACACTCCAACACGGTCGCTGTCAAGGTCATCTGGTGCCGCCTGGGCCCAGGCGGCAACGAGAGCATCAAAACCCTGCCATTCGATGGCCTCATCCCAGTCCCCTAGAAACAAGCTCAAGGCGGCGGTGGTTTCAGGCAGCTTTTCGCGGTGGGCCAATGCCGCCACCTGGGCGATCGCTTCACGGTCGCTATAGCGTTTGCGGCGCTGTCGAGGAGCTCGGGGGCCCTGTTCTTCTAGCCGCTCGCCGATGTCCTCAAGCTGACGGATCAGCTCGCCAAGAGTCACTGGTCGCTGTAGGGGTGGCGGTGCCACGGTGCGCCGTTGCAGCAGTTTCTCTGGCCGCGACGGCAGAGCTCGCAGGGTTGGCCATTCACTGTCGACAGCATCAAAATCCTGCAGCAGCTCCAGGTCCTCGTCCTGATCAGCGCTGGCCTGGAAGGTGCGGGACTCCAGGTGTTCAGCCTTGAGAGACACCAGCACTGATGCAGCCAGGAAGGCTTCGCTGCTCTCGGAAAGATCTTGCTCGTAGCTGCCGCCGCTGGTCGCCACCAACCTCGGCAGATTCATGTGCTGACGTAGTTGATCGAGAAAACCGTCGACCACGGCGATTACATCAACGTCCCAGGGATCGATGTCTCCCCGTTCAGCGGCGTCTTGAAGGAGCCGGATAGCAACTCGGGCCCCGTTATCCCTTGGTTGGGTCACAGGGGTCTCGATTCGAGCTGGGCCGAAGGTAACGGCCTCAGCTGGACTCGGCCACCCCAGAGGAGCTTTCACCTGCGGCAGGGAGCAGGCTCATTTGGGCATCCATGGCGGTGCGGTATCGCTCTACATCCTGCTGGAGCTCTTCGATGCGAACCTGCTGAGCCTGAGTTTGATCGGAAGTCGCAATCTGGCGGGTGACACCAGTCCAGACAGCGAACACCCAAGCCGCTGTGGCGCCGATGCCCCCCACGATCAGTAGCAGCACGGCCAGAGGCAGGGTGGTGGCGACACCAGGAAGGAACTTAACGGTGGTGGGGGCCGTGTTCTCAAGGGTAAACATCACCATCGCCAGACCGAACACGAAGATCAGCACGAAATTGATCTGGGGCATGGCTCTGATGAGTTGGTGCAGAACCGGCCGAGATTAAGCCGATCTCGGCATGCTCAGCTCAGCTTTGGTGCAGAACGCAAAGGCAACGGTGGAGCGGTCATGGCCTTCATGGAAGACTCATCACGGGCGACCACCTGCTCAATTGTGGCCCGATAGGTGTCGGTCACCAGGCGGGGATACAGGCCAATGCCAATGATCGGCACCAGCAGGCAGGAAATGATGTAGATCTCGCGTGGTTCGGCATCCACCAGTTCCGTGTCCGCAAGCTGGGGGTTTTCCTTGCCAAAGAAGATTTCCCGCAGCATCGAGAGCAGATAGATCGGCGTCAGCACCACTCCAATAGCGGCTAAGCCGTCAATGACAATGCGGAACGCAAGGCTGTAGGCATCGTCGGTGGCGAAACCGACAAACACCATCAGTTCGGAAACAAAGCCGCTCATCCCTGGCAGGGCGAGCGAAGCCAGAGAGCAGGTGGTCCAGAGCGCAAACATCTTGCGCATCTTTTGCCCCACACCGCCCATCTCATCGAGTTGCAGGGTGTGCGTGCGGTCGTAGGTGGCTCCCACCAGGAAGAACAAGCTGGCACCGATCAGGCCGTGGCTGATCATCTGCAACATGGCCCCGCTGGCTGCCAGTGGCGAGAAGCTGCCGATGCCGATCAACACAAAGCCCATGTGGCTGATGGAGCTGTAGGCGATCTTGCGTTTGAGGTTGCGCTGAGCAAAGGAGGTCAGAGCGGCGTAGATGATGTTCACCACACCCAGCACCACCAGCAGCGGCGCGAATTGCACATGGGCGTCGGGGAACATCGACGCGTTGAAGCGGAACAGGGCGTAGCCGC
>CAJWXK010000131.1 GCA_913048995.1 uncultured Synechococcus sp. | reverse complement strand
GCGGATTTACAGTCCGCCCCCATTAACCACTCGGGCACCGACCCGAACCACACCCCAAGAACTTACCAGCCAGCCGGCGTTTAGTCCGCGACCCCTACGATCAGGTCGATTGCTGAGAACCGGTGCGGATTCTGGTGCTCCACGGCCCCAACCTGAACCTTCTGGGCACTCGCGAACCCGGTCTCTACGGGCAGGACACCCTTGCTGAGATCGATGCGGAGCTGCAGCAACAGGCTGAGCGCCTCGGCGCACAGCTTGATTGTTTTCAGAGCAACCATGAGGGCGCCCTGGTCGAACGGATCCATCAAGCCGCCGGAAGCGTTGAGGGCATCTTGATCAATGCCGGGGCCTACACCCACACCTCAATTGCCCTGCGTGATGCCTTGCTTGGGGTGGGATTGCCCTTTGTGGAGCTGCACCTCAGCAATGTGCATGCCCGCGAGCGTTTCCGTCACCGCTCCTTTCTTGCGGACAAAGCGGTCGGTGTGATCTGTGGCTTTGGTCCCATCAGTTATTACCTCGCCTTGGAGGGGATGGTGGCTCACCTGCGCAGTCAGGAGCCATGACCTCTGCCCCCACCTCAGAGGTGGCTGCTATCCGCTGGCTGGCTGCCCCCAGCAGCACAAGCTGGCTCGAGCAGGCCATCGCGCGGCCGCAGGAGCTGCTGATTGACCATGCCCATTGCGAGCGCAAGGCCGCTGGTGCGGCCTTGCAGCTGATGTTTCGCTACCCCTCCAGTGAAGCTTTAGCCCAGGCCCTCAGCCCCCTGGCCCAGGAGGAACTGGAGCATTTCGACCGGGTGCTGGACCTGCTGCAGCGGCGTGGCATTGCGCTGCGGCCGCTGCCGGCCCCCGCCTACGGAGCCAGGCTCGCCGGGGAGATCCGCCGTCAGGAGCCGCTGCGTCAGCTCGACAGTTTTTTGGTGGCAGGCCTGATTGAAGCGCGTAGCCACGAGCGCATGGCCTTGCTGGCGGAGCACAGCCCTGATGCGGAGCTGCGCTTGCTGTACGGCGATCTGCTCGCCAGTGAGGCCAGACATTTTGGGCTGTATTGGGTGCTCTGCGAACACCACTGGTCCCGTGAGGTGATCATTCCGCGCCTTAAGGCCCTGGCGGCCGTGGAGATCGAGGCCCTCAGCGGTTCTCTGGAGCATCCCGAGGATGTGCGCATGCACTCGGTTGGCGTTGCGGCTGGCTGATACCCAGGCTGAACCCAGCGACTGCAAGGAAGGTCTGTGTCTTGCAACCTCGCCATGAATGCCGCTGCCAGTGGTCTGATCGTCGTGCTCTTCTGGCCTCTGGGCCGTTCGGGCCGCAACCCTGAGCTCTTGTTGCAGAAGCGGACTGCCGTGGCTGAGTGACTGAGGGAATTCAGCGCTCCAGCAGTGGGTAGAGCTCTGCGATGGCATCACCGGTGAACTCCGCCACCCAGCCTTCTGGATTGTTGAAAAAGCGGATCGCCGTGAACTGGGGTCGCTCCCCCATGTCAAACCAGTGGCGGGTGCCGGCGGGCACTCGGATCCAGTCGTTCTGTTCGCAGAGCAGCTGCAATACCTCTGGGCCGACATGTAGGCAGAACAGCCCCTGACCTTCGACAAAGAAGCGCACCTCGTCTTCCGCGTGGATGTGTTCGGCAAGGAACTGCTGGCGCAGCTCCTTGCGCTTGGGGTGATCGGGGCCCACGCTCACGGCATCCACCGTCGGATAAAGGCCTGCTTCCTGCACCCGGGCGATTTCTGCGCTGTAGGCCGTCAGGATCTGCTCGGGTGCCGCGATCGGATCGAGTTCTGCGCGCGCGGGCCATTGCTGGAACTCCAGCCCCCGCTGGGCTAGTTCCTGGGCAATGAAAGCTGGATCGGTGGTGTGCAGTAGCGGCAGCGGTGGGCTGTCCTTTGCACTGATCACCGGGTAGATCGTCAGCTGGCTCATGGCACCGGTGCGGTGGGTCTGGATGCTCTTGCCTGATACTTCAATGCTGTCACGGTCTTGGTCTTGTCGCCCTCCGACAGCAGCTGCGGCCTCACGATTGTTGGGGTTGGACCAGGGGATCCTGAGCTGATCACCGTGGCTGCGCAACGTGCTATTCGCTCGGCCCAGGTGGTGGCCTACCCGGTGGCGGATCTGGCCAGAGAGGGGATGGCTGCCCGCATTGCTGCACCGTGGTTGCAGCCTGAGCAGCAACGCCTGCCGTTGCTTTTCCCCATGGTGGAGGCCGCGGCGCCAAGGCGTCAGGCCTGGCATGCGGCCGCCGATGCGGTGGCTGCATGCGTTCAGCTGGGGCAGGCCGTGGTTTTTCTCTGCGAGGGAGACAGTTCCACCTATGCCAGTGCCAGTTATCTGCTGCTGGCCTTGCAGCAGCGTCAGCCCCACTGTCCGGTGCGGATGCTTCCAGGGATCACTGCGGCTGCAGCTGCTGCGGCTGAGGCTTCCAGCCAGGGGATGCCCTGGCCGCTGGCGCTGCAGCAGGAGCGTCTGCTGATCCAGCCCACCCCTGATGGGCCGGAGTTATTGCGGCCGCTTTTACTGAATTGCCGCAGCAGCGGCCAGCCCTTGGTCTTGCTCAAGCTGGGGCGCCGCTGGCTTTGGGTGCGGCCGTTGCTCGAGGAGCTGGGACTGCTGGAGTCGGCCATCTACGGCGAGCGGGTGGGCTGGCCGCAGCAGCGGCTCTGCCCGGCGGGGCAGGTGCCTGCCGTGGAGTGCCCCTATTTTTCACTGCTGCTGCTGAGGTTTAGCTGGCCAGAGGTGCTCCCCTAAGCAGCTGGCGGCCATGCTGATGAGGTTGCAGTCCTGCTGTGTCCTTTGTTGCCCTGAACCTGGCGGAAGCCACCCCGGTCAATGGCCTTTGGGCTGAGTTGGTGCAGCGATTGGGGATGGCCAAGGCTGCTCAGGCCTGCCGTCAGGCCCTTGATTTGCAGGCGATGCGCGGCAGTGAGCAGAGCTTGCCGTTGTTGTTGGTCGAGACCTGTGGGGTCGGACTGGTGGAGCGTGAGTTGCTGCGGGCCGAGACCGGATTGCCAGTCCCGGAGTGGGAGGGGACGGTGCTGCTTTTCAGCAAGCCGCGGTTGCAGTTGCAACTGATGCAGCTGCAGCGTTGAGAAGGTCCACGGCGGCAGCTGGTGTGGGGGCGCGCATCAACTTCTGACGCAGTTGTGGAGCGCCCGTGAAGCCAGTGCAGGTCCAGCCCATGTGCTTGCGGGCGATCAGCAGGCCGTGATCGCCGCGGGCATCCACCAGGGCCAGGAGCTGTTCGCGAGCCAGGTTCAACCGCTCCAATGGACCGGGTGTAGGCGGCACCGGCCGGCCGCGCAGGGCTGCATCAATCTGGCCCACCAGCCAGGGAGCACCCATGCTGCCGCGGCCCACCATCACCCCATCGGCTCCGGTCTGTTCCAAGCAGCGGCGGGCATCATCGGGGCTATTGATGTCGCCATTGGCAATCACCGGGATCGAGAGCGCCTGCTTGACCGAGGCAATGGCGCCCCAGTCAGCCTGCCCCTTGAAGCCCTGCTCCCGCGTACGCCCATGAAGCGTGAGCAGCTGGGCCCCGGCGTCTTGGAGCTGCTGGCACCAACCGATGGGATCGGCATCACTGCCGCACCAGCCCAGGCGTGTCTTGACGGTGACCGGGACCCGCACGGCTGCTGCCACAGCTGAAATGATGCGCATCGCCAGCTCCGGCTCGCGGATCAGGCCGCTGCCACCACCTTTTTTGGCGATCTTTTTAACTGGACAGCCCATGTTGATGTCGATCAAAAAGGCGCCGGCCGCTTCCGCGCGCCGGG
>CAJWXK010000130.1 GCA_913048995.1 uncultured Synechococcus sp. | reverse complement strand
GACGGCCGGCATCACCGACGTGTTCGTTCACGTTGGTGAGGAAGGCGATCACGTCATGGCGAACTTCCGCTTCGATTTCGAGGATCCGCTCCACGGAGAAGTCAGCCTTGGCCTTGATCGTGTCCAGCGCATCCTGGGGGACACGTCCGAGGCGGCAGTTGGCTTCTGTGGCGGCGATCTCCACATCCAGCCAGCTCTGGAACTTCGCCTGCTCACTCCAGACGGACCCCATCTCGGGAAGGGTGTAACGCTCGATCAACGGCTTGCGCGCTCGCACAACCTGACAACTCTATGAAGTTGCCGGACACAGCAAAGCTGAATCGAGGAGAGGGGGGTGAAAGCAGAATTGAAAGTGAGCGCCGAATTGGATGTAAATTAATATTTAGTGAGATAAGGGGTCTGGCCTGGCGTCTCTTTCCTTCTGGCTGTTAATAAGGAGAATCAAAATGGAGTCAGAAGTTATTTCGTTAGGGAATGAAAGTCGGACATCAAAATCGCAGCTGTTTGCCTAATAGAGCATTGCGTGGCCATGGGTATTACACGAATATCAAGAAGTCGAAGAATTTATGTAACCCAGGATGTTATTTCTTTGAAGTTTAAAGGGTCTAGGCTTGGAGCCTGGAGGCAATTGGTTTTGCAGTGAACTTTTATATCTCTGGTCGAAAATAAAAATGTATTTTAGATCAGGATTCGCGATTTATGTGGAGGTGAGTAGTTTCGACTTAAAGTGCTGTGCTGTCGCGATCACCAGTTCGGATTCGAACCACAGATTCAACAGGGCTGATAAAGATCTTGCCGTCACCAATTTCGCCAGTGCGTGCAGAGTCGGCAATCGCTGTGACCACGTCATCGACTCGGCTGTCTTCAACGACAACTTCAATTTTGAGTTTTTGCAGGAACTCAACGGTGAATTCTGAGCCGCGGTAGCGCTCCACTTGTCCTTTCTGGCGTCCAAAGCCCCGCACCTCGCTGACGGTCATACCGATGATGCCGGCTTCAACGAGGGCGACCTTGACGTCTTCCAGCTTGAACGGGCGGATGATGGCTTCGACTTTTTTCATGGGTGAAGAACCCGGCCTCAGATCCAGCATGCCGTGAATGGTGGCGGTGTGGGTAGCCCCTGTAACCGAATGAGCGCCTTCGCCTTCTAGCGTTCTGGCAACTCCTGGCCTGACGCCTTCCTTCTCTCGGCTCTATGACAGATCAGTTGACCCAAACACCCCTCTACGGCGAGCGTGCGATTGCCGACGCTGAGCTGATCTGTTTCGACAACCCCCGGCCAGGCCGGCCCTATGAGGTGTCGATTGAGTTGCCGGAGTTCACCTGCAAGTGCCCGTTCTCGGGCTATCCAGATTTCGCCGTGCTGCGTCTGATCTACCAGCCCGGGCCACGCGTAGTGGAGCTCAAGGCGATCAAGCTCTACGTCAACAGCTACCGCGACCGCTCCATCTCCCATGAGGAGGTGACCAACCGCATTTTGGATGACCTTGTGGCGGCGACTGATCCGGTCTGGATGCAGCTGGAGGCCGATTTCAACCCGCGCGGCAATGTCCACACCGTGGTGCGGGTGAGCCATGGCACCCGTCAGCCATGCTGATCTAAGGCCTGAACACCAGCCATCAAGAGTGGCAGCTCGTTCGCAAAAGCCGCCAGGTTGCGGTTGCACAGGCCACCCACATGCAGCTGGCCATCACTGGCCACCGCCCACAGCTGACGGGTGGCGACCAGGCTGAGGCCGCCCCCCAGCAGAAGCACCGCAAAACCTAGGTACACCAGCGGCACGCCAGGGTCCCGCTTGAGCAGCAGTCCGCTGGCCGGCAGCACCGAGGCCACCCGCAGGGGTAGCCCCTTTACCTCTTCGGCCGGGCCACCGGGCCGCAGCTGCGTGAGTGCTGAGCCGTCGCTGTCGTACACCGACACCGGCCCTTGCTCACTCTCAAGGCTGAGGAAGACCGGCTCGCTGCCGTCGGGCCGGGTGGGCAGCACCAACCCCCACACCTGATCCCCCAGCTCCGGGTAGGTCTGCAGCGGCAATTGCAGTTCCGGGCTGCGCCCGATCTGCACGCCAATCGCCGCCAGGGCCCAGTCCGCCTGGTAGATCGTGATGCCGCGGTGCCGCAGCGGATGGTTGACGCTGATCTCTTCGGGGGTCTCGCTGTCGCTGAGGGCCAGCAGTGAGCGGAACTGCTCAGGCCTGCCGGCGGGGTCGCGCTCGATCTGGAAGTCCTGCAGGGTGATCGAGAGCTGGCTGTCGCCGCTTGGGCTCAGCAGATCCAGGGTGCGATCAGGCGCCAGAAACCGCTCCAGCCGGTTTCCCGCCAGGGCGCCCCAGACCGCCCCCAGCATCAACAGCACCATCCCTGTGTGCACCAGCAGCGGGCCGACCCGGCCCATCACTCCCTTGCGGGCCGCCAGGCGGTTAGGGCCTGGTTTCAGTTCCCAACCCTGACGCTGTAGTACCGCCGAGAGTTGAGTTAGACCGGCGTCCGCATCGGTGCAGGCGATGGTTTCAGCGATCGCCAATTTGCTCAGCTGCCTGGGGGTCTGGTAGTCGATCCAGCGCCGTGCCGCCTGCAGCGCAGGCCATTGCCGCCGCCAGCTGCAAAGGATCAGCGCCAGCCCCAGCCAGGCCAGCAGGCCCAGAAACCAGCCGCTGGAATACACGTGGTCCAGCTGCAGCTGCAGCACCTGCTCGCCATGGAGCAGCCCAAGCCAGGGCGTGTCCGCATAGGCCTCCACGTAGCTGGCAGGGGAGTCGCCCTGGGGAATGGCCGTGCCCACGGCACTGGCCAGGGCAATCAGCAGCAGCAGCACGATCGCGACCCGCAGGTCAGACAGCCACACCAGCAGGCGCTTCATGGGTTCAGGCCCAACGCGCCAGCAGCGTCAGCACACCACTGGTGAGCAGCACCACGCCACTGATTGGCGGCACCCAACGGCCAACCGAGCGCAGAGCGAGGAGCTTGGGGACGCTCGCGGCAAAGGTGCCCGCCAGCAGCAGCGGCAGCACCTGACCAACCCCGAAGCAGCTCAGCAGCACCATGCCCACCAGGGGGCGTCCGCTCTGGGCGATCCAGCCCAGCAGCACCGCCAGCACCGGCGTGGTGCAGGGGGACGCCGCCAGACCAAAGGCCAGGCCGGCAGCCACCGGCGCCAGAGGAGCGGGGACCTTATTCCGCCAACGTTCGGGGTCCGGTCCGCTGGGGAGGGGGATGCGCAGTAGCCCCAGCAGATTGAGTCCCATCAACACCGCCAGCACCGCCACCAGCGTTGGCACCAGGGCCGGCACCTGGCCGTAGATGCGTCCCAACAGACCACTGAGGCTGCCGAGCAGCACCAGGGCGCTAACGATGCCGCCGCAGAAGGCCAGGCTCCGCTGCCAAGGGGTTTGGCCATCCTCAAAACCCGCCAAATAGGCCAGGGTCACCGGCAGCAGCGACAGGGAACAGGGCCCAAGGCTGGTGAGGGCTCCGCCGGCAAACACCAGACCCAGCGTCAGCGGCCCTGGTTGCGCCAACGCCTGATCCAGTAGCGCTTCGCTGGTCTGGGCCAGGTCCGAGAGCAGCAGCAGGGCGTCCAGTGGTGGCCTTACGTCAGGGAGATCAGCCTATCGAGACTTCCGCGCCCGCCCGCCGATCAATCCGGTGGATTCCAGGGAGCAACGCACCAGCAGCCCCAGGATCACCAGGCTGGACATCAGTGAATTGCCTCCGTAACTCACTAATGGCAGTGGCAGTCCGGTGGTGGGCATGGCCCCGGAGGCGACGGCGATGTTGAGGATCGACTGGCCCACCAGGATCGTGCAGCAGCCGA
>CAJWXK010000129.1 GCA_913048995.1 uncultured Synechococcus sp. | reverse complement strand
GCGCCCCTTTGCAGGAGGCCTTCCGCACCGCCGATGAGGTGTTGCGCAGTGGCGTCAAAGGCATCAGCGACATCATTACCAAGCCAGGCCTGGTGAACGTTGACTTTGCGGACGTGCGCTCGGTGATGGCCTCAGCCGGCACGGCCCTCTTGGGCATCGGAGTGGGCTCGGGCCGCTCCCGCGCCAGCGAGGCAGCCATGGCCGCGATGAGCAGCCCCCTACTCGAGTCGGCCCGTATCGACGGAGCCAAGGGTTGTGTCATCAACATCAGTGGCGGCCGCGACATGACCCTTGAGGACATGACCACGGCCTCTGAGGCGATCTACGACGTGGTGGACCCTGAAGCCAACATCATTGTTGGAGCGGTTGTGGATGAAGCCCTTGAAGGCGAAATCCACGTGACCGTGATCGCCACCGGATTTGAGGGCGGCGGTCAATATGTGCCGCAGCGCACCATCAAGGCCGAGGTTCCCGGTAGCTCTGATCCAGCAGACAACAACGAAGCTGATGAGAGCGGCGTTCGCATCCCTTCGTTCCTGCGCAACCGTCAGAACAACGACTAATCCCGACAGCCAAGCTTGAGAAGGGAGGCTGAAGGGTCAGGAATGGAAGAGGGGTGACCCGGAATCCACGCCTGCCTCGAGCATCCCGTGTGGCTGCTGCCTTCCGGATCTGACCAGGTTTAGGCGTCGGAGCCGCATGGGTCCGAGTCGACTTGATGCTAGCAATGTTGCTGGCCGGGAGTTTGCTTGAGCCTCACCCCACGACAGCTTTCCCAGCTGCTGCAACGGCGCAAGCAGGAACGGCAGCCGATCACTGTCCTGACCGCTTGGGATGCTCTCAGTGCGCACTGGGCCGAAGCCGCCGGTGTTGACCTTGTGTTGGTGGGGGATTCACTGGCCATGGTGGCTCTGGGCCACGCCACAACACTGCCGGTCACTCTTGAGGGCATGCTGCACCACGCTGCTGCTGTCGAGCGGGGCCTGCAGCACACGCCGATGGTTTGCGATCTGCCCTTTCTCAGTTATCAGTGCGGATCGGATCGGGCGGTGGCCGCCGCCGGGCGCTTTCTCAAGGAAACCCACTGTGAGGGGGTCAAGCTTGAAGGCGCTGAGCCTGAAACCCTCGAGGTAATTGACCGTTTGGTACGCAGCGGCATCCCGGTCATGGGCCATCTGGGACTCACCCCACAATCCGTGCGGCAACTGGGCTATCGGCGCCAGGCCACCGACCCGGTGGCGCAGGAGCAACTTCAGCGCCAGGCCAGGGAGCTGCAGCAGGTTGGCTGTTTTGCTCTGGTCCTTGAGCATGTACCCGGCGAACTCGCCACCAACTTGAGTGCGGAGCTCAGCCTTCCGGTGATCGGCATCGGCGCTGGTGAAGGCTGCGACGGCCAGGTCCGCGTCAGTGCTGACCTGCTGGGACTAACCCCCCAGCAGCCCCCCTTCTCCAAAGCACTGATCGATGGCAATACCTTGATCCAGCAGGCCCTCAGCCAGTGGGTGCACTCGGTTCAGCGCGCTCCAACGCCAGCAGCAGATCCGCCAGCACCGCATTGCTCAGGCCGAATCCCGCCGGAGCCGGCAGCCGCAGACGCTCCTTCGTAAGCACCGCCAGGCCCTGCTCCAGCCAGGGCTTGAGGGCCTGCTGCAACCACATCACCAAGGGCTGGGAGCTCTTCCAAAGACCAGAGCGCTGCAGCCAAAGCAGATCAACACCCTCACGACGCCGTAACCCCACCAGCAGCAGATCTTCAAGGGGTGGCATCAGGGCGGGATCACCGCCCTGATGGCCGGCGTGGTGCTGCACCCAGCTGCTGTAGGCATCACGGGTGCGAGGCCGCACCAGGCGCTCGCCACCAACGCCTGAGGTGGCTCCCAGCCCAAAAGCCCACCATCCAGCACCACTCCAGTAGGAGCGGTTGTGACGGGAGACGTGACCCGGCAGCGCCCAGCTGCTGATTTCGTAGTGGCCATAACCGGCAAGGGCCAGGCGGCTGTGGGTGTACTCCAGCTGATCAGCAGCGAAATCTTGCTCAGGCAGATTCAGCTGACCAGCCCGATGGCGCCGCTCAAACACCGTTCCGGGTTCAACGATCAGGTCATAGATCGAAAGGTGCGGCGGAGCCTGCTCCATGGCCTGCTCCAGTTCCCAGCCCCAGTGCTGCACCGTCTGATCCGGCAAATTGACGATGAGATCGAGGCTCCAGCTTTGCAACAGTCCAGCGCGCTGGGCTTGTTGCAGCCAACCGCAGGCCTCACGCAGCTGCTCGGCCCGATGGCGTCGTCCCAGTCCGGCAAGCACCGCATCATCAAAACTCTGCCCCCCCAAACTCACCCGATTGACCCCCAGCGTCAGGACCGACTCCAAGCGCTGCTGATCAAAACTGGCTGGATCCATCTCCAGCGTCACCTCAGCACCGGGGGCGAGCCCCCAGTGGCACCGGACCGCTCCTAACAGCCGGCCGAGCTGCTCAGGACTCAAGAGTGAAGGTGTACCACCGCCGATGTAGAGCGTCGAAAGCGGAGGTCCCACAGGCGCTGCATCGAGATCCTGCAGCAATAAGGCCAGATAGTGCTCCACCGAGGGCGATCGACTGCCATCGGCCTGATCCCCCAAGGGCACAACGGGGAAATCGCAGTAGAAGCAGCGCCGGTGGCAGAAGGGTATGTGGAGATACAGGCTTCGGGGCAGGCGCCGATGGGCTGGAAGCGGCACACTCATGGCAATCTCGCTTGGTGATGCGTGCCCGGGCGCGCGGACCTGACTCTTCAGTCTTCACTGTGGAAGCCCTGATCCTGCTGCTGTTTGTGATCTCCGGAGCCGCCGCAGGGTGGCTCGGGGTGGACCTGCTGCCGCCGCAGGCGTTGATGCAGGTCACCAATCTCGAGGGCCTGCAGTGGGTGCTGGGGGGCTTCGGAGCATTCTTCGGGCTGATCGCTGGCTTCCTGTTCCAGCGCTTGCGCGAACGACTGATGCGCCAAGTGCGCACGATGCCGACCGATCTGTTGATCAGCCGGGCCGTGGGACTCATCCTCGGCTTACTGGTCGCCAACCTGCTTCTGGCGCCGATTCTGTTATTGCCCTTGCCCTGGGAGGTGGGCTTTGTCAAACCGCTGGCGGCGGTGCTGAGCAACGTGTTCTTCGGCGTGAGCGGCTACAACCTCGCCGAGGTACACGGACGCACCTTGCTGCGACTGTTCAACCCCAGTAGCACCGAGGCCCTGCTGGTGGCTGATGGGGTACTGCAACCCGCCAGTCCCAAGATCATCGACACCAGCGTGATCATTGATGGGCGCCTGCGAGGCCTGCTCGAGAGCGGCCTACTCGAGGGGCAGGTGATCATTGCCCAAAGCGTGATTGATGAGCTGCAGCAGCTGGCTGATTCCGGCAATGCCGAGAAACGCGGCAAAGGCCGCCGAGGCCTCAAGCTTCTGGCTGCTCTCCGGGAGGAGTACGGACGACGCCTGATCATCAACAGCACCCGCTACGACGGCGATGGCGTCGACGAGAAACTGCTCAAGCTCACCAGTGACACCAATGGCCTGCTACTGACCGCCGATTACAACCTCGCCAAGGTGGCGCAGGTCCAGAACCTGCGGGCTCTGAACCTCAGCGAGCTGGTGATTAGCCTGCGGCCGGAGGTTCAACCTGGTGATCGCCTCCAACTCAAGATTGTGCGAGAAGGCAAGGAAGCTGATCAGGGGATTGGCTACCTCGAGGACGGCACGATGGTGGTTGTGGAAGCGAGCCGGAAGAGCATCGGCGAACGCCGCGATGTGACCGTCACCGGTGCTCTACAGACCCCGGCGGGGCGCATGGTTTTCGCCAGGCCCTCAGAGGCTCGCTAGGCTCAGCCGACTCGCGCAA
>CAJWXK010000128.1 GCA_913048995.1 uncultured Synechococcus sp. | reverse complement strand
TGACCCAGGACGAGATCTACGACCAGATCGCCTACATCATTGCCCAGGGTTGGAGTCCGCTCATCGAGCACACCCACCCCAGCCGTTCCATGGCCACTTATTGGTCTTACTGGAAGCTTCCTTTCTTCGGTGAGAAGGATCTTGGTGTGATCGTTAGCGAACTCGAGGCCTGCCATCGCGCCTACCCAGACCACCACGTTCGTTTGGTGGGCTACGACGCCTATACCCAGGGCCAGGGTTCTTGCTTCGTGGTCTTCGAAGCGCGCTGAGCGCCGAGAACAGTTCCCAACAGGTCCCCGCTGCGGTGGGGACCTTTTTCAAAAGCTTTTTCTTCCGGGGGCGGATATGGCAAACAAAACCAGTCGCGAAGCCGCTTTGGCTCGCCGCATGGCGCTCTCCAGCGGTGGAAAGACCGCAGAGAAGCGCCATTCATCCAGTGCCGGTCGGGTGCGCACAGCCGCTGAGGCTCGCCCGAGCCGCACCTCTGCTCCCGTCGTTAATCCCCGTGCTGCATCGTCTGCTCCGGTGGCGGCTGTGGAGCCCACGTCTTCACTGGACCTGAGCTCCAGCAGCCCTGCTCGACGTCACGGCGGCTCACGGATTGCTAATCCGAGCCGAGACCTGGTGCTGGCTCGCCGTGAGGCCTTGTCCAAGCGAGGTAAGCGAGCCGATACGAGCCGTGATCGCAACCGTGCTGATGTCGCCCGCAAAGCTGTTAGCAACGCACCAGTTTCGAGTGATACTGAGCACAAATGTGGCTGCCAGGAGAAGCGCCCTGAACCTGCCGCGGCTCCATCTCCAATCCGCCTGAGTTTGGAGGCCCCTTCTGCTGGTTCTCGGCCTGCCCCCCGACGTCGCGCCCAGCACAACCCCAGCCGAGCCCTTGTGCTGGCCCGTCGTGAGGCTCTGTCAAAGCGAGGCAAGTCAGCCACCACGTCTCAATCCAGCGGTACCGCGGCTGTTGCGCGTCAGGGCAACCCGGACATGACCACTCGCGAGCTGGCGCTGAAGGTGCGCGAACTGCGCAGCAAGACCGGCTCCGCATCGAAGGTCGGATCCAACGGCAGTGGTAGTCGTACTCGTCCTAGTGGCCCAAACCGCCACGGTGCCAAGCAATCTGCTGCAGCAGTCGATGCCCACTGGAAAGTCGGCGCCAGCGAGACCCTTAGCGGTCAGACCGTGACAGGTACACAGGCCAATCGTTCAGTCAAGACCACCGGCAACGAGGCGTCTACCTGCCGTTCCATCACAGGTACTGAATATCTCGGCGCTGAAGTCTTCAACACTTTTTGCCAGGGCCAACCCTCTCCCCAGCAGCCGGCAAAGGTGCGTGTCACCGCAACAAGCCACGGCAATCGTGTCACCGGGAACGAGGTGGGTCGCAGTGAAAAGGTCACCGGCGATGAGCCCGGCACCTGCAAGACGGTCACAGGCACTGAGTATGTCGGCGCTGATCAGGCCACTGCCTACTGCGGTGGTGTGACTCCCTCGGTGGCCAAAGTTGGCCGCAGTCAGACCCTGGGCGGTCAGTCCGTCTCGGGTGTGATGGTGGGCCGCAGTGAAAAGGTCACTGGCGATGAGCCAGGCTCCGGTCGACAGCTCACTGGCGACCAGTACATCGGAGGTGAAGCACCTACTCCAGGTCGTGCTCCCAATAAGGTGACCAGCCTGAATACCCTCCGCGGCACTGGCGTGACGGGAACTGCCGTTGGCCGTGCCGAGCGTATGACCGGCAATGAAGCAGGCAGTTGCCGGGAGATCACCGGCGATGAGTACATCGGCTCCCAGCAATACGAGGGCTTCTGTGGCGCTCGCCCTGCTCCTGAGGCCGCCAAGGTGGGCTTCAGCCTCACCAATCGCAATCAGGTTGTTAGTGGCAGTCGCACCGGTCGATCGAATGCAGTCACCGGAGATGAGCCTGGCACTTGTAAGGCGGTCACCGGCACTCCCTACGCCGGTATTGAGCAGGCAGGTGAATTCTGTGGCGGTGGTGCAGTCGATTCCATCCGTCAGCGCACCCCAGTGCGTGGATCCAACCGCATGACCGGTATCCAGCCAGGCATCGGTGGTGTCATGACTGGTGCTGAGCGCGGGGCCTGCGAGTCTGTTAGCGGGACTCCTTATGTGGGCGCCGACCAGCAAGCTTCAGCTTGTGGCCGTTCAGCCGCTCAGGACGCTGATTTTCCTCAGCCTCTCCAAGCTCAGCCCTGGCAGAGCTTCAGTGTTCAATCTCCTTCCCAGGCCGCTTTTGACGAGCGTCAGCGAACGGGGTCGGTGACTGGCAGCACCTATGAGCAGGGTGGCCGAATTACCGGTCCTTTCGATATGGCGGGCGGCAAGGTCACAGGCACCGAGCAGTTTCGTTTTGATCGCACAGCCGGACCGGTTTTGCAGCTCGAAGCTCCGGTGTCGATGGATGAGGATCAGCGCCCTGGTTCCAGGGTCACCGGTGAGGGTTCAGGGACCAAGATCACAGGGGACGACTGGGATCGTGGTGAGCGTGTCACTGGCACTGAGGGAGCCTCAGCCCGTCGCCGTAACCCCTCGCGCGTCGGCCCGATGAATGCCATGGCGATGATGCAGCAGAAACGCAATGACGAGGTTGAACTGCCCGTCAGTCGGGTCACAGGTTCCAGCGGCAACACCGATAAGGGTTCTCTGATTACCGTCTCCGGCGGCGCCCGCGGCTGATGTTGATCCGTCGCGGCGAGCGCCAGCGACCTCTGGCTCCGACGGCACCCCGCCGTCGGCCTGTCCAGGCGGTGATCACCAACCAGGTTGAGGTCTCTCCTCCCCAGGTGGCTCCAAGGCCGACTTCTGCCCTTTGGCCGACTGATCAGCACCCCTTGACGGATGAGCGTGCCAATAGTGCGCTGCTCAACTACGAGCAGGAGACCAAAGGAGGATTTGATCGGATCGTTCCAGTGCTGCAGAAGCTCTCAGCAATGCAGCGAGAGCCTGATTTCGTCCCCCGTGCCCAACGACTGGCCAAGGACGAGCTCGGCTATGAACTTCCCCAGCTGATCCTCTCCAACGCCTGGGTCAGCCAGCTGGACATGCGTTCGCTGTTTGCCTGGTGTGTGTTTGAGACCTACGAGCGCATTTCCAATCGCTTTTTTCTCGATGATCCCCTCAAGGGCACCGATGGGGATGCCTTTCATCAAAAGCTGATCGATTGCGGTTTCCACCTGCTGGACATCACCCCCTGTGCGGATGGTCGGCTCGCCCACACGATTGCCTACACGCTGCGGATTCCATTCAGTTGTGTCCGTCGTCGTCCCCATGCCGGTGCTCTCTTTGATATCGAGGACACCGTCGATCGTTGGGTGCGCACCGAGCACTCACGCTTCCGCGAAGCCAAGCCCAACGCCGCCCATGAGCCAACCCGCTATCTGAAGTGTGTTGTCTATCACTTCAGTTCTCTTGATCCCAGCCACGAGGGCTGTGCTGCCCATGGCTCAGATGATGCTGCCGCAGCAGCGGCGGGCATGTCACGGCTGGATTACTTCCGGCAGGCCGTCGAAAACGGTTTCTGTTGCGGTGCATCCGTTGATCTGCTGCTGCTTGGGCTGGACACCGACACCGATGCCATTCGGGTCCATGTGCCTAATCGCGACGGCCATGCCTCCCTGGAGCAGTGGCTTGATGCCCGCGATGTCTATGCGGCCACCGCGGCTTTAGCTCCGGATCAGGCACGCCAACGCATTCTTGAAATGGTTCAAGATCAATGCCCCGGTCAGGCCGATGAGGGGATGATGCGTTTCATTGCTCTCCTGCTGGAGAACAACCTCTCCCAGATCGATTACGTGCGTCAGTTTCATGGCGGCACCTACAGCGATGCCGGGCATGCCGAGCGATTCATTGGTGTCGGGATCGGCTTCAAAGAGATCCACCTGCGCAACCTCACCTATTTCGCTCACATGGAGA
>CAJWXK010000127.1 GCA_913048995.1 uncultured Synechococcus sp. | reverse complement strand
GCTCTGAGCAACGCAAATCCAAACGGTCAATCAATGACTGCAGCTGGGCAGGCAGAGCACGAAGTTCCGCCACCAGAGCATGAAGTTGATCGCGACTGCACGCTGCGCGCAGCTCCGCCAGATGAATGGAAAGGCCGTAGAAAGCAAGGAGCTGGCCTAGGAAGGTCTTGGTCGCTGCAACACCCACCTCAACGCCAGCAGCAATATCGATCACCTGAGGCACAAGACGACCCAAGGAGCTCTCGGTGCGGTTTGTAATCCCTAAAAGCCGAGGGGAGTAAGCAGGATCGCCATGATCACCACGACGTTGTTGTTCCATTGCCAGGGCCGCCAGGGTATCGGCAGTTTCACCGGATTGGGTCACCCCAATGGTCAGTGTGTTGGGGCTTAATGGCGGCGGTGCGTAACGGAACTCACTGGCGTAGTAAACGCTGGTGGGTATCCCGGCCAATTGCTCCAACAGGTGGGCCCCCACCAGCGCAGCATGACGGCTGGTACCGCAAGCAAGAATTTGGATCCGCTGAAGTCCTTGCAAAAGATCTGGATCGAGCGGCAGAGCCACTAAGTGATCCTCCGATCCAGAGGCCTCAGGTAAGTGCCGCATCAGCCAACGAGCTGCTGTCTCTGGCTGCTCATGGATTTCCTTGAGCATGAAATGCCGGAAACTGCGCTTGTCGGCCACGTGATCCGTGCCCTGCAGCTGGGTGGGAGGACGCTGTTGTCGTTCACCGCTGGCGTTGTAGAGCTCAATTCCAAGAGGTCCCAACAAGGCAACCTCTCCATCTTCCAAAGGCAAAATCGTGCGCGTTACCCCCGCCAACGCAGGAGTGTCACTAGCGCAGAGGAATTCACCTTCGCCGAGGCCAATCAACAGGGGGGCCTGCCGTCGAGCCACAACAAGGGCTCCTGGGCAGCGAGCCCAAACCACAGCTAAGGCGTAGGCGCCATCAAGCTGCGGCAGGGTCTGCTGCACGGCTCGCAAAAGAGTTGCACCGCTGATTTCTGCTCCAGCGGCTTGAAGGCAAGCAAGCTCCTTTGCGATCAGATGTGGGATGACCTCTGTATCTGTCTCCGATTGAAAGGAGACACCCTCAATACTGAGGCCCTCACGCAGGCTGCGGTAATTCTCAATGATGCCGTTTTGCACAACGGCCAGGTCACCATTTCCATCCAAATGGGGGTGGGCATTGGCCTCCTCCGGCTTGCCGTGGGTGGCCCAACGGGTATGACCAATCCCGCAAAGACCAGATGCCCCGCTGGCCTCGACCCGAGCCATGAGGTTCACAAGTTTCCCCTTGGCACGCAAGCGCGTCAGGCCAGCCTCATCAACAGTGGCGATACCAGCCGAGTCATAACCGCGGTACTCGAGCTGGCGCAGACCCTCGAGTAGTAATGGGGCCGCGTCCCGGGTGCCAATCACCGCAACGATGCCGCACATAAAGGCTGCCCTGTCAAAAAAAAAAGCCCGGCTGGGCCGGGCTGAGCATAGAGATGAACTGCTGCGGCAACAGGGCCGCTAGCAGAATTCAGTAGGCCAAACCCATTGATCGGGTGGTTTCATCACCGAGATAGACCCTGATGCTGAGGAAGTCAGTGGGGCATGCGGTTTCACATCGCTTGCAGCCGACGCAATCTTCCGTGCGCGGCGATGAAGCAATTTGGGCTGCCTTACAGCCATCCCAGGGAACCATCTCGAGCACGTCGAGAGGGCAGGCCCGAACGCACTGAGTGCAGCCGATGCAGGTGTCGTAGATCTTGACGGAATGGGACATTCCCTGGCCAGAAGTAACCGTCCCGCCAACGTACCCGCATGTGACCGATCAGTCAGGGCTTCTCTCTAGGCCGTCACCGTTGTTAACGCGCATGAGGCTGGCCCGTAAGATGCTCGCCGCCAAGATCCTCAGGCCATGTCCCAGGAAATTCTCGAGAAGGTCCGCTCCATCGTTGCTGAGCAGCTGAGTGTGGACTCCGCCGAGGTCAAGCCTGAATCCAACTTCCAGAATGATCTGGGTGCTGATTCACTCGACACCGTTGAACTGGTCATGGCCCTAGAAGAGGCCTTTGACATTGAGATCCCTGACGAGGCCGCTGAAGGCATCACCACGGTGGGTGATGCAGTGACCTACATCCAGGAGAAAAAGGCCTGATCCCCCCGCTCCGTTTGTTGCTTCTCCATGGCTGAGTCATCCCGCCGGGTGGTGATCACGGGTCTTGGCGCCGTGACCCCCATCGGTAACTCCGTATCTGCTTACTGGTCAGGCCTCACAAAGGCCAGCAATGGGGTGGCACCCATCACCCTTTTTGATGCATCCCGCCACGCCTGCCGTTTTGCGGCTGAGGTCAAAGACTTTGACCCCATTGGCGTGCTGGATCCTAAGGAGGCCAAGCGATGGGACCGCTTCTGTCAATTCGGTGTAGTGGCTGCCAAAGAGGCCCTCGCCGAGAGCGGACTTGAGATCAACGACAGCAACCGCCAGCGAATCGGCGTGATCATCGGCTCTGGGGTGGGTGGGCTCCTGACAATGGAGACCCAAGCTCACGTGCTTGAAGGGAAGGGACCTGGACGGGTCAGCCCGTTCACGGTTCCAATGATGATTCCCAACATGGCGACCGGCCTGGCTGCAATTGCCCTGGGAGCCCAAGGCCCAAGCTCAGCTGTAGCCACCGCCTGCGCAGCCGGCTCCAATGCCATTGGTGATGCCTTTCGTCTACTGCAGCAAGGTCATGCCGACGTCATGATCTGCGGCGGCGCTGAATCAGCCATCACTCCCCTAGGCGTAGCGGGCTTCGCCAGTGCCAAGGCACTGTCGTTCCGAAACGACGACCCAGCCACAGCTAGCCGTCCCTTCGATGCCGAGCGTGATGGTTTCGTCATCGGGGAAGGAGCGGGCGTGCTGGTTCTAGAGAGCCTCGAGCATGCCCAAGGCCGAGGTGCACAGATCCTCGGCGAGGTTATCGGCTATGCCATGACCTGCGATGCCCACCACATCACTTCTCCGATTCCCGGTGGCACCGGAGGCGCTCGGGCCATGAGCCTGGCGATTGCTGATGCGGGCCTTGAGCCCGAAGACATTGATTACGTCAATGCCCATGGCACCAGCACCCCCGCCAACGACAGCAACGAAACCTCCGCCATCAAAACTGCTCTGGGAGATCGGGCCAAACAAATTCCGGTGAGCTCCACCAAATCAATGACCGGTCACCTGCTGGGCGGGAGTGGTGGCATTGAAGCTGTCGCTGCAGTCCTTGCACTGCGACATGGAGTCATCCCCCCCACCATTAACCATCAGAATCCGGATCCAGCCTGTGATCTGGATATCGTTCCCAATCAGGCACGAGAGCAGATAATCTCTACTGCTCTTTCCAATTCATTTGGATTCGGCGGCCATAACGTCTGCCTCGCTTTCCGTCGCTACGCGTGACGGGGTCCCCCTTACCTTCCCTACAAGATCCCCATGGTCGCTGCACCTGTTTCGCTCGACACCCTCTGCATCAACAGCATCCGCATGCTGGCGGTCGATGCGGTCAACAAGTCCAACAGCGGCCACCCCGGTCTGCCCATGGGCTGTGCACCCATGGGCTACACCCTTTGGGACAAGTTTCTTAAGCACAACCCCAAGAACCCGAAATGGTTCAACCGGGACCGTTTCGTGCTCTCAGCAGGTCACGGCTGCATGCTGCTCTATGCCCTGCTGCACCTGACTGGCTACGACTCGGTGTCAATCGACGACATCAAGCAGTTCCGACAATGGGGTTCGAAAACCCCCGGCCACCCCGAAACCTTTGAAACCCCTGGCATCGAGGTAACCACAGGTCCTCTTGGCGCTGGTATCTCTAATGCCGTTGGCCTGGCCATTGCTGAAGCTCACCTGGCCGCCAAGTTCAACAAGCCTGACGCCAAGGTCGTCGATCACTACACCTACGTGATCATGGGCGATGGCTGTAACCAGGAAGGTGTGGCTTCTGAAGCCTGCTCCTTGGCCGGCCACCTCAAGCTGGGCAAACTCATTGCCCTGTACGACGACAATCACATCACCATCGACGGGCGCACCAACGTCTCCTTCACCGAGGACGTGCTGAAGCGCTACGAGGCCT
>CAJWXK010000126.1 GCA_913048995.1 uncultured Synechococcus sp. | reverse complement strand
AGTGATCGCCGCGCACTTCAAAGTCGCGGTACTGATCAAAACTCGCACAGGCTGGCGAGAGCAGCACCCCCGTTGCCCCAAGCTCGTGAGCTAGCTCTGCTGCCAAGGGAACGGCCTGCTCGAGATGCTCGCTCTGCTCAACGCGCCCGCTGTAACCACTGGCTCCCATCAGCTCTCTGAAGGTGGGGATTGCTTCCCCGAATAGCACCACTGCTGCACTTTTCTGCTTCAAGGCATTCAGCCAGTTGCCAGGCTCTCCGCGTTTGGCTTGACCTCCAGCCAGGACCACTAACGGGCCCTCGAGGGCTTGAAGTGCCACCAGTGCTGCGTCGTAATTGGTGGCTTTGCTGTCGTTGTAATAACTGACGCCGCGGAGTTCGCGCAGTAGCTCAAGCCGGTGTGGAACCCCGGGGAAGCTACGGCAGCCGATCTCAATCTGTTGGGCTGAGAGGCCGCATTCCAAGGCTACGGCAATCGCCAGCATCAGGTTCTGCAGATTGTGTTTCCCAGGCATGGCGAGGGCCGAGGCCTCGAACAACGCCCCACTTGAGTTGCAGACCTGATCGGCTTCTACCCAGAGCTCTGGATCGATTCCCTTGAGCCCATTGCGAGCGCCGGCCGTCACCCAGCAGGCCTGGTGCCATTCAGCTGCGTGTTGGAGGAGATCAGGATCATCGCCATTGAGGATCTGTAGTGCACTGCGGCGGAGCAGCCCAGCCTTGATGCTGCGATAGCGCTCGAGGGTGACGTGACGATCGAGGTGATCGGGGGTGAGGGTTGTCCAGACGCCGATTTGCGGGCTGACAGATGGAGAGGCTTCAATCTGATAGCTGCTCAGTTCCACCACGGACCAGTCAGGGCGTTCCCCCTCCAGGCAGGCCAAGGCCTGCTCCGCAGCTGAAGCGCCAATGTTGCCGCTCACTGGAGCATCCAATCCGCCAGTCTTGAGCAGATGCCCCACCAAGGAGGTGACAGTGGTCTTGCCATTGGTGCCGGTGATCCCGACCCATGGCACGCCATCACGCGCCTCCCAGGCCACTTCCATCTCCCCCACCACTGGGCAGCCACGATCGCGTAATTGATTAAGCACGGGATGGTCAAAGCGAATTCCCGGACTCACCACCGCCCTCGAAGGCCATCGCGGCAGGGAAGTAAAACTTTCCAGCTCAAGCGGCTGACCCAGCTCCACTTGGACGCCGTCGCTAGCGAGCAGTTCAGCCCGCTGCCGCATGCCTTCCCCTTCGCTGCTCTCCAGAACGCAGACATCCGCACCGCGAGCGGCTAGGAGCCTTGCGGCACCCATGCCGGAGCGCCCGAGACCCACGACCACCACTGGATCTTGCATGCTCGGGAACCAAATCGATGGGCGATACTGGAATCGAACCAGTGACTCCTACCGTGTCAAGGTAGTGCTCTACCTCTGAGCTAATCGCCCCTTTTGGGGTTCGTCGGCCTCAGCCGAAAATGGACCCTACACCACGGTTGGCTGGTTGAGAGCTTCTCAAAGTGTTCGGGTTAGTTGCAGCCGCCATCTCTCTCGCTTGGTGAGATCGGCGCTCTCCATCACGAGCTCGCCACGGCCCTCCAGCTGGACTCTCTCGCCCACTTTTAATTCTCTGCTCGGACTGCTGACAGGGTGCCAGTTGAGGCGAACTTTCCCCTGCCGGATCAGCTCGGCCATGCGACTGCGGGAGACGCCGAAACCCGCAGAAGCCACCGCATCCAGCCGCAGTGAGGCTTCAACAGTCGTCATGCGCTTTTGCCGTTGGGGCTGGGTCGGAAGCTGGGTCCATTCCGCAGGCTCAAATGAGCAGCTCACCGTTCGTACCTGCAGCCTCTGCTCCAGTAGCAGTGCAGCAACCTCTGGCCTGGTCACCACCAGGGCGCCGCGATCGCCGCGGACGAGGACATCTCCCAAATCCCTGGCTTGATGCCCTTCATTCAATAGGGCCTGTCGAATGGTGGACGGATCAGCGGGATCGAACAGGAAGTTTCCATTCAATGCCAGCAGCTGTAATGGCGCGGCGTTGTCCTCCTGGGCCTCATTGCCATCAGCAAGCACTCGGCTGATCTCTAGGCAGCGTCGCTCGGCCTGCGGAAAACCGCCGTTGCTGCGTAATTGGAGTTCCTCGAGCTCCCCCAGCCGGGCTTCTGCTTCCTCCCATTCAGGCGCGCTGAGAAAGTCACTCCAGCTGGGTTGGTAAGTGCGTAAGACGGTTTCGGCTTGCTGAATCAGTTCTGAGAGAACCTCAGGGTGATTTGCACCCTCGAGCAATGAACGGCGTGGCAGCATCGATCAATCGTCCTTGAGGCGCACCACGCTGTTGGGCCGGCTTGCCTGGATTGTGGCCCAGGGAATGGAAGCCCCCAAAGGCGCATCCACCAGCAAAATGCACTTCCCCTCATCCAGCCGGTTGCGCACCGTGCGGACTTGATCACCCCCCTCCGGTGTGACGCTGGCGGCTGCGGCGTAGCTGCCCATCCAGCCTGAACCCAGTCCCAGGAGACCGCCGATCAGCGGCTGGCCAATTGGGCCCGCGAAGGCGAATGTGTCCAGGTTGGTAATGAAGGTGAACAGCAGCCCAGCCCCAAATCCGAAAGGCAGAAGCCAGGTGGCCATGCTCTTCTGCCTCGCCTGACGCTGTAATGCGGGGTTCAGCTCGACCACGGTCTTCGGATCAAGGCCTCCGGCACCTACCCGGCGCAGCAGCAACCCTGGGGCCCTCTCCCCGAGAGCTACTTCAAGATCACGACGCTGAGATTGCTCCTCGAGCACTACTGCCACACACAAGCCCATTGCTTCAGTTCCCTTTAGGAGTGGTCACTACACTGCACAGCCGCATGCCTGCGGACGATGACGAAAGTACTGGTGTCGGACCCCATTGATCAGCTGGGGATTGACATCCTGTCCCAGGTAGCCCAGGTGGATGTGCGCACCGGGCTGCCGCCTGAGGAGCTCCAGCAGATCATCGGTGAGTACGACGCTCTGATGATTCGCTCTGGCACTCAAGTCACTGCGCCACTGATTGAGGCGGCCAGTCGTCTCAAGATCATCGGCCGTGCCGGTGTTGGTGTCGACAACGTTGACGTCCCCACCGCCACCAAGCACGGGGTCATCGTCGTCAATTCCCCTGAGGGCAACACCATCGCTGCGGCTGAGCACGCTCTGGCGATGATGCTGGCCCTGTCCCGCCATATTCCGGCGGCCCATAGCAACACCGCAGGCGGCGGCTGGAACCGTAAGGCCTATGTGGGAAATGAGCTCTATAAGAAATGTCTTGGCGTGGTGGGCCTAGGCAAGATCGGATCCCACGTGGCACGCGTAGCCCAGGCCATGGGCATGGAGCTGATCGCCTATGACCCTTTCATCTCCAGCGATCGGGCACAGCAGCTACGGGTCCGTCTCAGCTCCCTGGAATCTCTGTTCAAGGAGGCCGATTACATCACCCTGCATTTGCCGCGTACACCTGACACCGAAAATCTCGTCAATGCTGATCTGCTGGCCAGCATGAAGCCCACTGCGCGGCTGGTGAATTGCGCCCGCGGAGGCATCATCCAGGAAGCTGATTTGGCGGAGGCACTCAAGAACGGCGTGATTGCTGGAGCCGCTCTCGACGTCTATGCCAATGAGCCACTCGAGGCTGATTCACCGCTGCGCAGTGTCGAAGAGCGGCTGATTCTTACTCCTCACCTCGGGGCATCCACCGCTGAGGCTCAGGCCAATGTGGCCGTTGATGTCGCCGAACAGATCCGGGACGTGCTGCTGGGGCTGCCGGCTCGTAGCGCTGTCAACATTCCAGGCCTGACTCCTGAGGTGATGGAGCGCCTCAAGCCCCATCTGCAGCTTGCTGAAACTCTTGGGCTGCTCGTGAGCCAGCTTTCTGGTGGCTCTGTGCAGGAGCTGGAGGTTCTCCTGCAGGGAGAATTCGCAGAGCATCCGAGCCAGCCGCTTGTTGTGGCCTCCCTCAAGGGCCTGCTCAGCTCAGCCCTGGGTGATCGAATCAACTATGTGAATGCGTCCCTGGAGGCCAAGAGCCGTGGCATCCATGTGCTCGAGGTGAAGGATGACGCCAGCCGCGATTTTGCTGGTGGTTCCCTGCGTTTGACCTGCCGCAATGCCACCGGTAGTCACACCGCCACCGGCGCAGTCTTTGCCGATGGAGAGCTGCGCATCACCAGCATTGATGAGTTCCCCCTCAACGTGCCCCCCA
>CAJWXK010000125.1 GCA_913048995.1 uncultured Synechococcus sp. | reverse complement strand
CCAAGGAAGGCGTTGACGCGACCCACTGCATCTTGCGAATCCACGACGACCCGCAACACATCAGTGCTGTAGAGATCGCGCAGCACACGATGAATGAAGTCCTCGTCGCGATTGAGCAGCACGGGCGGCTGAGCCGTCTCAGCTGCCTGCTGAATGGCCTCCCACTGGCGCAGTAATGATTCGAGGTCATCAATGATCTGTTCTTCGCTGACACCATCGGCTTCAGTGCGCACCAAGAGGCCAGTGCCGGGAGGTTTGATCAGCACTGCAAGGGCACGCAGCCTGTTGCGCTCGGACTCGGCGGCGATGCGGCGCGACACATTCACCCCTTGGCCATGGGGCTGGAGCACCAAAAAGCGGCCCGGCAAGGAGAGATTCCCGGTGAGACGGGGACCTTTCGTGCCCGTGGGCTCCTTCATCACCTGCACCAACACCTTTTGGCGCGGTTCCAGCAACTCAGTAATCCCTGCACCACCCTTTCTCAGCCGCAAGGGGCCGAGGTCAGTGATGTGAATAAAGCCGTTCTTTTCGCTTTCGCCGATGTTGACGAAGGCGGCATCAATTCCTGGGAGGACGTTCTCAACGGTGCCGAGATAAACATCACCGATCTGGTGACGCCCCTGGGCAACGATCAGTTCATCAACCCGCTCGTCGCTGAGAACTGCGGCGATACGCAGCTGCTCAGCGATGACGATCTGCTGTGGCATGGGCTGAGGCGACCCCTACGGAGTCACCGAAAAGAAAAATGGAGACAGAAATGCTTTGGAGATCAGCTGTTGGCGACTGAGGCGGCGTTTCAACAAAAGATCCTGGACATATCAACAACGGTGGGCCGTCAAACGGCACCAAACCCTGAAAAAACCAGCTGAAGAGCCCTGAGGTCTGCTGCAGGCACAGGGGAAGACGGATTGAGAAAGCCCATGGACGAAGTCACGTCCCCCGGGCGGATCTTCCGCCTTGGTTTGAAGTTAGCACGCCAACTTCAGGGCTTCACGGCACAGTTGATCCAGCTCCAAGCTGCGACCTAAGCGCTGCTCGAGCAGGAGGCGCAGCTGTTCGGGCTTGAAGCTGCGGCCATTGGCCTGCACAAGACTTTCAAGGCCCACCACCACACCACGGCCGCTGCTGCCATGCCAGTGAAGGTCCAGTAGCCAGGGCCGCAGATCACGTCGACGCCGACGCCCCTGGCGGTTCTCTTCCACCAGCAGCAGCTGATCGGACCCCAGCAGCTCACCGAGCGCTTCCTGCCAATGGCGCTCAACGATGGGCTCCTCGTCCGTGGCCACCTGCAGGCGCAGCCGCCAGTGAGCAGACTCCAGATCCTGTGCCAAGGCTGGCCCATGCACCTCAACGGCATGGGCCTGATGCAGCAGCAGACCGGGCGGCAACTCTGGCTGAAGGCGCTTCAACAGCTGATGCGGCTCCACGGCCTCGGTGAAGGTGATATCCAACCAGTCGTGTTCCGCTTCGGCACCCAATGGCAAAGCAAGGCCCAGCTGCAGCCGAGGCAGAGGGTGAAACCCTCCGGTGAAACTCACCGGCAGCTGCGTACGACGCAAAGCTCTCTCCAGCAAACGCACTAAATCCAGATGGCTGAGCAGTGCCATCTCACCGGTTTTGGCAAAGCAGACGCGCAAACGGCTGCGCTGTTCACTGGGCGGCTTGCGGGAACTGACGATCGCGGGAATCGGTGGCGGCGGCACCACCACGTTGTGGCCCAGCCCGTCGCCACAGACACCGCAATGACTACAGCCTTCAAATGAGCAGTCCGGCACCACCACCGCCTCCAGGGCCCGCTCGAGGTCTTCCTGCAGCCACTGCTTATTCACCCCCGAGTCAATGTGATCCCAGGGCAGGGGCTCAGCGCAGCGTTGTCGGCGCTGCTCCGGACTGAGGGCCTGGAGCTCCGCCCAGCTACCGAGCTCCAACTCGCGATAGCGGCCACCGAGGCCAGCATCGTCAATAGCAGCGCGCCAGGCACTAAAAGTGCGCTCGATGTTGTCAAACCAGGCATCCATTCCTGCCCCAGCCCGCCAAGCCGCTTCGATCACCGGTGCCAAGCGCTGATCACCGCGACCGATGAAGTCCTCCATCGCTGACAGGCGGACATCGGTGTAATTCACCTTGAGATGGCGCAAACCAGCAAATCGCCGTCGCAGGATCCCCTGCCGTCGGACGAACTCCTTGGTGGAGACGCTGTGCCACTGGAAAGGTGTATGGGGTTTAGGGGTGAAATTGCTGATTGTCAGATTGAGCTCGAGACGACCGATGTCGCGCATCTCAAAACGCAGCCGTTCCACCGTGTCGGCGATGCCATGCACATCGGCATCCGTTTCACCGGGCAAGCCGATCATGAAATAGAGCTTGACCTTGCGCCAGCCATTACGCATCGCTGTTTCAATGCCTTGGCTGAGCTCCTGATCAGTCAGGCCTTTATTAACAATGTCGCGCAACCGCTGGGTGCCGGCCTCAGGCGCAAAGGTGAGACCTCCTTGGCGTGTCCCACCAAGGATGTGAGCGATGTTGTTGTCGAAACGGTCGATCCTCTGGCTCGGCAACGACAGGCTGACGTTGTGCTCCTGCAGCCGGTTACGCAGCTCCACCCCGACGGCCGGAAGGGCCAGATAGTCGCTGCAACTCAATGACAGCAGCGAGAAGTCGCTGTAGCCAGTACGGACCATCCCCGTCTCAACCGCCTCGACCACTTCCTCAGGATCGACATCCCGCGCCGGGCGCGTGAGCATCCCCGGCTGACAGAAGCGACAGCCACGGGTGCAGCCACGGCGAATCTCCACCGTGAGCCGGTCATGCACCGTTTCCACGTGAGGCACCAGCCCCATGGCGTAGTGGGGCATCGGCGTAGCCACCCGCCGCACCACCCGCCTGGCACCAAGAGCAGGGACGTAAACCCCTGGCACTTCGGCCAAATCCCGCAGCAGTGCAGAACGGGATAGTCCCGCGGCCTTTCCCTCCTCGAGCACTAGGCCGATCTCCGGCAGCAGTTCCTCGCCATCGCCAAGAGCAATGAAGTCAAAGAAGGGGGCGTAAGGCTCGGGGTTGCTAGTGGCTGTCTGCCCACCGGCAAAGATCAGTGGCATGGACCCAGGGGTTCCAAGCGGGGCATCACCGCGCTCACGCCCGTAGAGCGGCAAGCCCACCAGATCCAACATTTCAAGCACGTTGGTGGCGCCAAGCTCGTAACTAAGGCTGAAGCCGAGGATTTCGAAACTGCTTAGTGGCCGACGGCTTTCCACCCCGAACAGTGGCGTCTGCGTAGCCCGCAGCCGGGCTGCCAAATCTGGGGCGGGCAGATACGCACGATCACAGAGCTGCCTTGGCTGGGCATTGAGAATCGAATAGAGAATGATGTGGCCAAGGTTGCTGGCTCCGACCTCGTAGACCTCGGGGTAGGTGAGGGCCCAATGGATGCGCGCCGAATCCCATTCACGGGGCTCAACACCTCGCTCGTTGCCGAGATAGCGGCCGGGACGAGAGATCCCGGAATTGACCAGCTCAGCAAAAGCCGTCATGGACGCGGCAGCACTGCCTTGAGTATGGGAGGCCGCATAGGACAATCCCGCCATCGCGTCCTTCCTTTATGGCCCTCGTCAACGGCAACTACCTCAAACTGAAAGCTGGTTATCTCTTCCCAGAGATCGGCCGTAGGGTCAAAGCCTTCAGCGCCGCCAATCCCGACGCCGCCCTCATCCGCCTGGGCATTGGTGATGTAACTGAGCCGCTGCCCCAGGCCTGCCGCACAGCGATGAAGAACGCCATCGACGAGATGGGAACGCCTGAAGGTTTTCATGGGTACGGACCAGAGCAAGGCTATGGCTGGCTACGGGAGGCCATCGCCCAACACGACTTCCGGGCCCGCGGTTGCGACATCAGCGCCGAAGAGATCTTCGTCTCCGATGGCTCCAAATGCGACAGCAGCAACATCCTCGACATCCTTGGTGAAGGCAACCGCATCGCTGTGACCGACCCGGTCTACCCGGTCTATGTGGACAGCAATGTCATGGCAGGCCGAACCGGTGAGGCCGATGACGGCGGTCGATACGGCGGCCTGAGCTATCTGCCCATCACCGCTGCCAACGGCTTCAGCGCACCGCTGCCCGCTGAGCCGGTGGATCTGATCTACCTGTGCTTCCCCAACAACCCAACCGGCGCAGTGGCCACCCGCGAGCAACTCAAGGCCTGGGTCGACTACGCCATTGAGCACAAAGCCTTAATCCTCTTCGATGCGGCCTACGAAGCCTTCAT
>CAJWXK010000124.1 GCA_913048995.1 uncultured Synechococcus sp. | reverse complement strand
GCTCACAGGCCTCATCTCCGGCATAGACCTTGAACCACTCAATCGACTTGTTGCCGCCATAGGCCTTTTCCACTGCAGCATCGATCACTTTCTGGGTGGCGGGCCAGATGTCAACGCCTGTGCCATCGCCGCGGATGAAGGGCACGATTGGGTTGTTGGGTACCACCGGTTGGCCGTTCTCGAAGCGGATCACAGCACCGCTGGTGGGGGGGGTGAGCTTCTCGTAAATGGCCATTAGATGCGCAAGCCGTAGTTGTTCGGCATCGTGAGCCTAGTTTTCGGCCTGCGCTGTCATGAATGCCGCTGAGCAGGCCCGCAGCCTCGAGCTGGCACAACTGATCGCTTCGGTGGTGACGCTGTTCCGTCAGCGTTGCCCTGATGCCAGGCCCAATCTTCGGCCTTGGCGGGATGATCCCCAGACCCGTCGCTTTGCTGAGGGCAGTTCCCTGGATCTGGCCTTTCATTTGCCTGGCTGGAGTCCCAAGTGGCAGTGCCGCAGCCTGCTGGTTCAGATGCGTTTTGCTGAAGGCGCTCTCAGCGGTGATTCCACCCCTCATCTTTTGGGAGTCCTGATCAGTGGGATGACTTTCCAAGGTGAGCAGTGGCGCCTTGCCACAGTGGGTAGTTGGCAGGTCAGTGGTCAGAAGCCTCCAATCGATGCTGTGGTGAGTGACCTACGCAGCTTTTGCCTCGATCTTTTTGAACTGCTCCCGTAACCCTTCGCAACCACCCCAGGCCCTCTCATGGAAAAGGCCCTTACGGTGGACAACCGATATGCGCGCCTGGCCCCATGGCTGTTGCCCTTGCTGCCCAGCTCCGTGAAGGAACAAAGAAGTCCCACACGATGGCTGAGAACACCGGCTTCGTGAGCTGCTTCCTGAAAGGGGTGGTGGACAAACTCAGCTACCGCAAGCTCGTGGCTGATCTCTTTTTCGTCTACGGCGCCATGGAAGAGGAGATGGCACGCCTCAAGGACCATCCGGTGCTGGCGCCGGTTGCCTTTGAGCAGCTCAATCGCAGCCAGGCCTTGGAAGAGGACCTTGCCTACTACTACGGGGCTGATTGGCTCAATCTGATTGAAGCCTCACCTGCTGCTCAGGAGTACGTGGCTCGAATCCGGGAAATTGCTCAGACCTCACCTGAGCTTCTTGTCGGTCACCACTACACCCGCTACCTGGGAGATCTCTCCGGCGGTCAGATCCTCAAGAACATTGCCCAGAAGGCGATGAACAACCCCACCGACGATGGGTTGCATTTCTATGTCTTCCCTGACATTGAAGACGAGAAGGCCTTCAAGAACACCTATCGCTCGGCCATGGATGCCCTGCCGATTGATCAGCCCATGGCTGATCGCATCGTTGAGGAGGCCAACCATGCCTTCCACCTGAACATGAAGATGTTCCAAGAGCTGGAAGGCAACCTGGTGGCCGCCATCGGCAAAGTGCTGTTCGGCTTCCTCACTCGTCGTCAGCGTGCTGGCAGTACCGAGGCCGTGGCTGCCTGAGGTGTCATCACGCCCGCTTCGTTTTCTGGTTCCCGGCACCGGGAGCCGGTTCCGTTGCGGCGGGCTATCTGTTGAACTTCAGAGTGCTGCTCTCTGTCAGGGGCTTGCTTCCGATGTTGAGCTGGTTACCTACCGCTGTCGGGAGAGTGGTCGCCCGTTCCTCCGCGATCTGCTTGCTTCTGAGTCCCAGCCTGGATCAAGTCTGTGGATTGTCAGCTGGGGGTTTCATGTCCCAGGACTACTGAGGCAGTTGCGTGGTAGGCCGGTTGCTTACCACGCCCACAGCAGTGGTTATGGCTTTGATCTCCCAGCTGGGGTGCCTGTTCTGGCCGTGAGCCGAAACACTCTTGGGTACTGGGGTAATCGCGCCCCAAGGTCGCCGCTGCAACTGGTCCCTAATCCGTTGGATCCTGCCTTTACGGCGCCTTCGCCACCAGCATCGGAACGCCACCTCGATGTTTTAGTGCAGCTGCGCAAAAACAGTGATTACGTGTGTGATCAGCTGCTGCCTGCCCTAAGGCACCAAGGCCTGCGGGTGGAGCTGCAGCAGGGCTGGGTGGATGACCTTGCTGATCTGTTTAGAAGTGCACGGGTGGTGCTCTATGACTCAGCCGATCACTGGCGACGGGCCGGAGTGAGTGAGGGTTTTGGGTTGCCGCCGCTGGAGGCTCTGGCCTCTGGCTGTGTTGTGTTCAGCAGCTTTAACCATGCTTTGGCCGACACGCTGGATCCAGGCCATAACGCTTGGCAGATTGGTCGTGGCACCCTTAGTTCAGATCTTGAGCGCATCTGTTCTGCTGTTAGGACTCCAGCGCAGTGGCTGCCTGATCCCTCTGCCTTGCAGCGATTATTGGCTCCCCATCAAGAGCAGGCTGTTCAGCAGCGTTGGGCTGAAGCTCTTGTGGTGGTGAACGATCACTGGGACCGGTTGCTGGCTGGTGAACCAGCGCTGAGGTCGATGGAGCCTTGGCGCTTGCGCTGGGGCCGGCGACTCAGCCGGTTGTATCGCAGCGGCTGACTCGTGAGATCGGCCATAGGGTTCTGGCGTGAACCCCAACACCTCTGATCGCGCCGGCCTCCTGAGCTGGTTCAAGCGTCGCAGCCAAACGCTGGATCTTCTGTTGCGTCTGCTTAGCCATTTGCCGCAACAGCGTCGGCGCACCCTCTGGCGTCTGTTGCCTTTTTCGGTCTTACCTGGCCTGATGGATCTGGCTTTGGTGGCCGTTGGCGCTCGCATGGTGGGCTCCTTGGTTGGATCTCGCCTTGCTGATCAGATCCCTGGTGTGAAGGTTTTCGGCGGCGATCAGATCGACCAGAGCCTCTGGTTGGTGTCCCTGTTCATCGGCGTGGCTTGGCTGGCATCGTTCTCGAAAATCGCCCTGCAGTTGGCTCAGGAGCGGGTGACGGCGCGGATCTGGCGTGACCTCTCCAATGAGATCCATGCCCGGGTGCTGCGTCAGCAATACGCCTATCACCTCACTCGCAGCACTGCTGAGCTGACCACATCGATCCTCTCCAATATCCGTCAAGCAGCCAATGGGGTGATCAGTCCCTGCCTGCGCATGGTCAGCGCCACGGTTTCCATCCTGCTGTTGTCCCTTGGTGTGCTTTGGATCGGACGTTTTCCTGGCTTTCTGCTGCTCGCTGCGGTGGTGCTTTCTTATCTGGGTTTATCCACGGTGGTGACGCCTTATCTGCGGCATGCCCGCCAGCAGAACCTTCGTCTGGAGGTCCGTACCACCCATCTGCTGCTCGAGTCACTAGCTTCCGTTCGTGACATCACACTCACCGGTACAGAGGAGCATTTTCAGAACAGTTTCAGCAGCGCCGGGGAGCGTGCTCGTCGTTATGCATTGCGTTCAGTTCTTCTGCCCATCATTCCTCGCCAGCTGATTGAGCCTCTGGGCATCACGCTGATTTTTGTTATCGGTGCTGTACCAGCGCTGATTCAGGGTGATCCGCGGCAGGTTTTAGGCATTCTGCCTTTCCTCTCGGCTCTGGCGATTGCGGCTCAACGGCTGACACCGCCCCTGCAGCAGCTTTTTCACTCCCTGACTGAATTGCGCGGTGGTTTGCCTCAGGTCAGCAATACCGTCGCCATGCTCGAACTGCCAGTCGAGCGCCTCACCCTGCGATGCCCTGGGGTGCCAACACCTGCTGGTGTGTTCCCCCAGCATTCGATCCGTTTGTGTGATGCCTGGTACCGCTATCCCAATAGTGAGGAGTGGGTCCTCAAGGGGGTGAATCTGACCATTCCCATGGGCTCCAGGATCGCTTTGGTGGGTAAGACAGGTAGTGGTAAATCCACCGTGGCCCATCTCCTCCTTGGCCTGCTGCAGCCTGAACTCGGGCAGCTTGAGCTCGATGGAAGTCCTCTCAGCCGTGAGGAGCTGCCCGCCTGGCAGGCCAGCTGCGCGCAGGTGCCTCAATTCATTCAATTGCTTGATGCCAGCGTCCGTGACAACGTCGCCTTTGGTATTGATGATCAGCAGATTGATGAAGATCTGGTCTGGGAGGCCCTTGAGGCCGCGCAGTTGGCTGAATACGTCTCAGAGCTTCCCTACGGCTTGCTGACCCCCGTTGGAGAGAATGGCCATCAATTGTCAGGCGGCCAGCGTCAGCGGCTTGCGCTTGCTCGCGCCTTTTATCGCCATTCAAGTTTTCTGGTTCTTGATGAGGCCACGAGTGCCCTCGATAACCGCACAGAGAGTGAAGTGATTAACGCCCTTGAGATGGTTGGGCGTCGCTGCACCATGGTGGTCAT
>CAJWXK010000123.1 GCA_913048995.1 uncultured Synechococcus sp. | reverse complement strand
TGTTAAGCACGCCGCCAGCGTTCATCCTGAGCCAGGATCAAACTCTCCGTTGTAGACACTTCCTATAAAGCAGATAACTGCTCTCAAAGTGCTCGGCTTAGCCCATGACGCTCTCGCCACAGTCTTTAGCCCGCCTCCTCTCGGAGGGTTCAGAAAAGTGCCGTGTCCGTCAGTCACTCCGCAGCGACCAACCACAGCTCTCCGTGGAACTCAGTTCCGGTGCGTCCACTCTTTCGCTTTCCCTCTGCGCGCAGTCGTGAGAACCGCATCACAGATCCAAAAGAGCTTTCGCTTGTTTCTTTTGACGGGACCTCACACCTTTGTCGCTGATTCGTTCCGCCTAGGACATGCATTCAGCATGTAGACGAAACGCGACAAAAGCGTCGGTTCCTTAAGCTTTTCGGTTGTCCAGGTGCGTCGCTCTCTCGAAGCGACTTGTGAACAGTAGCAGAGCGTCGGAACCGGTCGAATCAGCCTTGACTGAATTGAGCGGGCCGCGCGCCTCAACTGCGCACCAAGGAAACATAACACAGTGAGCAGGCTTGTCAACCCTCTGCTGGCGGGTCGGCGGGAATATGAGTTAACCCTGAAGAACGACAACGCCCACGCCCCTGTGTCGGACATCCCCGCCAGCCGCCCTCCGGCCGGCGATCCACTGGATTTGCTGCAGTCACGACTGCCTCAGGTGCGGTATCGCATCCGACAGCTGCATTTAGGCGGAGAGCATCGCGCTGGGCAACGTCTATTTGAGGAATACAGAGAGTGGCTCTGCCCAAATGACCCCCACAGCGACCTGCTGCTGATGAGGCGTCTTGCTGAGGACGGCTGAATCAGAGCAACAAGCGTCCAAGTCAACCAAGGAACTCGAGCGACGAACACGCTTCGGGCACATCTATTTCGAAAGACCCAGAGGAGGGCTTTGACCCAATGGCGCTCACAGGGAGCTGCATGTGATGAGGCGTCTGGGCCGAGAGAGCTGATCTGGTCAGAACAACCAGCCTGCGGGGAAACTAAAGAAATGGAGCATGGCCCTGGATCAGTGCCATCGCCATAACAGGGGTGTCTTGATCGGATGTCCGTGAAATTCTTCTGCTGCTACGACGGCGAGGGAACACTTCTTGCCCGCTGCCAAACCATGGCTGACGTCGAGGTCCTTCGCCGCTTGGGGCGCCCGGTCGTGAAGGTGGTGGAGATGGGCCCCGAGGAATCAGTGGTCTGCCGACTGACAGACGCGCCTGTTTCGGTCGGGGCCTACAACGACGAATACTGATTCAATCGATCAGTCGTCGTAGACGCGGCACTCAGCTGCATCGGGATTGTTCTCGCAATACATCTCCAACGAAGTGGGGTCGTGATCATCGCCAGGGTGGTGCTCCTTGAACTCTTTGAGTTCTTTGAGCTCCTCCTCAAGGTGACGCACCTTGGCTTGGTTGCCCTCGGCCTTGGCGGTCTTGATCTCCGACTCGTCCTTAGCGATGTGCTCGTCGATCGACTTCATGGCTCAACACTCAAGCTCAGGACCAAGGCTATCCACGGTGACAAGGTGCACCAGCCGGTTGCTCGGACAAGCTTTATCAACATTGTGCGCATGTCCTCACATCAGTGCGACCTGAAAGGCCTGTCGGGCAAGGCCGCACAATTGTGTGGATTCAAGCGGTCCCTGCACGCATGCTGAAGGTCTTAATTCCACGGGAATGGGATCCCAATGAACAGCGGGTGGCGAGCAGCCCGGATGTCATCCGCCGCCTCAGAAGCCGCCAATTGAGCTGCCGCGTCGAGAAAGGCGCTGGTGTGGCCTCCGGCTTCAGTGATGCTGATTTTGCCGACGCTGGCGCTGAACTCGTTAACCCCTCTGACCCAGCCATTTGGGGCGAGAGCGATGTTGTGCTCAGTGTCGGTCCCATCAATGATCAAGCCCCGTCCCTCAAGCCCGGCGCGCTGCTGATCGGTCAGCTCCAGCCTCATAACAATGGTGCTCTGCTCGACCGCCTGGAACAGGCTCAGCTCTCAGCTATCTCCATGGAGCTGCTGCCACGGATCAGCCGGGCCCAAGCCATGGATGTGCTCTCCTCCCAGGCAAATATCGCCGGCTACAAGGCTGTGCTGCTGGCTGCGGCGTCGCTGAACCGGTTCATGCCCATGCTCATGACGGCCGCCGGAACGGTCCAACCCGCCAAGGTGGTGGTCATCGGGGCTGGTGTGGCCGGCCTCCAGGCGGTCGCGACCGCCCGCCGCCTTGGCGCTGTGGTGAGCGTCAGTGATGTACGAGCCGCGGCGCAGGAACAGGTGGAATCCCTCGGCGCACGCTTCATCGCCCCGCCCGAACAGGGTGTGCCCGGAGAAACCGGCGGCTATGCCAAACAAGCCACCAAATCTTTCCTGGAGCAGCAGCGCGAAGAGCTGGCGGAACATCTCAATCAGGCCGATGTGGTGATCTGCACCGCCCAAGTGCCTGGGCGTCCTGCTCCTCTCTTGATCACGACAGCCATGGTGGAGGCCATGCGCCCAGGGGCCGTAATCGTTGATCTGGCTGTGGTGCAAGGTGGCAACTGCGAGGTGAGCCAGAGCGGCACCACCATCAACCATGGCGGTGTCCAGGTGATCGGAGCTGATCGCCTCCCCGGCAGCGTTGCTTTTCACGCCAGCTCGCTCTACTCGAGAAACCTTCAGTCCCTACTGGAAGTCCTTGTCGATCAGGATGGAAAGCTCTCTCTCGATGCCGAGGACGATCTACTGGCACCCAGCCTGATCAGCCTTAACGGCACCCTGCGCCGTACCGACTTAGTCCCGGATCGCGCCGCCCCCCAACACGAGGTGACCCAATGACCGACGCTCTCAGCCTGAATGACGCCCTCTGGGTGCTGTTGCTTGGGAGCCTGCTGGGACTCGAGCTGATCGGCAAGGTGCCCCCCACCCTGCACACACCGCTGATGAGCGGTGCCAACGCGATTAGCGGCATCACCGTGCTGGCAGCCCTAACGCTCATCATCAAGGCCGGGCCTTCAGGAAACACCACATTGATGGTGCTCGGCTCGATCTCACTGGGCTTTGCCCTCTTCAACGTGATCGGCGGCTTCCTCGTCACCGACCGCATGCTCGCCATGTTTGGCCGCAAGCCCGCCCGCCGTCAGGAGAAGAACTGATGACCACCGCCATTGTCGTCAAATACGCCATCGAACTGGTAGCGGTGCTGCTGCTAGCTCTCGGCATCAAGGGCCTCTCCAAGGTGCGTTCGGCCCGCAGCGCCAACCTCCTAGCCGCCGCTGCCATGGCTCTTGCCGTGCTCGGTGTGCTGGTGAACTTCCTTGGGTCTGGCGGGATCGACGGCGCTGCCTGGACCTGGATCATCCTGGGCACCATCGTCGGGGGGCTGCTGGGCGCCATCACCTCTCAGCGGGTGCCAATGACCTCGATGCCGGAAACCGTGGCCCTATTCAACGGCTGCGGTGGCATGTCCTCACTGCTTGTTGCTCTCGGTGTGGCCCTCTACCCCTCCATGGGCAGCAACGGGGAAGGCACCGGCTCGATGGTGGAGGCCATTTCGATCGTGGTTTCTGTTTTTGTCGGTGCGATCACCTTCAGCGGCTCGATCGTGGCGATGGGCAAGCTGCAGGGCTGGCTGGACACCCCGGCCTGGATGCAAAGCAAAGCTCGCCATGCCCTCAATATCGGCCTGGCGGTGATCTCACTGGTTGCCGCAATTGCTCTGGTAAACGGTGGGAACGGCCTCTGGTTACTGGTGATCGCCTCCAGTCTGCTGGGCATCGGCGTCACCCTTTCCATTGGTGGGGCAGACATGCCGGTGGTGATCTCGCTGCTCAATTCCTATTCGGGTGTTGCTGCTGCTGCCGCAGGCTTCGTCGTGGGCAGCCAGTTGCTCATCGTCGCCGGCGCCATGGTGGGTGCCGCGGGCCTGATCCTCACCCAGGTGATGTGCAATGCGATGAACCGCTCGCTCACCAACGTGTTGTTCGGCGGTGCCCTTGGGGTCAGTGCTGGAAACGCTGATCAGGGGGAGTACCAGGGCATCACGTCCTGCAGCCCTGAAGAGTGCGCCCTCACCCTGGAAACCGCCCAGCGCGTTGTCTTCGTTCCCGGGTATGGCCTGGCTGTGGCCCAGGCGCAGCACATCGTGCGCGAGGTCGCCGAGCTACTTGAGGCCGCAGGAGCAGAGGTGTCCTATGCCATTCACCCCGTCGCCGGACGTATGCCTGGCCACATGAACGTCCTGCTGGCCGAGGCAGATGTTCCCTATGAGCAACTGATTGAGATGGAAGCGATCAACCCGGAGTTCCCACGCACCGATGTGG
>CAJWXK010000122.1 GCA_913048995.1 uncultured Synechococcus sp. | reverse complement strand
GGCGGCAGCAAAGACACCTGGGTGGTTCCATGCTCTGCCGTGTAGCCGACAGTCTCTACTGGATTGCCCGTTACATCGAGCGGGCTGAAAATCTGGTTCGCTTCCTCAAGGTCGGTTGGGCAGTTTCTCTTGACTCCGAGCATCCAGGCGCCTCCCAGTGGCTCTCATTGATAGATGCTTGCGCCGACCGTGTTCTATTTGAAAAGCTGAATTCATCGCCAAGCCCTATGGCGGTGATTAATTTCATCACGAATCACCCTGACAACCCCAATTCCATCAGCAACTGCATTGCTGCAGCCCGAGAGAACGCTCGCCAAATCCGTGAGGTCATTCCAAGCGAGGTGTTTGAGGAGATCAACGAGCTGCACCTGCTGCTGCAAGAGGAACCAGAGTTTTGGCAACTGCCGCTGACCGATCAACTCGACGAGATCCGCAGACGCTGCCTTGTCATCAGAGGTGTTGAAGAGGCAACAATGCAGCGCGATGAGAGCTGGTGCTTCACGCGGATGGGTCGAATGATGGAACGGGCTGACAAAACCGCGCGAATGTTGGATGTGAAGTACTTCCTACTACTACCAAAACCGGAGGATGTGGGAGGACCACTAGATGAATTGCAATGGATCGCCCTGCTGCACTCAGTGAGTGCATACCAGATGTACCGCCAATACCACGCCGAAATATCACCATCCCAAGTCTCTGCTTTCCTATTGATGGAGCCTTTATTTCCCCGCTCTGTGCATTACTGCCTGCTTCAACTCATCACGAGTGTCGAGACCATCGAAAACAACGGTTCCTCTCAGGCAGGCTCAACACTTCTAGCAGCCCTGAAGCTACTTAGGGACCAATGGTCGAACACAGAGATCACCAGTTTGATCAGTAGTGGCCTACATGAAGGCATTGATCAACTACAACAGCAGCTCGACAGCATTCACAACCTGACCGAGGCGCGCTATTTCACCCCGAGCCCATGCACGTAAAGCTCCGCCACCAGCTCAGCTACACCTATGACCAGCCCGTGCAGCTGGGAGGCCATCGCATCTGCCTGATGCCACGCCCACTGGGGTTCCAGGTCCTGATGAACCACAATCTGCGTTTCAATCCAGAACCCTCTCAGAAGTTCGGACTGATCTCCGCCGGTGGTGATCAGATCCAAAAACTTCAGTTCATTGGTCATACCGACCGGCTCGAAGTGGTGGCTGAATCAGAAGTTCTCACAAGCGAGCCTCCACCGCTCGGTCTGTGCCTTGATGCCCAACCACTGCAACTGCCCTACCCGGTAGGGCATCTCAATGGTGATCTACATAGCTATCTGCAAGGGTGGTTGCCCAACGGCCAGCATGACCCGCTGGCGATCGCGCTGGCGCAGGAAGCTCTGGTGGGCAGCGAACAACAGTGCCTGCGCTTTCTGCATCAATTAATTGCCCTCATTCAGGAGCGGGTGAACTACACCCAACGCAACCACGGACCGGCCTGGCCAGCGGGTCGCACCCTGCTAGAGCGAGTTGGTTCCTGCCGTGATCTGGCCGTGGTGATGATCGAATGCAGTCGGGCGATCGGTCTACCTGCACGCTTTGTCAGCGGTTACCACCTCCCACTGCCACAACCAACTCACTATGACCTCCATGCCTGGGCAGAGGTCTATCTCCCGGGGGCTGGTTGGCGTGGCTTTGACCCCAGCGGACAGGGAGCAGTGGATGAGCGATACATTCCCCTAGTGAGTTCTTCGAAACCAGATCTCACTGCAGCGGTGAGCGGCAGTTTCACCGGTCCACCTGGAACAATCAGCAACCTGCAGTGGGAGATCCAAGCTTGGGATGTCGAAGCTTCCGCACCCTCCCCACTACCGGCAACCTCGTGAGAGTCACCAGGGCACCCCATGCAACTTGGGCAATGGCGCTGTGTTGGCAGTGATCGCCATCAACTTTGGAATCCTGGCGCTGCTGTAAACGCGAAACTCCCTCTGAAGACATGCCATCGGCTCCCGAACTGCCTGGTTCATAACCACTGATCCCTCCTCATCAGAAACCGATCTATGAAATGTGCCGGGCGGAATGCGAAGGATGTCACCGCCGGCCTCGAGCCGAACCATGTGAAAGGGGTAGTTCCACTGAAAGTTGACCAGATAAAAGGTGCGGCCGCCTTGTACCGCCAGCAGGTTGTCCTCCTGATGGGGGTGCAAATAAAACTGCCAGGCCCCGCTGATGTCATCCGGCGGACTGACAGCAGGGCCAGCATGGATCACCAGATCACGTGCGTTGGAATCAGCGATCGTGACGTCAAAGAAGCGCACCGCAGGGGTATCGCGGAAGCGCTGGTATGGGATCAGCTCAAACATCGGTGCCGGATCCATCCGGACTCCTCTCGATACCCTCTTATTGAGGCAAAACCAAACCTCGAATGGAGCAGGCATTGATACAACCCAGTACGCATTTCAAACAAACTGATGCGCCTTCGCTGCGGCACTGGGCTGGATGGGTCGACCCCACTACTGCCAACAGCTGGTTCAGCGAGCTAGAGCGCGAATCCCCCTGGAAGCAGGAATCAATCACACTGTTTGGCAAGCGTCATCTCCTGCCCCGGCTCACCTGCTGGATGGCCGATCCAGGTTGCGGCTACCGCTATTCGGGACTGGAGAACATCGTCGAGCCTTGGTCGCCTACAGCACAGTTAATCCGCAATCAGGTCAGCCAACACACCGGTTGGTGTTTCAACTCTCTACTACTGAATCTCTACCGCAATGGCAAAGACGCAATGGGCTTTCATGCCGATAACGAGCCAGAACTTGATCCCAAGGCACCAATCGCCTCCCTCTCATTTGGCGCAAGTCGCACCCTACGTTTCAAACCACAGCGAGGCATTCAAGGCGAATCTATGAGCCTTGAACTCGGGAACGGCGACCTCTTGCTGATGGACCCACCAACGCAGCAAGAGTGGCTTCATGGAGTGCCGCGCCGGCTGAGGGTGGCCGAAGCGCGTTTGAACCTCACCTTCCGGGTGGTATCCAAACAATGAATTTCACCGCGCGATAAGCGATGGCACGCGCTAGGCAATCCCAGTCAGCTCCTGATAAGCCATTGAGTCGAAGATGAATCTGCTAGTCATCAAAGAGGTCGTGTCATTAATGGCATAGGCAGAGGAGACCTCAGCCGCAGACAGGCACATTTTGCACAATCAAGCCGAGCAACTTCAGGGACCTGCCTGGAGTTGTGTTTCCGGTCTCACGGCTTTTGCTCCTCCGTGCAACCGGCCATGTCAAGCGAGAACGTTTGGACCAGACACCCAACGGGCTCAAACCCTAGTTTCATGCTGTGGCTGCAGCTGAAGCAGTGTGGTTGACAACGACGACTGCTTTGAAGCCTTCATCAAGGCCTCAACTAGTCGGAGTTAGCGCAACGCGAGGAATCGGCTGCGGCATCGTGACCGGCGCCGGCAACGGAGCACAAGCAGGAACGCGATGCTCAACCACCTCTCCAATCACCACGATCGCCGGTGCACTGAAGCCCTGATCCTGAGCCGCTTCCGCTAAATCTTCCAAAGTGGCGATCAAGTGCTTCTGACCGTTGACACTGCCTTGCTGAATAATCGCCGCAGGTGTGGTGGCGGCGAGACCGCCAGCCTGAAGCTCCTGGCAAATCCTCGCCAGGTTGTGAAGGCCCATGTAAATCACGAGACCATCACTGGCAGCAGCAAGGGCTTGCCAATCCACACCTGGGCGCCCTTTATCGATCTCCTCATGGCCAGTCACGAACGTGACTGAAGAACCAGCTCGCCGATGCGTGACGGGAATCCCGACATAGGCCGGTGCGGCAATCCCGGAGGTCACTCCAGGCACCACTTCAACAGTCACTCCACGTTTGGCCAGATATGCAGCCTCTTCTCCCCCGCGACCGAAGAGGAACGGATCGCCTCCTTTAAGTCTCACCACACAGCGATGTGTCTGAGCGAGCTCAAGCAGCAGGGCGTTCGTGCTGGGCTGCGGCACCGAGTGGTGTCCTCGCCGTTTTCCCACAGCATGCACAGCGCAGTCTTCGGGCACCAGCTCAAGCAGCTCCATCGGCACTAGCGCGTCGTGAACCAGTGCGTCACAACGCTGCAACAACCGATGGGCCTTGAGAGTCAGAAGATCGGGATCGCCAGGGCCCGAGCCCACCAAATAAACGATCCCGGATTCGGTCATGGCAACGCAAGAAGAAGATCCAGAAGGAACTGACGGGTGGCCGTTTGCTCCAGCAAGGCCAATCCACCACCTTCGCAGGCTTTCAGGTGTGCTGTCATTCGATTGGGAGCCAAAGCCAGCGGCAGAGCGCGGTCCAGATCCTCAG
>CAJWXK010000121.1 GCA_913048995.1 uncultured Synechococcus sp. | reverse complement strand
CTGATTCCACGCAGAGGCGCCGGAGCGCTGCTGAATGGTGGTTTGCATGAGTCCGAAAACGGGTGTGCTCCGAAGAGCGGTATGGATGGCCGGAAACCCGACCTCTGGAATGTAACGGAACTTTGCGGCCTTTGTAACGACTCATTGCTCAATGCCTCAATCGTTTCGCTGATGGCATCGATTAGCTCAGCTGATCACTCGCGCTTTGGCCATGCTTGTTAGGGTCCAGCCTCATTGAGTCGGTGCAGTGCAGCAACTCCAGGCCCGGAGCGGGATTCAGCCCGGCGAAAGGGTGCTGTTGATCCGCTTGCCCTGCAATCCCATCTTTCCGATTGGTCCGATCTATCTGGCGGATCATCTGCACAAGCAATTTCCTGACTTGCCTCAGCGGCTCCTGGATTTAGCTGCGGTGCCTGTGCTGGATGTCGATCGGGTTCTCCGCTCATCTATCGACGCTTTCCGGCCAACCCTGCTGGTTTTTTCATGGCGGGATATACAGATTTACGCCCCCGTCGATGGTCGGGGTGGCAACCCGCTGCAGAACTCCTTTGAGGTCTTTTATGCGACCAATCCCCTGAGGCGTCTGCGCGGGGCCCTGGGAGGGCTGCGCTTGATGGGTTCGTTTTATGGGGAGCTCTGGCGCAATCTGCGCCTGATTCGCCGGGGCCTGCGCCGAGCACGGAATTATCAGCCTCAGGCTCGGGCCGTCCTCGGCGGTGGTGCAACGAGCGTTTTTTATGAGCAGCTCGCGCCTCTGCTGCCCAAAGGAACGGTTGTCTCAGTCGGAGAAGGAGAGCCACTGCTGGAGAAACTTCTGCGCGGTGAGTCCCTGGCTGGCGAACGATGCTTTGAAGCTGGCGAAGCGCCTCGCTCTGGTCTGATCCATGAACAACCCAGCGGGCTGGTCAAAAGCGCCTGCGACTACAGCTACATCGAGTCGATATGGCCGCAGCTCAACTGGTACTTAGAGGCCGGCGACTTCTACGTGGGAGTGCAGACCAAGCGTGGCTGTCCGCACAACTGTTGTTACTGCGTCTACACGGTTGTGGAAGGGAAGGCGGTCCGGGTCAATCCCATTGAAGAAGTCATTGCCGAGATGGCTCAGTTGTATGCCCGCGGTGTGCGCGGTTTTTGGTTCACTGATGCCCAATTCATCCCGGCTCGCCGTTACATCGAGGATGCCAAGCAACTCCTGCGTGCGGTGCAAGCCCAGGGTTGGCATGACATTCGTTGGGCGGCCTATATCCGTGCCGACAACCTCGATGCTGAGCTCGCTGAGCTGATGGTGGCGACCGGTATGGAGTACTTCGAGATTGGCATCACTTCAGGTTCACAGGAACTCGTACGCAAGATGCGGATGGGATACAACCTGCGCACTGTGCTTGAGAACTGCCGCTTGCTTGCGGATGCAGGTTTCCGACATCACGTTTCAGTCAACTACTCGTTCAATGTCATTGATGAACGGCCTGAGACGATCAGGCAGACCGTGGCCTATCACCGCGAGCTTGAAGCAATCTTCGGGGCAGACAAGGTGGAGCCCGCCATCTTCTTTATTGGACTTCAGCCTCATACTCATTTGGAGCAGTACGGTTTTGAGCAGGGGCTGATCAAGCCGGGTTACAACCCGATGAGCATGATGCCGTGGACGGCACGGCAGCTGCTCTGGAACCCTGAGCCCATGGGGCGCACCTTCGGACGTGTCTGTCTTGAAGCATTCGAAACCAACCCCGCGGATTTCGGTCGCACTGTGATGGCTCTGCTGGAGCGTGACTATGGCCTAGCTCCCCTGAAAGAAGCGCTGCATGCCCCGGTTGAAGGTCGACGTGCTCTGGCGAATGCTGTGGGCTGAGCTCTAGCCGTTGCCACGCTGGACGCTGGCCTGTAAGCGGTAGCCCCGTCCTCGCACCGATTCGATCAGGCTGCCGGCACCGGGATGGCATAGATCCAGAAGCTTTCTCAGCTTGGAGATGCGCACATCAAGGCTGCGACTGCTGCTGCTGTTGACCAGGCTGCCAGTGGCCTGCAGTAACTGGTCACGCTCAAAGGTGAGCCCAGGTCCGAGACAGAAAAATCCCAGTAGAGAGGCATCACCACGGCTGAGGGCAGCCTCCTGGCCTTCTGGTCCCTGCAGCCGCAGCTGGGCTGGCTCAAATCGCAGACCGTCAATACGGAAAATCTGCTGTTCCGGCACCTTCTGTGGCGGCCTCAGTCTCTGCAGCTCCAGCAGTCGCAGCAGCCGCAGTTGCAGCTCTCGCCAGAGAAAAGGTTTGGCCAAGTAATCATCGGCGCCGCTCTCGAGCCCTTCAATACGCTGCTCCGGTTCCGCTAATGCAGACAGAATCAGTACGGCAAAGCGATAGCCGCTGTTGCGCAGCTCTTGCAGGAGTTCAAGGCCATCGCTGCCTTTCAGGCGCCGCTCCATTAACAGGACATGGGGCATTGCCTGCTGCAGAGCTGTTTTCAGTCCATCAGGTTGATCAAAACCCTGAACTTGCCAGTCGCAGCTGGTGAGGCGCTCCAGCAGTAGTTGCAGCAACTCCGCGTCATCGTCCAGTACCCAGACGCGGGAATTGGACTGGGCACCCCATTGGTCAGCCCAAGCATTCATCGTCTGCATCGCAACCAGGCCAGTAGCGCCAACAGGCCGATCCAGCCCACCAGGCCTCCAATGGGATTGGCAGGACTTAGCAGCCAAGCTGGCCCTGCTGCTTGCAGATTCAGAACTCCCTGGCTGAGAAGGAACCAGCCGCCGACGGCTCCACCATGGAGTCCCACGGCACCCCAAAGCACGCCATGATCGCGCCGGCGCTGCTCAGCGAGCAGAACCCCCAGCAATACATACCCCCCAAAAAACAGCGCCAATTCAAGAGTTGGCCGATGAAACAGGGGGTGCACCAAGCTGAAAATCACGGCCTGCACCCAGAGAGCACGCTGATGGCCCATCAGCAGAGTGAGCTCTCCAAGCAACCAGCCGCGAAACAGCAACTCCTCGGCAAAACCCACCCCCAGGCCCAGCATCACAGCGTTGAGCACTAAGGCTGGCGTCAGCCTCAGTTCCGTATGCGCTCCACCGATGAACAAGGCCACCACCATGAACAGCAGCAGCGCCGCAACCAGCCCTAGGCCTCGGCTCAGGGTCTCAATGAGTTCAGCCCAGCTGGTGCGAACCCCCAGTCGTTTCCAAGGACTGCTTTCTCCCCAGGCGCGCCTTAATCGCCAAGGCAGCGAAAGCAGGAGCGCCGCAACGCTGGGAATGGCTGCAAGCGAGGCCTGTTGAGCGAAGGGAATACCCAGCCAACCCAGTACAACTTGCAAACCCAGAAACAGCGCCACCAAAGAGGCGGGATAGAGGATGGTCCCTCTCCAGTGGAGCCTCACTCCTCAGGCTCGATTGTGCTTGTAAGCCCTTTGGCCTTCAGGCTCTCGCAGTAAAACTCTGCCGGTTCGATGTCACAGATGATCACCAGGCCCACGCCGGTGTTGTGAGCCTCCAGCATCACCGTTACCGCATCCTGCTCACTGAGTGAGGGCACCACCTGCCGCAAGGTGGTGACTACGAACTCCATGGAGTTCACCGGATCGTTGTGGAGCAACACCTTGTATCGCGGTGAAGGCTTGCGCACCCGCTCGGGAGCGCGCTCCATCACCGCAGCCCCGCCAGGGGAGCGGACGGGGCTTTCGCTGGCTTCGGTCATGACAGCGGCTGGCATCGGACGGGGCGATAAGTGACAAAGCTGGCGACAATCTAAAGAGCGCGGATACGCGCCATGGCCTCATTGACGTTTTCGCGGCTGTTGAAGGCTGAAAGACGGAAGTAGCCTTCACCTGCTGCCCCAAAGCCGCTGCCGGGGGTGCCCACCACATTGGCTTTGTTGAGTAGGTGGTCGAAGAAGCCCCAAGAGTCCACACCCTCAGGAGTCTTGATCCAGACGTAGGGGGCATGCTCACCGCCGTAAATAGTGAGACCGGCGGTAGTTAGTTCACGCCGAATAATCGCCGCGTTTTCCATGTAAAAGCTGATCAGGGCTTTTACTTCAGACTGACCTGCATCGGAGTAGACGGCTTCAGCGCCGCGCTGGACGATGTAGCTGACGCCGTTGAACTTCGTGCTTTGGCGGCGGTTCCACAGACCCCAGAGTTCCACCTCCTCACCGCTTGCACTGGTGCCGGTCAGACCCTTTGGTACCACGGTGAGGGCGCAGCGGGTGCCAGTGAAGCCTGCGTTCTTGGAGAAGGAGCGGAATTCGATGGCGCACTGCCTCGCACCCTCGATCTCAAAGATGGAGTGGGGAATCTCGGGGTCCTGGATGAAGGCTTCGTAGGCCGCATCGAAGAGGATTAAGGCTTTGTGCTCAATGGCGT
>CAJWXK010000120.1 GCA_913048995.1 uncultured Synechococcus sp. | reverse complement strand
GTGGAACAGGCCTGAGGTGATCTGAATGCCGTGGAAGCCGCCGCCGACATCGCCGTTGAGGATTTCCTGACCAAAAATCGGCCAGACGACCTGAGCACTCGGCTTGATGTTGATGGGGTCGGCAAGCCAACCGGTGTAGTTGGAGAAGCGAGCACCGTGATAGAAGGCGCCGCTCAACCAGATGAAGATGACGGCCAGGTGGCCGAAGTGAGCGCTAAAGATCTTGCGCGAGACCTCTTCCAAGTCACTGGTGTGACTGTCGAAGTCGTGAGCGCGGGAGTGGAGGTTCCAGATCCACGTTGTGGTCTTGGGACCCTTAGCCAAAGCGCGGTCGAAATGTCCGGGCTTGCCGAGCACATCGAAATCGACGGGCACGGGATTCCGGTCAACCGAGACCTTGGACTTGCTCCCACGTTCTGGTGGGCTGATGGTCATCGAGACGTTCCTCGAGGGTTTGGGTCGCTGGCATGCGGAATATCCCAAAGAGGGTTCCGCAATACCGCTGGGGTGCATGACCCTGCAGCAGCAACGCGAGAAGCCTTGCAACCACTGGGCCGCGGACCCCAGCTAGGGGGACCGCTGGAGGGAGTATAGAGGCCGAGAATTGCACCCTCCCAAGGGAGTTACAAAGGTTCAAACCCCAGTGGGGGACTGGGCTCTTCAGCACACTTTTTAACAACAAAAATCAGCAAATTCAGCAAGTTCGTTAACACCCAACCCTTGACAGATCCACCCCTGGGAATGCAATGCGTTGCGCTTCACTGGTAGGTGGTCAGTACGTGTGCCACTGATGCTCCGGTTCCTGCCCCGTCGGATCGCCGCCCTGGCTCTCTGCCTTGCGCTGCTGCTCCTGATCGTTCCTCAAGCCGAAGCAGCTTTCTGGAACCGGAGCAATGGCAGAACAGCCAGCAGCAGGTCCAATGCGGTGGCCTTACAGGAGGTGGCGCCGCCTGGAGCAGCCCAGCAACTCATTGAGGAACTGAACCGGCATCAACCCAGTCTTGAGCTGCTCTCCCCTGCTGCCGAAAGCCTTGTGCCTGCGGGCCCCTGGACCCTGCGGCTGCGGATAGATGACTGGCCACTGCTGGAAAGCGCATCACTCGGTCCTGGCGCTCACGTGGTGGTGCAGCTCGATGGGCAGGAAACCGTGCGCGCATTCACAGCCAACGCTGAAGGTGTGGTCGAACTGACGATGCCTGCTCTTAGCCCTGGCAGTCACAGACTGGTGGCCTATGCGGCGCTCCCGTGGGGTGAAGCAGTCATCGGACGTGAGGCCCGGCTGAGCTGGACTTTGCATCGCGGAATACGTAATTCAGCAGCCCTCCCTCAAGAGAGCGCCGCCCAACTGGTCACCATCCCCGCCCCAACCTTGGCTGCCGGAAGCGCTACGCCGATCAACTGGCTGCTACTGAATGCGCCGCTCCAGCATCTGCGGCCCGGCGATGACCAATGGCGCCTGCGGCTCAGCCTCGAAGGCAGCAGCGTTGTGCTGGATCGTGCCCAGCCGCTCTGGCTCAGTGCACTCAAACAAGGGGAGCACTTCCTCCAGCTCGAGCTGCTTGATGCCAACGGGGAGCCTCTTGATGCCCCCTTCAATTCGATTGTTCTAGAGCTGCCGGTGCCTTCATCACGCTCCGGCGCTCCTGCCTTCTACCGATCCCAGCTGAGCGCCGATGAACTTGCTGAATTGTCCGATCCGCTTTTCAACCCAACTGCAGACGAGGCATTTGCAGCAGAAGAGCTGGAGCCAGAAGACAGCATGGATCAATCCGTTCTCGTGATTGAGGACGAGGAGATCATTGATCCCGACACTGTGATCGCTTCCCAAGAAGAGGCAGTAGAAGAAGAAGTAGTAGAAGGAGAAGAAGAAGAAGAAGAAGAAGTCGAGCAAGACATCAACGATCAGACCGCTCAAGCCGAACCTGAAGCGGTCAGCAGCATCGACCCTCCTGCACAAGAACCACAGGAACTTGCCAAAGAACCAGAGGAAATCGTTGGAGCCGACATACCAAGCGCTGATGACACCCCAACGGAGGCCCCCTCTTGAAGCGACTGGGACTCTGCGCCTCCAAAGCTGGGCTATGCCAGTTGGAGCCGCTACTGCGCGGCGGTGAACTCGAAGCGGTCGCCGTGCCAGCAGGGCTCATTGATGCTGAGCGTCCTGAACTGCTGCATCACCCAGCAGGTCAAAAGGTCCTGCTGGAGAAGCACTGGAGCGAGCTAGACCTGCTGGTGGGAGCTCTCGCCGCCGGAGCGCTGGTGCGGATGATCGCTCCGCTGCTGAGCCATAAGAGCCAAGATCCAGCAGTGCTGTTGCTGGCTGATGGCGGCCGCACCCTGCTGCCGCTGCTGGGTGCGCATCAGGGCGGAGGTGAGCGAGAAGCAGCGAGGTTGGCGCCACTGATGCAAGCCCGCATCAGCCACAGCGGTTTCAGTGCCAGCCAGGGCCGGATTGCACTGGACAGCTTCGGTTGCAGCTGGGGTTGGCGCCGCGGTGCAGGCCCATGGGATCAGCTGATGCACAGGGCTGCCCGCGATGAGGTGCTTGGAGTGGCGGCAGAAGCAGGTCAGGACCTGGCAACCGCTGCACTATTTCAACAAGGACAGGACCTGAAACCCAGCGGAGAAGCCAGCGCCGATCTAGTGATCAGCTGCAGCAGAGGAAGTGGTTGTCGCTGGCACCCACCCCAACTCTGGATCGGTGTGGGTTGCGAACGTGGAACCACTCTGGCCTTATTAGGTCAGGCCGTGGAAACCAGCCTCAAAACGCTGGGGCTTGCCCCTGAAGCCGTCGCAGGCCTGGCCAGCCTCGAGCTCAAAGGCGATGAGCCCGCACTGCTAGAGCTGGCCGCAGAGCAGGGTTGGCCGCTCAAGCTGTTCAACTCTGGGCAGCTCCGGGAGCAGCCGGTTCCAACGCCGTCTGAAGTTGTAATGGCGGAAGTGGGATGTCCCAGTGTGTCTGAGGCTGCCGCCCTGACGGCGGCAGGGACAGGCGCTGCCCTAAGACAAACCAAAGCTATTTACAAAAAAGACGGCCATGGTGCTGCCACGGTGGCCATCGCAGAAGCGGCCACACCTTGGGCGCCGCAACGAGGCAGCCTGCAGCTCATCGGCGCTGGCCCTGGCGCTCTAAATCAACTCACCCCCGCAGCCCATAGCGCCCTTGCCAGTAGTCAAGTCTGGGTGGGCTACAGCCTGTACCTGGATCTCTTGGAACCACTGCGGCGCGTCGATCAGCAACGTCTTGAAGGACAGCTGACCCGCGAGCGAGAACGCTGCCAACAGGCCCTCGATCTGGCGCGCCAGGGCATCCATGTCGCCCTGATCTCCAGCGGCGAGAGCGGTATGTATGGCATGGCCGGTCTGGCGCTTGAGCAGTGGCTTGCACTTCCTCTCGAGGAGCAACCAGTTTTTGAGGTGCATCCGGGGATCTCCGCGTTCCAGATGGCAGCAGCCCGACTGGGTGCACCACTGATGCATGATCTCTGCACCATCAGCCTTAGCGACCGGCTTACCCCCTGGGAAGTCATTGAAAAGCGGTTGCAGGCTGCTGCTGCAGGGGATTTCGTGGTCGCGCTCTACAACCCTCGCTCCCATGATCGCCACTGGCAGCTGGGGCGGGCGGTAGAGCTTCTCCGACAGCAGCGACCTGACTCAACACCAGCTGCGATCTGCCGCCAGCTCAGCCGTAGTAATGAAGCTCTCCAAATCCACGACCTCGAAGCGCTGCCTCTCGATCAGGTCGACATGTTCTCCCTGGTCCTGATCGGCAACAGCACGACGCGCCACCAGCAAAGACGGATGGTGACACCGCGGGGCTACCCAGGGGCAGACCTGACCTAAACATGCACCTGATGGCTTACCAACTGGCAGCTCCGCTTGGGACTCGAAACCACTGCCATAGATTCAGTGGCAATGGAAGATAAAGGGTTGCCCAGTCCTTCCAGTTGAGTGGGTTAGTCTCCCACCAGTTCGGCGGCAAGTTAAATACCATCGCGGCAGGAGTAATCACATTCATACCTAGAGCCCAAGCAAGCCAGCGATTCAACTGGCGTTGGCTCAGGTGAACCTGCTGAAGAAGCAGCTCAATAGCAACCTGCAATACTGGGAAAAGGAAAGCGCAGTTGCGACTGATATCAGCAGAAGTAACGGTACTAAGCACGCCAAGAGGTAGTACAAAAATGTAAAACCATTGGCGCAAGGAAGGGCTTTGCCTAATCAGGACAAACCAGGTCGCCGCTGGCAGCAACCAGAGCCAGCGAAAGCCGAGCAAAACCATCAGCAGCAGTCCAGGCCATTCGACAGGAATGAAGAGTCGTGAGAGGAAAAAAGTGAACAATGAGCCACCACCTCTATAAGGGCTCTCAATCCCAGGGCCAATGAAGCCGTGGGTAAGAGCAAGACGGAGCAACAAAGTCAATCCCA
>CAJWXK010000119.1 GCA_913048995.1 uncultured Synechococcus sp. | reverse complement strand
CAATGACCTGGGTCTCAGCTCCTGAGAGTCTCCACCAAGCACCCAAGCCCCTCCAGGGCCAAGGCATCGGCGTGACGGGGGCGTAGTCCCGTCTGCTGCAAGCCCCTGAGCAGTAAGGGCGCATCACCACCGGTCAGCCACAGCTGCCAGTCCTGCTCAGGTTGGGGCCGGTGCTCAAACCCGCGGACTACGGCTGCGGTGAGCCCCTCGATTACACCGCAGCTCAGGGCCTGATCCGTCAGCCGCGGCCAGGCCTCGCTGTTCTCAATATCAAGTGATGGCAGCGGTAGTGATGCTGTGCCCTGGTGCAGAGCCTGCAGCTGCAGCCGGGCGCCTGCCATCAGACGTCCGCCGCGGAAGCAGCCGCCACCATCAACGAGCGTCAGGCTCAAGGCGGTACCGGCATCAGCAACCAGCACCGGCAAGCCCGAGACGCGCCAAGCCATCCAGGCCGCGAGAGCCCGGTCGACCCCCACCCGCGGCGGCAGCTGCGCCAGCGGCACTTGGGCAGTGCTCAAGCGGCGGGAGCTATAGGCATCAAGAACCTGAGGCACCACCCCCACCGCCGCCCAGTGATCCGCAGGCCTGGAGATCAAAAGCGCAGCACCAGCCTCCGCTGTGGTGTGGCGCTGCTCGATCAGGCATCCATCAACCCAGTCTCCCCAGTGCCAACGGCTGTTACCAATCAGCAGCAACCGCCGCATGAGTCAAATTCCAGCCCCTTCCACCAGGGTTTCCGGCAGGTGTAAGCCACATTCCTGATGACGGCCACCGAAACGGCTAGCACGGCCCTGTCCATCATCCGGAGCACTTGAATGCCAGTCACCCACCGTGCTGTAGCCCTGTTCAAAGAGCGGATGCTGGGGCAACTTGTGTTCTTCCATGTAATAGAAGACATCACGTCTGGTCCAGCCCAGCAAAGGCCTCAGACTCCACCGCCCCCGAAGACGCTCTAGGGGTTGCATCGCAGCACGGTTATCGGTCTGGCGAGAACGGACCCCACTGGCCCAGCAACTCACCCCAGCATCATCGAGGGCTCGATCGAGGGGTTCGACTTTGCGCAAGCGGTGATAGGTGACCAAATCGTCAGGGTTCTCACTCTCCCAAAGGCGGCCCATCAGGGCCTCCATGCGGGCAGGACTGAGCTCAGGCTGCACAACTTGCAGATTCAGCCCCAAAGAGCTGGTGAGCTCGGCGGCATAGCGATAGGTCTCGGGAAACAGGTAGCCCGTATCGATCCAATAGACCGGCACCTTGGGCGCCACCCCCACCAGAAGATGCATCAACACAGCTGACTGAGTGCCAAAGCTGGTTGTGACCGCGAACTGTGCCCCGAAACGCTCCTCAGCCCATGCCAGCTGATCACGGGCGTGCAGGCCACCGAGCTCCACCTGGGTCGCCTCCAGATCCTGCACCAGCTGCACCGGGCACCTCGAAAATCTGAGACCACACTGCCGCATCGCTGCTCCCAGGCCTCCTAGCCTCAGCGCCCTACGGCCCCAGTCCCCTTGATCGCACCGATTGTGATTGTCGGCGGGGGCTTCGGCGGCCTCTACACCGCCCTAGAGCTGGCCAGCAAGCCAGGACATCCCCCTCTACTACTGGTTGAACCGCAGGATCGCTTCGTTTTTCTGCCGTTTCTGTACGAGCGTCTCAGCTCCGAGATGCCGCTCTGGCAGATGGCTCCGCCCTATGTGGAACTGCTCGCAGGCCATGGAATCGGCTGGGTGCAGGACCGTGCAAGTTCCGTTGATCCCGAGCGGCGCCAGGTCAAGCTCTCAAGCGGGCAGACGTTGAACTACAGCGCCCTGGTTCTCGCCTGCGGCACACGAGCGGACAGTTTCGGCATCACCGGAGTTAAGGAGCACTGCCTCACCTTCCAAAGCTTGAAGGATGTGGAACGGTTGCGCCAGATCGTCCATTCCCTCCGCCAACGTCGCCAGAGTCTGCAGCGATTGGCCGTGGTAGGTGCGGGCCCCAGCGGTGTAGAGCTGGCCTGCAAGCTGGCTGATCTGCTGAAAGGAGCCGCCACAGTTGAACTAATTGAACGAGGCGAGCGCTGCCTGCCCCATGCCAAGGCCTTTAATCGGGCCCAGGCGGAACTGGCCCTGCAAAGCCGGGATGTGCGCTTGCGCTGCAACTGCAGCGTCGAAGCAGTGACCGCTAAACAACTGCAACTGAAACTTGAGGAGACCCAGCAGAGCGACACCCTGGCGGTGGAGGCCGTGATCTGGACCGCCGGCCAGCGCGCCAACCCCCTGGGGGGGCCCTTACCGCTTGATGACCGCGGCCGCCTGCGCTGCAACGCCCAGCTGCAGCTCGAAGGCCTACCCGAGATCTTTGCCCTCGGGGATGGCGCAGCGATACCGCACGAACCATCCCTGCCCGCCACCGCACAGGTGGCTTTCCAGCAAGCACCGCTGCTGGCCGACAACCTGCTGGCCCGGCAGCAGGAGCTGCCGCTGAAACCGTTCTCCTGGAACGATCTAGGCGAGATGCTCAGCCTTGGAGTTGGGGATGCAACCCTTACCGCCATGGGCGTAACGCTGGCTGGGCCTGCCGCCCAGCAAATGCGGCGATGGGTCTATCTCACCCGTTTACCCGGACGCCGCTTGCCGCTACAGGTCGCGGCAGGATGGCTGAGTGAATGGAAGCTGGCTCCCATGGGCAGCCCAAGTCGATGAATGCCCCCACTGGGTTGCTGCTCGATGCCATGGGCACCCTGATCGGCTTACGCCGCTCCGTGGGGAGCCTCTACGCCGAGGTGGCGGCCGACCATGGTCTGGACCTGGATCCCGAAGCCCTTGATGGCGCCTTTGCGGAGGCCTATCGCGCCGCACCACCGCTGGCCTTTCCAGCAGTGAGTGCCGCTCACCTGGAGCAAGCCGAACGCCACTGGTGGCAGAAGCGCATCGAGGCCACATTTCAGTCGGTTGGCGTTCACCCGCTGCCGATCGGACTGGGGGGGGATCTGTTTGATCGCTTTGCCACAACAGAACCCTGGGACGTCTATCCGGAAGTGCCTGCCGCCTTGGCACGCTGGCGTGAGCAGGGGTTGCGACTGGCCGTTGTGAGCAATTTCGACCGACGTCTCCATGGGTTGCTTGAGGGTCTGGGACTTAAGGAGCTGGTCGATGCCGTGCTGGTGTCCTCTGAAGCGGGCTCAGCCAAACCCGAACCCAAACTCCTGCAAAAGGCTCTCGAGCAACTTGATCTGAGCCCAAAGCAGGCCTGGCATATCGGCGACAGCCGTGCCGATGAAGAAGCTGCCTCTGCCGCAGGGTTGCGCTGCATCAGGCTGCAGCGGCCCCGCGGCATCCTTGTGCACTAGGACTGAAGCTGCCTAAGGCGGTCGGTGAGTTCCGCTGCAGTCTGGGTCCAGCTGAACTGAGAGGCCCTCTTAGGGCCAGCCTGCTGCATTTGCCTTTGCAAGGGGACATCAGCAAGGAAGTCATCAATGCAGGCAGCCATCTGGGCCGGATTACAAGGCTCTAAGAGAAGGGCCGCATCCCCCACCACCTCCGGCAGAGCACCGCTGGTTGCCGCAAGCACCGGCGTACCGCAGGCCATCGCTTCTAGAGCCGGCAGACCAAACCCCTCCCAGAGGCTGGGAATCAGCAAAGCCCGGGCACGGTTAAGCAGCTGCAGACGCTCCTCATCGCTCACCCAGGCGGTCCAGCGACAACGGTTCTCCACCCCAAGCTCAGCGGCAAGACGCTGCAGCCGCGGCGTGTAGCGGCGGTCATGAGGACCGACAAAATGCAGCTGATGCTCCCGATCGCGCAGACCCGCAAAAGCCTGGATCAGGCGCATCAGATTCTTGTGAGGATCATGGCGCCCGAGCACCAGCAGCTCATGGCTGCGCGGCAGCCCCAATGGCCTCAGCCTGCCTGGGTTGAAGCCCAGGCGCAGCACTGACATCCGCCGCAAAGGAACTCGGAGGCGGCCGTGGACCTCACGGGCCGTGGCCTCTGAGTTGCAGAACACATGCCTGGCCCGCTGCAGCACCAACGGCACATAGAAAAGGTGATAGGCCAGCAGCGGTGTCAGCTGCGGATAACGCAGGGGCAGCAGGTCATGAGCAAGGACCACCGAGGGGACTCCGGCCAGTAGAGGCGCTTCGGGCAACGGGGAAAACAGCAGTGCTGCGCCGCTGGCCCGCCACAGCCGCGGCAACTCCTGCTGGGTCCAACGGAGCCGCCGCCAGTGGCCAGCTCGCCCCTGATCAGGGGCCATGCCCTGAGGCCAGAGAGCTGGTACCAGCTGCGGATCAAGCTGAGAGGCCAGCTCTCTGGCAACCACACCGATTCCGGTGGGGCGCTGACCCACATAGCTGCCATTGAAGAGAGCCAGGGGTGCAGCCATGGCTCTCACGCTGTCACAACCCTGCACGCCCTGCGGCGCAGGAACAGTGCTTGTGCCACGATCGAATTGACTCACTGTCCACCGCGATGGCGCTCCAGCTTGGGGACACCGTTCCCAATTTC
>CAJWXK010000118.1 GCA_913048995.1 uncultured Synechococcus sp. | reverse complement strand
ACCCTGGTGATCTACGACGACCTCACCAAGCAGGCCCAGGCTTATCGCCAGATGTCCCTGTTGCTTCGTCGCCCACCCGGACGTGAGGCCTACCCCGGCGATGTCTTCTACTGCCACAGCCGTCTGCTTGAGCGTGCAGCCAAGCTGTCCGATGCCATGGGCAAAGGCAGCATGACGGCTTTGCCGATTATTGAGACCCAGGCTGGCGACGTTTCTGCTTATATCCCCACCAACGTGATTTCAATCACCGACGGTCAAGTTTTCCTCAGTTCCGACCTCTTCAACTCCGGACTGCGCCCCGCTATCAACGTGGGTATTTCGGTGAGTCGAGTTGGTGGTGCTGCCCAAACCAAGGCCATTAAAAAGATTGCCGGCACCTTGAAGCTGGAGCTGGCGCAGTTCGACGAACTGGCTGCTTTCTCCCAGTTCGCTTCCGATCTGGATGCCGCCACCCAAGCGCAGCTTGGTCGCGGTAAGCGCCTGCGTGAGCTGCTTAAGCAAGCCCAGTTCAGCCCTCTGCTGCTTGCCGAACAGGTCGCCATCGTTTATGCCGGTACTAAGGGCTTCCTCGACGAGTTGCCCGTGGAGAAAGTCACTGAGTTTGTTCGTGAACTGCGTGATTACCTCAAGACCAGCAAGCCTGAGTTCATCAACGCCATCCAGACCGAGAAGGTGATGAGCGAATCCTCTGAGGCCATTCTCAAGGATGCCATTCAGCAGGTGGTCTCCGGACTGCTAGTCGCAGCCTGAGGTTTAATTCATGGCGAACCTCAAAGAGATCCGCGATCGGATCAAATCGATTAAGAACACTCGAAAAATCACCGAGGCCATGCGTTTGGTGGCTGCGGCAAAAGTTCGTCGCGCTCAGGATCTTGTCCTGCGTAGTCGTCCTTTCGCTGATCGTCTAGCCAGGGTTCTCGAGAGTCTGCAGAGTCGTATTGCCTTTGAAGCAGCTGATACTCCTCTGCTCCAGGCTCGCGAGCCTCGTCATATCACTCTTGTTGCAATGACAGGAGACAGGGGCTTATGTGGAGGCTTCAATGCCAATATCATTAAGCGCACTGAGCAGCGTTTTGCTGAACTGAAAGCTGCAGGTCACGAGGTCGCCCTGATCACTGTGGGCCGTAAGGTTGCTACTTATTTTCAGAATCGCAACTACCCGATCACAGCTAGCTTTACGGGCCTAGATCAGTTGCCCACCTCGGTTGACGCGATGCAGGTGTCTGATGCTATCCAAGCTGAATTTCTTGGTGGTGCGACAGATCGTGTTGAGCTTGTCTATACCAAGTTCATCAATCTGGTTAGTACTAACCCTGTTTACCAGACTTTGTTGCCCCTGGATCCCCAAGGCATCGCTAATCCTGATGATGAGATCTTCCGTTTTGTGACTAAAGACGGAGAGCTTGGTGTTGAACGCAGCGCATCGCCGAATCAGGAGGACAAGCTGAAATCAGACATTGTCTTTGAGCAAAGTCCAGATCAGCTTCTAGATGTGCTTCTGCCTCTGTATCTTCAGAATCAGATGTTGCGTTCACTTCAAGAATCTGCTGCTAGCGAGTTAGCTAGTCGGATGACGGCGATGAACAATGCGAGTGACAACGCTAAGGCTCTCGCTAAAACATTGACCTTGGATTACAACAAGGCTCGCCAGGCTGCTATCACTCAAGAAATTCTTGAAGTTGTTGGTGGTGCTGCTGCCATGGCTTGATTCCCTGATGCTCTCTATCAACCGGCCCTCATGGGCCGGTTTTTTTGTGCCCGGATTTTGTCGATGAGCCTCATAAGCCACCCTTCGCTGCAGTTGGAGCCACTCTTCCCACTGGCTCTGGCCAGGGCTCAATTGAACTTGGATCCTCTTGATCTCGCTATCTGGATGCAGCAGGTGCTGGCGCTGCGAGGCAAAGCATTAGGCAACCCTCAAGCAGGCTGCGCTTGGACAGGAGATATCAACGGGATCTGGCAGCTGCACCGTCTGCCGGTGTTCGCCTCCTTGGTGCGGCAGTTGCACGAGCAGGTGGAGGCTTATCTCGTTCAGCTCGGCTTTGACCCAAGCCAAGTAGTGCCCATGATCCAACGCTCCTGGCCCGTGGTGAGTGAGCAAGGACAGCAGGTGGGGCGCCATCACCATCCCAACGCTCACCTCAGCGCCTTGATTTATCTCAACGGCGATGGCCTGGGCGAGACGGGTTGCCTGCGCCTGTTTGCCCCACATCAGAGCAATGAATTAGTCCCAGGACTGGCGGTGGGTTATGGCGGGCCTTTGCTGGATCAGGCTCCTGCCAGGTTGAGCTGGAATGCTCCTTGGGTCGATGTTGCTCCTGTAGCAGGACTTTTGCTGTTGTTCCCCGCGGCTGTCGATCATGCGGTCACTGAGAACTGCAGACCTGATGAGCAGCGGCTCTCCATCGCGTTTGACCTTGTGCTTTGCTCACCAGAGACTTGCGTAGAAGCTCCGGCTCCGCCGGAATACCTGGCGCCCCATCCCAGCCACTGGGACCCGTTGCGTCAGGATTAGCCTCTGAAACACCCGATAGGCGGATTACAGCGGCGATGGCAGAGAAGTATCAGGTCACCATTGAGCTGGAAGGAGATAGCTACGAGTTTCCTTGCAGTGCAGATCAGACCGTGCTCAATGCCGCAGAAGCGGCCGGAGTGCAGTTGCCTAGCTCCTGCTGTGCCGGAGTGTGCACCACTTGCGCTGCCAGCATCCAGTCCGGGCAAGTGCATCAGCCTGATGCCATGGGTGTGAAGGAGGAGCTGCGCGAGAAGGGTTTTGCGTTGCTGTGCGTCAGCTATCCCCGCTCCGATGTGCAGTTCACCGCAGGTCAGGAAGATGCTCTTTACGAGGCTCAGTTCGGTCAGTACCAGAAGTGAGTTCCCCGGTGCCGATGCTGCGCAGTGTGCAGCTCGTGGTGCCCTGGCCTGAAGAAATCCCCCTCTCAGCTCTGCGGGGCAAGATCCGGCAGCAGCTGCTTAGTGGGGGTGAGCCGCTTCGGTGGGCGATTACCGCCATCGAGTGCGACGGTGAATTACGTCAGCTTCGCCTTGAAGCAGTCTTGCTGGGATGAGTGCTGCGCCACTGCCAACCTTGATGCTGGTTCCCACCGGTGTCGGTTGCGAAATCGGAGGCTATGCCGGTGATGCCATGCCAGCGGCGCGCCTGTTGGCTGCGGCCAGTGGTTGTCTCATCACCCATCCCAACGTGATGAATGGGGCTTCCCTTTACTGGAACGATCCTCGGATCCACTACGTCGAAGGGTATGGACTGGACCGCCTTGCCACCGCTGAGTGGCACCTTCGGCCAGTGCGACGCCAGCGCATTGGGCTGCTGCTGGATGCCGGTATTGAGCCCGAGTTGGCTCAGCGGCAGATTCAGGTGGCACAGGGGTGCCGAGCCAGTCTGGGACTGGATATCGGCCCGGTTCTTTATACCGATGCACCGCTGCAGGTGACCCTTGAGCTGGGAGCTAGCGGGGTGAGCACGGGGAGCTTGGGTCGGCCGGATGCGTTGCTACGGGCCGGAGAGCGGCTGCGTGATGCCGGAGCTACCGCCATCGCCGTCGTGGCTCGCTTCCCAGAAGATCCCGCCAGTGAGGCCTTGGCCGCTTATCGCCAAGGTGCCGGCGTTGATGGTCTGGCTGGGGCAGAGGCCGTGATTAGTCACCTGTTGGTACGTCATCTGCGCTTGCCCTGCGCCCATGCTCCGGCTCTTGATCCCTTGCCGCTTGATCCGCAGTTAGATCCTCGAGCCGCAGCTGAGGAGCTGGGCTACACCTTCCTGGCCTGCGTGCTGGTCGGGCTCAGTCGGGCTCCGGATTTGATTGATCACGGCAGCCTCCAGCCCGGTGATCTGACTGCTGAAAGTCTTGCGGCCGTGGTTGCCCCCGACGGTGCTCTAGGCGGAGAAGCCGTGCTGGCCTGTCTCGAACGTCAGGTGCCCTTGATTGCTGTGGCCAATTCATCTGTCCTGCAGGTGACCTCTGAGGCTCTTGGGCTGAGCTCAAAAGTTCTGATGGCTGAGAGCTATATCGAGGCTGCCGGCCTGTTATTGGCCCTGCGTGAAGGAATCAACCCAGAGGCCTTAAGGCGGCCGTTGGCTGGTGTACAGATCCTGACCTAAACCTCCTCAGCGCAGGCACGCCATCGGGTGGCGCGGTGTCAGGTTGAGGGCCCGGCCCACACCGGGGTGGCAAACCGAGCCTTCCACCGTGTTGAGTCCTGAGAGCAGCTCGGGTCGCTCGGTGATCGCTTCCCTAAGCCCCCGTCCTGCGATGGTGACGATGTAGGGGAGCGTGACGCTGACCAGCGCCTCTGTGGAGGTGAATGGCACGGCGCCTGGCATGTTGCCCACGGCATAGTGCTGCACGCCAAATTTTTCGATCACTGGGTCAGTGTGAGTCGTCTCCTCGCTGGTGGCGATGCAGCCTCCCTGGTCGATGGCCACGTCGACAATCACGGCTCCGGCGCGCATTTGCTGCACCAGTCCCTCATCCACCAGGGTCGGGGCGCGGCCGCCTGGGGTCAGTACCGCCCCGATCAGGAGGTCGGCCGTAGGTACGACGCGCTCGATCAGCCCCC
>CAJWXK010000117.1 GCA_913048995.1 uncultured Synechococcus sp. | reverse complement strand
GACAGCAGTTGAAACCGCCAATCGCTCTTTAATTGTTGGCTCAGCATTGGCAGGGCTTGGAAAAGAAAAACTAATCCAAGAAATTGCCAACGGCAGGAGAAGTAAAAAACGATTCACATTTAATTGCATTAAAACGGAAACTAATCAACAAATACTCTAAATGGCATCCTGCGAACTTGCAACAGATCAATATGAGCATTGATTACGACAAAGACAGCTTCAGCTGATGTTCCATGAGGTACAGAGAAACCGGCAACATTCACCCCGCCATTGCTGACGGGGTGAATGTTCTTTCCAGTGATTAATTACATCTCAGCGACCGGCTGCTTACCAAATGGGATCAGCACCTGCCACTGCCACCTCTGTAACCACCTGCCACAGCAGCCACGGCGTTTCCGGATCACGCCCTGCGGCCTGCAGCATCGTCCGCACCAACGCAAACCCAGCAGCTTTGAAGTCGCCAGCCGTTGACCCGCGGTCACTGCCAGTGGCATCAACACTGCGTCATCAGGCTCAACCACTCAATGATTCCCACCGCATGCTCAGCGTTTGACAGGTAGGTGCCACGGGTCCAATCACGTTGCCCCCAGTGCCTGCCCTTTGGCGCACCCTCCGGATCAGGCAGGCACTGGGGGGTAACGCTCCAGCAACGGTTGAACAGCCCCCTCTTGAGCCTGTGGGCGTTGGCGCGTCATGCTGGTTCGGTAAGTCGTGGTTGCCAGGTGACAAGTGTCTGCCAGAACTGCGGCAGCCGCCGCTTCAGGGCTGACCGGGCTCTGGCCGGTCGTCTGATCTGTCAATCCTGCGGACTGGCGGCTGGCAGCCGCCCCAATCAAGGACGCTCCAACCAAAGACTGGGCAGCAATGCACCCCTGCAGAGCCGCAGGAGGTTGCAATGGTTCCTGCTGTTGATCGGCGTTGCCATTGTCGTGGTGGTCATCACGTCATGAGCATGGCCACCACCTCAGCTGTATTCGCTGACAAATCTGCGGTTGCCAGGCCGTCAATGGCCTGGCGCATGGCCGACTGGCGCTCCGCCCCGTAGCTGCGCCAACGGCTGAACACCTTGGCCATGCGTGAGGCCGTAATTGGATTGCGGGCATCGACCGCAGCGATCTGGTCCGCCATGAAGCGATAACCACTGCCATCGATGGCATGGAACACCGGCACATTCGCTGTGAATCCCCCAAGCACCGCTCGCAGGGAGTTCGGTGCCAGAGGGTCAAAGCGAGGATGCTCCAGCAGGGTCTGGACGCGCTGCAGGCCATCCTGCCGTGGAGCGGATGCCTCCAGAGCAAACCAGGCATCGAGAATCACTGGCTTGTCCTGCCAGCGCTGATAGAAGCGATCCAACGCCTGATCCCGCTCTTCTACATCCAGGGGCTGCAACGCCCGCAGAGCGGCCCGCGCCAGCGTCATCGACGGTCCCGACACAGCCTCCAGAGCGTGTTCGCGGGCTTGAGCGTCACCGGCCGCGGCCAGCCAGCTCCAGGCCAGCCCCGTCAGCGACCGCGCCCCTTGTCCGGCGGGCCAGGCCAGCGACCAATCCCCATGGCATGCCGCCAGAAGCTGATGCAGCGGATCGGACAGCTGACGACCCAGCTCCGCAACCCAAGCCCGCTGGGCCGCGTACAGAGCCGGAGGATCCACCGGCGACTGCAGGGCCTCCAGTTCAGCGGTACCGGGCAGGGCCAGAAGGACGGCGAGGTCCTGGCCAGCTGCGCCGTCATAGGCGATCAACCGCTGGCGCAAGGCCTCGATCAAGGCCGTCTCGACGGTTGCATCGGGCTGACCGTTGGCGCGGCCCAGCAACACCTGACGCGCCAGACGTTGACCGGCATTCCAGCGGCTGAAGGGATCATCATCGTGGGCCAGCAACTGCAGGGATTCCTGCAGCGACTGCTCCATCTGAATGTTCACCGGTGCCGAGAAGCGGCGCAGCAGCGACAGGGCCGGGGCCGCAGCCCCAGGTTCACCCTGAAGCTTCAGGCTGGCCTGCTCACCGTCCATCACCAGCAGCTGCTCGTCGCCGATGCAGCCCTGCTCACCCACCAGCGCCACGGCGATCGGCAACACAAGCGGCTGCTTCTCCTTCTGCCCAGGGGTCGGCGGGGTGCTCTGGCGCAGCTCCAGGGTCAACACACCCGTCGCCGCATCCCAGCGCCGCTGCACCGTGAGCTCGGGCGTGCCGGCCTGGTGATACCAGCGCTTGAAGCGCTCCGGATCGAACCCCAGTGGTTGGCCGTCTTCCGCGGCACCATCCACAATGGATTGCACAAAATCTTCGGTAGTGGCCGCTGTTCCATCAAAACGACGCACATAGGTCGCCATCCCGCGCATGAACCGCTCCGGCCCCAGCAGGGTTTGCAGCATGCGAATCAATTCCGCGCCTTTTTCGTAGATCGTCGTTGTATAGAAATTGTCGATCGCCTGGTACTCAGCCGGTTTCACCGGATGCGCCGTCGGGCCGGCATCCTCCCGGAACTGGGTATTGCGCAGCATCGCCACATCCTCGATCCGTTTCACCGCTGCTGAATGCAGATCCGCCGTGAAGCTCTGATCGCGGAAGACGGTGAGGCCCTCCTTCAAGGAGAGCTGAAACCAGTCGCGGCAGGTGATGCGGTTACCGCTCCAGTTGTGGAAATATTCGTGAGCAATCACGCTCTCGATTCGCTCCAGCTCCGCATCAGTGGCTGTTTCGGCATCAGCCAGCACCAACTTCGAATTGAAGATATTGAGACTCTTGTTCTCCATGGCGCCCATGTTGAAGTGGCGCACCGCGACGATGTTGTACTCGTCGAGGTCGTATTCGAGCTGATACACCTGTTCATCCCAGGCCATGGACCGCTTGAGCGATGCCATCGCATGGGCGGTGTAGGGCTCATCGCCCTCTTCCACGTGCAATCGCAGCGTCACCGCACGACCGGATGCCGTGGTGAACTGATCGCGAATCTCGCGCAGATCCCCCGCCACCAGGGCGAACAGATAACTGGGCTTTGGGTAGGGATCCTCCCAGGTGACGGCGTGGCGCCCATCGCCAAGCTCCTCCTCGGCGATGGCATTGCCATTGCTGAGCAGCACGGGGCAGGTGTCACGTGGCGCCTCGATCCGCACCGTCCAACGACTGAGGACATCGGGACGATCCGGGTGGAAGGTGATCCGCCGGAATCCCTCCGCTTCGCACTGGGTGCTCAGCAGACCACCACTGGCATAAAGCCCTTCAAGTGAGCTGTTGTTGTAGGGATCGATGCGGCAGCAGGTTTCCAGAACAAAGGGCTCGACCGGTAGCGAGGTGATGCTGAGCCTCTGATCGACGTAGCTGTAAGCAGCGTCGGCAAGTTCCTCGCCATCCAGCCTGATGCTGCAGATTTCAAGGTCCACACCCCAGAGCTCGAGCGTGTCAGCACCCTCTTGAGGCGTCAGCTCCAGTCGACTGGACACGACAACATCCTCCGCGCGGATGTCCACATCCATCCGAATGGTTGAGAGAACAAACGGCCATGGCCTGTAATCCGCAAGACGGACCGAAGCGGCGGAGACCATGGCGTAGACAACGGACAGGGCTCAGATCCTGGCGCAACGTCCCCACAAAAGAGCGCAGGGACCAGGCGCATCGCGACTGGTCCCAGAAGTGAGTGCCGAATGAACAATGGCGAGACGGCTCAGGAGTCAGCCTCGCGCTTTTTCAGAGCTTCCTTGATCTTGCTTTGAACATCGTCGGGGATGGCCTTGGGGCATGCGGCCATGGCACGAAGTAACACCTGCTGTTCAGCAGCAGCGAACATCTCTTTGTCGGTGAGAGCTTTGCCATTGAGGGAAGCCACCTGACCCTCGTGGCGACCCTTCAGGGCCTGGGCATAGGTACTGGCTGAAATGCCCAGTGCCTTTGGAAACTCAACCCCATCCAGCGCCGCCATACAGAAAAAGGAGGTGCCCATCGCCTGATAGACGGCGATGTCTTCATTGGTGGCTGGCTTGGCTTGCTGGGCATGGGCCGCGGAACCGAAAAAGCCGATGGGGGCCAGGAAGGCCTGCACCGCCAGGGCTCCAAGGAGTTTTTGGCGAAGGTTCAACGGACCGTCAGTGATAAGCGAGCTGATTTTGACTCAAGTTCAGCCTGTCGTGCTTGTCGATGGACCGGTCAGTCCTCCTGGATCAGGGGGAGTGGGTCAGCCATCCTGATTTCGTGGTGATGTTCAACGATCGCCAGCTCCCCGTTCTCCCAGCTGTAGATGGCGCGGTAGCGGTAGCGGTCCTGATCCACCAGACGGATGTGCTCAAGAATGTCCCACTGCTGGTAGTGCGACTCAAGAATCGTTTCGTGCTCATCAACCTGGCGCAGGCGCGTCCGCACAGGATCGGTGTTGAGGTAACCACGACTGCGCTGCAGCTGATGGCCCCAGAGCGTCGCCTCCATCACACCGCTGCGCTCGTACCAGGGTTTTCGCGCGAAGAATTCGTCGGCATGCTGATCACTTTCATCCGACCACCAGCTGAAGCGGTAGCGGCTTTCGCCGGCTGACGGCTCTGCGAAGGCTTCCATTTTCAGATGCATATCCACATGCAGCACCTGGTCGTCGCTGAAGGTGTATTGCCTGCGGGAGCGCCAGATCCCAAGATTGCGACCAAACCAGCGGCGCAGGTTGCTGTCCACCTGAATGGATGGTGACCCTGCGCTGGAACCGGGACTCGTGAGGGGGACACGATTTTGCGCGGAAAAGAGCGACATGAACCGTGTCGGCGAAGCGTTGGAGTGCTTCCAGTTGTCTTAGCCCGGATGGCGGACGAGTCAAAAACCCATAAGGTAAGCCTCAGTTTTCGTGAATCCTGAGCCGTGGGGGAGGACGATCCCAAGGGTCGCCAGCGGCTGAAACTCCTGCTG
>CAJWXK010000116.1 GCA_913048995.1 uncultured Synechococcus sp. | reverse complement strand
GCTCTGGCGGCCCTTGCGCACCATGTTGCGCATGGCCAGCTTCACAAAGCTGGGTTTTGGCTCAGCAGCAGTAGCGGGCGCGGGGGTCTGGCTCATGCCGCCTCTTCGGTTTCAACCTCGACACCCTGGCGCAAAAGCGCCTGGATGAAGGTATCGAGGTCGCCGTTCATGACCCCTTGCACGTCGGTGGTTTCCTCGTTGGTGCGCAGGTCCTTGACCATCTGATAGGGGTGAAAAACGTAGTTGCGGATCTGGTTGCCCCAGGCCGCCTCAACAATGTCGCCGCGAATATCGGCGATCTCTGCTGCCCGCTGCTCTTGAGCAATCACCAGCAGCTTCGCCATCAGCAGGGCCATCGCCTTCTCTTTGTTCTGCAGCTGAGAGCGCTCCTGAGTGCAGCGCACGAACAGGCCGGTGGGAATGTGCAGGATTCGCACGGCCGTCTCAACCTTGTTGACGTTTTGACCACCCGCACCACCGGATCGGCTGGTGGTGATCTCCAAGTCCTTCTCAGGGATGTCGAGCTTGACCTCCTCCTCGATCTTGGGCATCACCTCAATACCGGCAAAGCTCGTCTGCCGCTTGTCATTGGCATTGAAGGGTGAGATTCGCACCAAGCGGTGCGTGCCCTTCTCATTGCGCAGATAGCCGTAGGCGTAACGGCCATCAATCTCGATGGTGCAGCTCTTGATCCCGGCTTCTTCTCCTTCTGAGAGTTCGTCCACCGTGACCTTCATGCCATGGGCCTCAGCCCAGCGGGTGTACATACGCATCAACATCAATGCCCAGTCCTGGGCATCAGTGCCACCCGCCCCTGCATTGATCGAGATGACGGCACCTTCCTTGTCGTAGGTGCCGCTCAACAGCCGCTCCAGTTCCCAACGATCGAGAGCCTTGCGCAGGTCCTGCAGACCACTAAAGGCCTCCTCCAGCAATGACTCATCGGGCTCGATCTCGTAAAGCTCGAGGGTGGCGTTGGCGTCATCAACGCTGGAGCGCCAAACACGCAGCTGCTCCAGCTGGGCTTTGACGTCATCAAGCTTGCGCATCTGCTTGCGGGCGTTGTTCTGGTCATCCCAGAAGTCCGGCTGCGCTGCGAGCTGTTCGAGATCCTGCTGTCTCGCGTTCAGTGCAGGGACGTCAAAGACAGTCCTGGGCATGGCCCAGGCGGTCAGTGAGCTCGGAGAGATCGCGCTTGAAGTCGGTGAGATCCAGCACAGCAAAAGGGCTTGCTTGATGACTCGACCGTAGCCACCCGTAGGATCCAGCCACTGAGAAGCGTTGCCATGGCGGCCAGCGTTGAGATCTACACCTGGCGGGCCTGCCCGTTTTGCATCCGCGCCAAGCAGCTGCTGGATCGCAAAGGGGTGAACTACGTCGAGCACGGCATCGATGGTGACCGCGAGGGCAGGGCGCTAATGGCGAGCAAAAGCGGCGGCCGCACCAGCGTTCCCCAGATCTTCATCAACGACACCCACATCGGTGGCTGCGATGAGCTCCATGGTCTTGAACGCAGCGGCCAACTCGATGGCCTGCTGGCCTGAGGCCGGAGCTAAACCTTGGGCCAACAGCTTTTTCTGATTGATCCGGTGACGCGCCTGCGCCCGGAAAAAGACAGCAGCGTCGCTCTGATGCAGGCCGGTCAGCGGGCTGGCGAAACGATCTGGGTCGCTGAGCCCAGTGATCTCTCTGCCGGAGCTGGTGGCCCCCAGGTGCTCGCCACAGAAATCACGGCGGAGCCCTGGTACAGCGCGAAGCAGACCTGCTGGCTTCCCATGAGCCACTTCCAGCATGTGTGGATGCGCAAGGACCCGCCGGTGGATGAGGCTTACCTCTATGCCACCCATCTGCTGGAGCTGGCCGAGCTCTTAGGGGTGCAGGTGCTCAACCGGCCAGCAGGGTTGCGGGCCTGGAATGAAAAGCTCGGCGCTCTGCAGTTCCCCGAACTGATGGCACCGACGCTGGTGGCTTCCCGGCTGGAGCTACTCAGCTCCTTTGCCAAGGAGCATGGTGAGGTGGTGCTGAAACCCCTCGGCGGCCGCGCCGGCCAGGGGGTGGTGCGCGCCAGCGGGTCAGCCCCTGGCCTTGGTGCCCTACTGGAGCTGGTTACCCAGCAGCAGCAGCTGCCCGTGATGATTCAGGCCTTCCTGCCTGAGGTCAACGACGGGGATAAGCGCATCTTGCTGGTTCATGGTGAGCCTCTCGGAGCGGTGAACCGCAAACCCAAAGCCGGTGAATTCCGCAGCAATCTGGCGGTCGGCGGCCAGCCAGAAGCCACGGAGCTGACGGAGCGCGAACGTCAGATCTGCGCCACGCTGAGACCGGCCCTGATTGAGGCAGGGCTGTTCTTTGTTGGTATCGACGTGATCGCCGGGCACCTCAGTGAGATCAATGTCACCAGCCCCACAGGTATCCGCGAGGTGGAACAGCTGGGGGGAATCCCGATTGCTGACCTTACCCAGCAGCTCCTGCTGCAGGGCTGAGGCTGAGCTGCTGCTGCAACACCTCCAGCTTGAGGGCCACCTCCTGCAATTCACGCTCTGGCACAGAACCCTGTACCAGTCCTGCTCCAGCAGTGAGCTCCAGCCTTGAGCCACGCAGCACCCCGCTGCGGATCGCCACCCGCAGCTCGGCATCGCCGGCGCTGTCGATCCAACCAATAGGAGCGGCATAGGCTCCGCGCTCAAAGGGTTCGAGGCTGCGCAGCCAGGCCATGGCCTCCCGCCTCGGCAGACCTGCCACCGCTGGGGTGGGATGCAGGGCTTCTGCCAAAGCCAGTGGATGCTGGCCTTTCAGCGCAGCGGTGATGGGGGTATGCAGGTGCCGCAGCGGGCCGTGACTGGCCAGCCGCGGGTGGCGCGGTTGCTGGGGGCTGAGCCCCTGTTGCTGCAGCACCTGGGTAATGGCCTCCACCACCAGCTCATGCTCATGGCGATCCTTGATGGAATGCAGCAGCACTTCGGCCGGTTCCTGCTGGGAAGCAGTCCCAGCCAGGGCATCGCAACGCAGCTGACCCTGCCGGACAGCCAACAGTCGTTCAGGCGATGCCCCCACCAGATCACCCCCATCAGCCAGCCCCCAAAGGAAGCGGCAACTGCCCCCCTGCTGCTGACGCAAGCCGCTGAGCAGCAGCTGAGGATCCAGCGGCGCGCTGAGCTGCAGCTGCTGACGCACCGCCAGCACCAACTTGCGCAACTGGTTCTGGCCGACCAACTCAAGGGCCTGATCGATGGCCCGCCGATAAGCCCCATGCCAGGCACTGCGGCTCAGCAGCTGGGGCACTTCGACGGCTAATGGCGTCAGGGGAAGCTGTTGCAGCCGCCGGGCCTGCTCCCAGAGCTCCTCGGCCACCACGCGGGGAGTGACCTCACCACCGAGGCAGCGCTGCAGACGCAGCCAACAGTGGCGACCCTGGCGGCTGAGCTGCCAGCGAGGCAGTACCGCCCGCACGCCGGGTAGAGGATCAGCCGCCTCCTGCAACGGCGCATCAAAGAACGAAAAGGCCAGCAGCACCCGCGGCCTGGCCAGAGCTGGAGCAGCCGGGGAGGCGTCAGCCAGTCGCGAGAGGCTGAGTTGAGAGAAGCGCTGGGCCAGCTCAAAACGACGTGGGCCGCTGAGCTCCAACTGTTGCGCCACACCGCTGGCGGCAAAACAGAGCCCGGGCTGGCTATCCCAGAGTGCTCGAAAGCGCTGGGCCCCCGGCATACTCGGCAACGCCTGCAGAGGATCCAGGGGCGCCAACGGCAGCGCCAAGCTCAGCACGCCCCCGTCCTCAAGGACCTGGGCTTGAGCTGCCGCCTGGCTCAGCAGTTCGGTGAAGCAGGGAGCCTGGGGCACTGCGTCATCGGGGTACTGCTCAAATGTATGGGTCTTCTGTCACCAAAAGCACTTGGCACCCATGGCAGAGCCTCAGGTCGTCGCAAGCCGTTACGCGCTGTGGAAGGCAGCCATTAAATGGCCGATGTACTCGGTTGCTGTGATGCCAGCTCTGCTGAGTGCCGGATGGCTGAAGAGTCAAGGGCTAGACCCACGTTTGGGCCAGCTGTTGCTGTTCCTGCTCTCGGCCGTGCTGCTGCTGGCCTGGGAGAACCTTTCCAACGATGTCTTTGATGCCGACACCGGCATTGATGCGGTTGGCAAACCCCATTCCGTGGTGACCCTCTCCGGCCGCCGGCCACTGATAGCCCTGATCAGCAACCTCACACTGGTGGCGGGCCTCCTGTTGATGGCCCTGGTGGCCCTGCGCAGCCAACCAGTGGTGCTAGCCCTGGTATTGGCCTGCTGCGGCCTGGGCTACCTGTACCAGGGGCCGCCTTTCCGCCTGGGCTACCGAGGGCTGGGAGAACCGTTGTGCTGGCTGGCTTTTGGCCCCTTGGCCACCGCCGCCGCCCTACTGGCGCTGCAGCCACGCACCGCCCTTGCTGCTGCAGTCCCCTGGGGGCCAGCTTTCACCCTGGGGGCCGGCCCGGCCCTAGCCACCACCCTGGTGCTGTTTTGCTCCCACTTCCACCAAGTGGACGAGGACATGGCCCATGGCAAGCGCTCACCAGTGGTGCGGCTTGGCACGGCCCGAGCTGCTGCGGTGGTGCCTTGGATCATCGCTGCCAGCCTTGCCCTGCAATGGCTGCCGGTCATCGAACGTCTCTGGCCGTCCACTGCACTGCTGAGCGTGATCGGCCTGCCAGCTGCAGCCCAACTCATCCGGCTGCTGCTGCACCACCACCACCAGCCCGAGCGCATCAGCGGTAGCAAATTCCTAGCCTTGCGCTTCCAGGCGCTCAGTGGTCTGGGGCTGACTGCGGGACTAGCCCTTGGGCCTGTGCTGGGACGCTGATGCAACTGCAGTGGCGGCCATATCGCTTCCCCCTCTCCAGGGCATTAACAACAGCACAGGGTCGATGGGAGGAGCGCAGCGGCTGGCTGCTGCGTCTTGAAACCGCTGATGGG
>CAJWXK010000115.1 GCA_913048995.1 uncultured Synechococcus sp. | reverse complement strand
GGGGTGCAGCTCGATTCCGGTCAGGCAACGGGGGCCGGAACTCTGCCAAGGAGACCCATGAACGTCCTCCACCTCGTCCAAAAGCAGGCCACCAAGCAACAGGCCCTGCAGCAGGCTCAGATCTTGCTCGCCCGCAAACAGCGCGGCGCTGCCTGATCAAGCCTTCCCAGCCCCGGCCCTGCCGGGGTTTTTTATTGCTCAGAATTTACGCAGCTCCCGTGGCGGTCGTCGCCCAGCCCTCTCCGCCAGAGGAACTTCAGGCGTGACTTGATTCGCCTCCACCGAAGGCTCACAGCGCGGTTCCTTGATGGCAAGCACAAGCACGGCCAGCGCCAACAAGGCAATCGCCATGGCGTTCACGTAAGCCCCCACAGCACCTCAAGCCCTGGCAACGCTCTAGCAAGGGTTGCGCGCACCCCGCAGACCAATTAATACAGGCGTACTAGAAGAGCGAGTCATGCAGGCGCCAATCGGCTTTGAGATTGATCAGTGGGACTACCTCGATCGAGGTGTGCTGCGGCGCTCACGCAGCAGCCATGTCTGCCTGACCTGCGAGCACTTCGGTCACAGTGAAAATACGCAACACCACACCGTTTTGGCCTGCAGCTTGCACCGCGGCCTGATCCCTAATGGCGAACATCTCACCAAAAAATGCCGCACCTGGATGGTTCGTCGCGAGCATCAGCTGGGTTGGAGCCCAGAAGGGTGAGCATGACTACCAAGCGCCCCACCTGTTAAGACCAAAATCAACGAACGGACCTTTCTGGGTTCGCTCATTGGAGCGATGAGGTGTCTTCTGGGGGGAGGGCACTTTTTTATTGCTCACACCGCTTCGAAAGGATCAGCCACACCACACAGCTCAAGACTGCAACGCCACAACCTCTCGGCATCAGCATCACGCCTGGCCGCTCGGGGGATCGAAACCCGATGCGGATAACCCCGCATCTGCAGCAGACCATCAGGACCGAAATAACTCAGCGACTCTGCAGCTGGATCGGTGGCGGCCCTCAACGTCGGCAAGGCCCCCTGCCATGGATCCATCGCGATCCACCGGGGCAGCTTTTGCATGCCGGGCTGATGACGCTGCAACTCGGTGGCACAGACACCTGGGTGAGCGGCGGTGACGCGTAGCCGCTCAGCTGCACCCTGAGCGCGACTCACCAGGCCGCGCATAAACAAGAGATTGGCCAACTTGCTCTGCCCATAGGCCGCCCAAGCCTGGTAGGGGCGCTTAGCAAACTGCAGATCGTCAAAGACCATGCGTCCAAAGGATGCCGCACCGCTGGAAACAACAGTCACCCGGGCTTGATTGGCTGTCAGAAGCCTGGGAAGCAGCGCTGCGGTGAGGGCGAAATGGCCTAGGTGATTGACGGCAAACTGCAACTCCAAACCCTGTGCCGTGCGGGTTTCCGGTGGTGCCATTACCCCGGCATTGCAAATCAGCAGATCCAGAGCTGCATAACGGGACGAAAACTCCGATACCGCCCGGTGTACGGACTCCAGTTCAGCGAGATCGAGCACCAGCAGTTCAAGCTTGGCCTGGGGCATCTCCGCTTGCAGTAATGCCAAGGCCGCAGAACCCCGCTCTTTCGAACGGCAGCCAAGCACCACAGAGGCTCCCTGACGTGCCAGCACCCGGGCCGTCTCCAGCCCGATACCAGTATTGGCTCCAGTAATCAGAGCCAGCTGACCATCAAGCTCAGCGATATCGGCATCACTCCAGCGAACCATGGTTGCCCCTCGCATCACCACGCATAGAACACTGTGTTAACAGGGTCGATACCCTGGCCGTGAACAGGTATGACCGAAGGCGCAAGCTGACATGCAAAGCTCAGGCCAAGCCGTTAATCGCAGAAGCGCTACTGGCAGCTCATGATTCGCCTCATCTATTTCGGGCTAATCGTCTACTTGGCGGTGACGCTTCTGGGCCTGATCTCAAGGAAGTTGCGGTCAGCCCAGCATCAGGAAACACCTGCCAGTGAAGCCGTGATTGATGTGGAAGCAAAACACACCGACTGAACTCTCAGGATCACCAAAAGTTGACTGCATCGGGTTGCTTGAGCTGTGCTGCTGGAGATGATGGTTAGGCAAGTCAAGGACGCGGGTCAATGAGCTGGTTGGTTGTTGAACCTGCTGTTGATGCGGAGGGCATCTACCGGCAGGTGGCCAGCTTTGAGAGCGAAGAAGAAGCCCAGGATTTCGCCGACAGCAATGGGGAATGGTTGGTCATCGATGCCAGTGAGATGGATGTGAGCTAACAGGGACGCTCGACTGGACTGATCATGTCTTGATTTCACTGGGCACAACGACTCAGTTCCATGGAACTGGCTGCCACCACGTGCTGCCATAGCCAGTGGAAGCACGTGGAATCGAAATGGCCGTTGCGCCGAGACATTTGAGCAATCCAGCAAAGCTTCGCATCGATCTCAACCCGCCCAAGCCAAAGCACAAGTCAACGGTTCAACAGAAGACAACTAAGGCTCGCCGTGTTGTGCACGAGATCATCGTGCTAGTTGGAGCACATAGCAGCAGGGATCCATGGCGATGCAATCGGTGACCCCTGAGATGAAGAAGGTCATCCTCGCCGGGCTGATCGGCAACGTCATGGAGTGGTACGACTTCGCCATCTACGGCTACTTCGCCGCCGTGATTGGCGATCAGTTTTTCCCATCCAGTGATCCCCGCAATTCGCTGCTGGCGGCATTCGGTGCCTTTGCTGCCGGGTTTCTGGTCCGTCCTTTCGGTGGCGTGTTACTGGGCCGGGTCGCCGACCGTATAGGGCGGCGTGTGGCGCTGATGACCTCGGTTTTAGCCATGGCTGCGGCAACGATGTTGATGGCCGTATTGCCCACCTACAGCAGCATTGGCGTGGCAGCACCTGTGCTGATGGTGTTGCTACGGGTCCTTCAGGGCCTCTCAGCAGGAGGTGAGTACAGCACCTCGATCGTTTTCCTCGCTGAACATGCGCCAGCCGGACGACGAGGGCTGGTAGCCATTTGGGGACTCTGGGGCTCGGTGCTAGGTATGTTGCTGGGCTCAGGGGTGGGTGCACTCCTGGCAGCTCAGCTGACTACAGCTCAACTGTTGAGCTGGGGCTGGCGCATTCCCTTTGGCCTTGGCCTACTGGTTGCCATCACCGGCTTGCTGCTGCGCCGTAGTGTCGGGGACGCCCCTTTACCCAGGCGATCCCTCACACCGTTACGGGACACCGTTCGCCACCACAGTGCCGCCGTGCTCCGCGTGATGCTGTTGAACGTAGCCAGCAGCGTCGGCTTCTACACGGCATTTGTCTACGCAGTGAGTTACATCGAAACCGTCGATGGGATGCCGGCATCCTTCGCCCTTGATCTCAACACCGGTGTGATGGGGTTACTGCTGATCTTTTATCCCCTTAGCGCCTGGCTCTCCGATCGCATCGGTCGCCGGCCAATGCTGATCAGCGGCTCAACCCTATTGATGCTGGGAGGTGTTCCCATCTTCATGCTGCTGCATAGCCAGTTGCCAGCGATGCTGGCCCAAGGAGAAGTGCTGCTGATGCTGGTCGTGGCCCTACTGGCCGGTGGTAAAAATCCTGCGAACGTTGAGCTAATGCCAGCTGCGGTGCGTTGCACTGGCCTGGCACTGGCGTTCAACATCGCCGAGGGCTATTTCGGTGGCACCACACCACTGATCGCCAGCTGGTTGCTGAGTCACTTCGGCAACCCGCTTCTGCCTGGAATCTGGCTGAGCTTCAGCGGCCTAATCACACTGATCACCGTGCTCTGGTTCACCCCTGAAACCTTCCGGCGCCAACTGGATGCATCAGAGTGAAGCAGCTGCACAAACCAGTCACAACATGGTTTGATTTAAAAACCCAAATCCATTTAGTGACACTGGGTAGCAGCAGATACGGCAACCCAGAACACATGAAATAACCTCAAATCAAGTTAATCAGTGTTCATGAGTGCATCAATAGCAAGCCGTCCTGTTGTCTCTATTCCGCATTGGATTGCCAGTGGTCCAGGCCTGACCCTCCAGGAGCGCGGTGTCCTGGCTCACATGCTTGGGACCCTTTACGACGGTGATGGTGGAGACATCGCCACCGCCATGCTCTCCCCACGACTGGCTAAAGATGACCCCACTGAACTGAAGAACACACTTGATGGTTTGGTTGATAAAGGTCTGCTGACGGTGGAGAGCAAACCAATTTGTGATGGCCCCATCTACAGCCTCAACCTGCCAACTCCCGCCCTCTAACCTGATGGGATGTCTTCCAGGCCATCGCTGCTGCTGCTGCATCCAGTCGGCGTTGGACTGAGTCACCACTTCTGGGATCGCTTTATCAAGTGCTGGCACGATCGCCATCAAGGCGCAGTAATAGCGCCCGATCTACTGGGCTGCGGTGCAGCCAGCACAACAGAACGCTGCCTGACACCACGACTGTGGGCTGAAGCACTCAGGCCCCAGCTGCAAAACCTGAATCAGCCGGCTGTTGTTGTTGTCCAGGGCGGCTCGTTGCCCATCGCCCTTGAGCTGATCAACCTGGCCCCCGAAGCCTGCGCAGGGTTGGTCATGGTGGGGCCTCCGGGCTGGCGGGTGATGGGTGAGCCCGCCAATCCCTGGCTGCAACGGCTGCTCTGGTGGGGACTGTTCCAGGGACTATCAGGCCGTCTGTTCTGGCGCTGGGCAAGACGGGAGGCCTTTCTGAGCTCGTTCTCCAAGAAAGAGCTCTTTGCAGTGCCAGAAGGTGTTGACCAGGAATGGCTCGATCAATTGCGGCAGGAGTCAGCTGACAGCTCAACACGTTGGGCTGTCTTCGCATTTCTTGCCGGTTTCTGGAGGCGGAACTACCACAAGGAATTGCGTGAATTGCACTTACCCGTCCTGGCACTGGTAGGAGAATCCGCCTCAGGTATCAGCCGCAGTGGTCGCCGCGACACCAGCGCCCAGAAGCTGGCCGATTACGGCGCTGCCATTGACGGCCTCAGCAGCCGAGTGATTCCCGGGCGCAACGTGCTTCCCTACGAATCAAGTGCTGCCAC
>CAJWXK010000114.1 GCA_913048995.1 uncultured Synechococcus sp. | reverse complement strand
ATGCGGGAGCGATAACGATCACCCCCATCACAGAGCACGGTGACGATGCGATGACCAGGGCCCATGCGACGCGCCAGTTCGAGAGCAGCAGCCACATTGATGCCCACCGATCCCCCCATAAAAAGACCTTCTTTCCAGAGCAACTCGTAAAGCACGTCAATGGCCGTCTGATCATCAATGCGGACGGCCTCATCCACCGGCGCCCCATCGAGGTTCGCGGTGATGCGACTGTTCCCAATCCCTTCAGTGATCGAATTGCCTTGTGAGCTCAGCTCACCGGTGCTGACCCAGCTATGGAGCGCGCTGCCATGGGGATCAGCCAACACACACCGAACGGCCGAAGACTGCTCCTTGAGGAAAAGAGCCACCCCGGCGTAGGTACCACCAGTGCCTGTAGCCGCCACCCAGGCATCGAGCTTCCCCTCACACTGCTTCCAAATCTCTGGTCCGGTGTTCTTGTAATGAGCCTGGCGGTTAGCACGATTGTCGAATTGATTAGCCCAGACAGCACCAGGAATTTCCTCGGCAATGCGTCCTGAGAGCTTCACATAGTTGTTGGGATCGCGGTATGGCACCGCAGGAACGGTTCTGACTTCAGCCCCAAGACTGCGCAAGAGCTCAATTTTTTCGACCGACTGCGTTTCAGGAATGACGATCACGCAGCGGTAACCGCGGGCATTGCAGAGGTGCGCTAGCCCGATACCGGTATTCCCAGCGGTGCCCTCCACCACGGTGCCGCCAGGCTTGAGGTCCCCACTGGCTTCGGCGCTCTGCAGGATCCCCAGAGCCGCACGGTCTTTCACCGAGCCCCCTGGGTTCATGAATTCAGCTTTGCCAAGGATCTCGCAGCCGCTGAGCTCACTGAGATGCTCTAGACGGATCAGTGGGGTCTGGCCCACCGCTCCGACAAAACCGCGGGTGATCCCCATCGTGCTGCCGACTGCGTTTGCGCAGGCTAGGGTCCCGCCACCTGATCTCCTGGCGGATGATCCGACACACCCCACCTCGGGTGGCCGCCAGCCTCAGCAAACGTCTGGCCGCGGTGCGACAACGCAGCATTGAGCTGATCAGCCCACTTGAGCCAGAGGATCTTGTGTTGCAAGGGATGGCAGATGCCAGCCCACCGAAATGGCATCTGGGTCATACCACCTGGTTTTTTGAAACCTTCCTGCTGGTTCCTCACAGGCCCGGGTGGAAACCGATGCCTGAGCCTTGGCCGACGCTGTTCAATTCCTATTACGAAGCTGCTGGGCCACGGCATCCGAGACCGCAGCGAGGTCTCCTGAGCCGGCCAACAATTGATGAAGTCCTCAGCTGGCGTCAAAGGGTGGATGTTGAGCTGCAGCGATGGCTCAATGACGAACCACCAAACGATGAGCTCATGCAGCTGATCGAACTGGGCCTGCAACACGAACAGCAGCACCAGGAGCTGCTGCTGATGGACCTGCTGGACGGGTTCCATCGCAATCCCATCGCCCCGGCCTACAGCCTGGAAGCATCGGAGCCTCCATCCGTCGAGGGCGCGCAGCAATGGCTGGGGATGGATGGCGGGCTAGTCGACATTGGCCACGACAACCAGCAGGGCGGTTTCCATTTCGATAACGAAAGCCCTCAGCAGCGCTTCTGGCTGGAGCCCTACGCCATCGCCACGGATCTGGTCACTAACGCTCAAATGGAGGCCTTCATCGCTGATGGGGGCTACCGCAACGCCTGCCTCTGGATGGCAGAAGGTTGGAGGCTGGTGCAAGAGCAAGGCTGGAACGCACCTCGTTACTGGTACCCAGAGGGCCTGGAATTCACCTTGCGGGGGATGCAACCGCGACGGCCTCAGGCCCCGGTGCGTCACCTCAGCTGGTTTGAAGCCGAGGCGCTTGCCCGCTGGCTAGAGGCCAGGCTCCCCAGCGAAGCGGAATGGGAATGTGCCGCCAAGGCCCATCCAGAGCAGCACCAGTGGTTCGGCTCCCTCTGGCAATGGACCTCAAGCGCTTATGGCCCTTATCGCGGCTTCCGTCCTGCCCCTGGCGCGGTTGGTGAATACAACGGCAAGTTCATGAGCTCACAGATGGTCTTGCGCGGCAGCAGCTTCCTGACACCCAAAGGCCACGAACGGCTGAGTTATCGCAACTTCTATGGGCCGCACTGCCGCTGGCAACCTGCCGGCCTGCGCTTAGCACGGGATCTGTGATGAGCAGCAGCTGCACCACCAGCTTTGAGCTCATCGACTTACATCCAGCCAAGGCGGATGTGGTGGCTGCTGTGCGCCAGGGACTGCAGCGGCGACCGCGTCAATTGCCTGCCTGGCTGCTTTACGACCAAAAGGGATCCGAACTCTTTGATGCCATCACCAAACAACCTGAATACAGCCTGACCCGCACGGAGCAGGCCTTGCTGACCAGCAAAGGCTCAGCAATGGCCAACAACCTGCCTGCTGGATGTTTGCTCGTGGAGTTCGGCGCAGGCAGCGCGGAAAAGGTGTCCCCATTACTGGATGCCATGGACGATCCCGCATACCTGGCCATCGACATCAGCGCCGAGCACCTGGTTAAGTCCGGTAAGCGGCTGCAGCAACGCCACCCATCCACACCAATGCTGGGGCTGTGTGCGGACTACAGCCAACCACTGGAGCTTCCGCTTCCTTCCCAGATGCTCAGAAGACCACGAGTTGGATTTTTCCCAGGCAGCTCACTGGGGAATTTCTGCCCCAGCGAAGCCATCACCTTTCTGACCCGCCTGCGGCAATTGCTGGGACCTGAGGGAATGCTGCTCATCGGCATCGATCAACCCCGCGATTCAGCCCTTCTGGAGGCGGCCTACGACGATGCGGCAGGCATCTCCGCAGCCTTTGCCCTCAACCTGTTGGATCGTCTCCAGCGTGATCTGGGAGCCAAACTCAACATGGATGGCTTTTCTTACCAAGCCCGCTGGGACGAAGCGCACAGCCGCATAGCCATGTCCTTAACGGCGAAGGGAGAGCAACAGCTGATCGTGGCCGGGATGGAGAGCTGCTTCGCTCCAGGGGAAGAACTGATCACTGAGTACAGCTACAAATTCAGCCCCAAGGCATTTCTGACATTGGCCTCCCGTGCGGGCTGGCAGAAGCGACATCGCTGGAGCGATAACCGAGAGCACTTCAGCATCCACCTACTCGAACCCTGCGATGGCGAGCAGACTGAGCTGTATCAGTCGAGCTGAAGCATGGGACGGGAAGAACAACGCGCTTTAGTACGACGAGTGCGCGAGTCACTGATCGATGAGCTCGAGGGGATTTACCGTCGTGCCTTTGATGCGATCGGCAGCGAGGACATGGGGGAGGGAGCCGTTGCCCGATTGACGCAGCTGCTGTTGCGCTCTCGAGAAGGGGCGATCAGCCCTCTGCAGGAGGAAATCGAGGCCCCTCTAATCACCCGCGCCCCGGACGCTCCGGCTGAGTGAATCAATGCAGAGCAACTGGTGGCAGGAGCTCGAACGAGAGCTGGAGCAACAGTTCGACAGCTTTCTCAAAAACCACCCCGGACAGCGGGAGCTTCTAGAGCAAGAGCAACACCGCGCTCAACAGCAGCGGCGCCAATCACGCCTGCAAGAAATCGAGGCCAAAGCACAGGCCCTCCGCTCTGAACTACTGGTGCTCAGTGAAGACATCCGTGCATGGCGTGGACGGGTGGAGAGAGCCCAGGGCGCCAATGCCACAGACCTAGCCAGCCGGGCAGAGGTGCATCTAGGCAGCTTGATGGGCCAGGGACGCGAGAAGTGGCAGTCTCTGTCGGTGCTCGGGGAAGAGAACCGCCAGCTCAAGGAAGCCATTGCCAAAGCGGAGCAGGAGAGTCCAAAACCTCCCCCATCCCCTCCAGAGGCAGGCCATGCAGATCTAGAGGAGGCCTGGAAACGCTTTGAAGCGGAGCAAGAACTTGAACGCTTACGTCGAGAACAGGGTTGATGGGGTTCTGGCTCAGCAAGATGCTGCCGCAGTTGCTTTACCCACTCGGCCTCAGTCTGCTGCTGCAATGGATTGCCCTACTCAACCGCCAGCGCCGCTGGGCCCCAGGGCTATCAGCCAGTGGCCTGTTGCTGCTTACCTTGCCCTCATTGCCCTTGGTCAGTGATGCACTGCTCAGACCACTGGAGCAAGAAGCCACTTCACTGACTCCCAAGGTCATCCCTTCTGCCGATGTCGTCCTGGTACTGGGAGGCGGCATCCGACCAGCTGGCCCCCATGGACTAGGCGTCGAAGTCGGAGATGCCGGTGACCGCTTGCTCACCGGAGTACGGCTATTGCGTCAGCAGAAAGCAAGACAGCTAATCACCAGCGGGGGCCTGGTGAGCTTTGGACGCGATGACCCAACACGGACTGAGGCCCATTTAGCAAAGGAACTAGCCCTAGAGCTTGATGTGCCGGCCAGCGCGATCATCATTAATGGAGCCTCGAAGACGACTGCCCAAGAAGCTGCAGCAATCAAAACCATGGCGCTGAAGCGAGGCTGGAAACGCTTGCTCCTGGTCACAAGCGCCTTCCATATGCCAAGGGCATTTGCCAGCTTCCGAAAACTTCCTGGAATCGCAGTGATTCCTGTCGCCAGTGACTACCGCCTCAAGCCTGGTGGTAAAGCAACCATCAGAAGCATCGTGCTGAGCTTGGTTCCCAGCGCAAAAGCACTAGAGCAAAGCACCATGGTGATCAAAGAACACCTTGGAATGATGGTTTATCGCTTTCGTAACCAGGCTTAAGCCTTAGGAGCAGGAGGCACCAGATTCACACCCTCCGGCGGTGGTGTTGGATCTGGATCCGCGATCAGCATGTGCTGCAACACGATTTCTGGACGCTCGCTGTCACGCCAGCGGATGCGGTATGCAGGCATCTTGGTGCCACGGCTGGTGGTCTGTTCCACCGCTTCCATGACCCAGCCTCGACGGGACCGGCCCTGGGGGTTGCGCTTCACCACAGCATCAGCGTGGGTGAAACGAAATCCGACGCGCTCTCCGCTCATGCGCTAGGAAATCTGCTCAGTGGAACCATTATCCACTGTTGCGGTCCAATCTCGGCTTTCCGGCTTCAGCAAAGGGAAAGCAATCACATCACGGATCGAGGGGCTATCGGTCAAAAGCATGACCAGCCGGTCGATGCCGATGCCAAGACCACCGGTGGGAGGCATGCCCACCTCCAG
>CAJWXK010000113.1 GCA_913048995.1 uncultured Synechococcus sp. | reverse complement strand
TTCCGAAGATATTGTCGTATTGAGGCCAGCCAGGTAGGTCAGGCATGCTGCAGACGGCATTCACTTCAAAATGCAGCTCTTCTCCAGAATCTGATATCTCTGTAACTCCCCCGTCGTAGAGGCCGTTGGGAGTGCCTGGCTTGAAAGGCTTCTTCAAAACTACTTGGGTGTTTTCACCAATGACGAGGACATCTCCTGCCTCCGCTGTGTGTGCCGCCGTTTCCTTCTTTTGATCAGTGCTGCAGCCGCCAACCAAGATGGTTGCACTCAGCAGTGCAGTAGCGATCGCTTGTTTTGATTCCATTGAAGCTGAGACGTCGTTAAGAGTTCTAGTTCCCGAAGGCTGGGTTCTTGCGCTCAAGACTTCCTTGTTAAGAAATCTGTAGTCTGTGCTCGCATGAACGCCTCTTGTGGATTGGCCTTTGTCACGATTTGTCTGTAGCAGTTGCTACTGAAAGCGTTCACCTTGCTCGCAAGGCGCACTTCATTCCAGGCCATGGAACGGGGACCTGGGCTGACTCGCAGAACCACCATGACCACTTTGACTTTCCGGGGCCATCAATATGAGCCCCGTACCGAACTGGCTCCGAAGTCCCAAGAGAAATTGACCTACAGGCGGTCGGTCTATCAGGCACGCCAAGTAGCCGTCGCTAGCACTGATGAACTTTGCCTCCCAGAAGGATTTATTCGCTCACCTAAAACAGCTGCTTTGATTGGGGTTGAAATGGAATCTTGCTCTCAGCATCACCTAATTTATCGCGGTATTCGTTACTTTAAGTAATAGATAGTTCCTGGCATGCTGTTTCCCCTTTGCGGCCTATCAGCATTTTGGCATCGCCAAAATGCTGAGTAAATGTCAATTATTTGATTAGTTCAAGCGTAAGCTTCTGTCGTTTCAACGGTTAACTCATTGATTGCCAATGTGTTAACTAATTCAGGGCATCCTAATCCGTGCGACCATACCTCGACTTCAGTATTTTCAGGTGCTTGAAAGTTGAGGATCTCGAAAGGGAAAACTACTCGCTCAAGATAGAAGCCTCCGCTTGCAAAACACCGTACAATTATCATTCTTTCGAGGATGTTTCTATACGTGCAGTTTAGTAATTGCATGAGTGGGTTATCAGGGTACTTATTATCAAGCCACGTGATCTCTGTCGAAACAGTGTGAATGATCACGAAATGCTGATTTGGGACATAATTTCCAAATCTCTTTCGTGAAATGGTTTTTTAGGTGTTCACTCTGAACTTAAAATTTGCTCGAATAGTGATTTTGCAAGCGTTTTTGCCTGCTCATTCAGGGGTCGGCAATCAACACTGTTGAGCAGAACTGCTGGGTCCTCTTCCCTCAGTGTCGAACTGAGTTCCTCCTCTCTGATCAGTCTCAGATCAACTCCACGGCCTCGCATGACTCCGGGTAGACATCCGCTCCGCAGCGGTGGCGTCAGCCATTGCCCTGACCGCAGGACAAGGATGTTGGCGCTGCTGCCGCAGCACAACTGCCCTTCATCGTTGAGCAGCAGTGCATCATCGGCGCCTTGACGTATAGCTTCACTTCTTGCCAAGACTTGGGCGCCGTAGTTCAGGCTTTTGCAGAGTGCCAGTGGATCATTGCTCCAACGGCGCACCTTCTTGCTGATCACAACTCGGGTGGTCTCAAACCTTGGTAGGTGGGCATGCAGGGTTCCCCAGCAACGCCCGATTGGTGTCCGTGGTGGCTTTAGACCTCGGTTGCTGCTGCCTCGGCTCCAATTGATACGCATGGCACCATCTTCAATGCGGCTGCGGTCGATTGCTTCGCCGAGCCAAGCGACTACATCGCTTTTCTCAGGAGGAGGTGGCAACTCAAGTAGTTCTGCGCTCTTCTGCCAGCGTTGCAGGTGCTCGCGCAATAGTTGTGGTTTTCCCTGACGTATTAGGACTGTCTCGAAGACACCATCGCCCAGGCTCAGGCCCCGATCACTCAGGGGCAAAGCAATTTCATCTGGGTGTCCCCATTGGTCTTCACACCAGGCAATGGCCTCTTGAGTTGGATCTGACTCAGGCAAGGGCATCAATCAAGGGCTGCACTTTCCAGCCGAGTTCGTCGGCCTCCAGCTGAGGGTCAGAGTCCGCCACGATCCCGCAGCCCCCATGCACCCGCAAGCGTTTGCCAAGCATGAGCACGCTGCGGATCAGGATGTTGCTGTCAAATCTTCCGTTAGGGCGTCGGTGAAAAAAGCTTCCGCAGTACGGGCCGCGTGGCACTGGCTCAAGACTGCTCAGCCGCTCACATGCCCGGATCTTGGGTGCGCCGGTGATAGACCCCCCTGGCCAGCAGGCCTGCAGGAGGCCAGCGGTATCGAGAGGTTGTTTGAGAACGCCAGTCACCACTGATGTGAGGTGGTGAACTTGCGGATAACTCTCTAGGCCCACCAGCTGGGGCACGTTGATGCTGCCGAAGCTGCAGACCCGACCAAGGTCGTTGCGCATCAGGTCGACGATCATCACGTTCTCCGCTCGATCCTTGGGGCTGGTCACCAGTTCCGCTGCGGCATCTGCATCACGCATTGGATTGCTGTTGCGCGGCCGGGTCCCTTTGATTGGTCTTGTTTCCACCAGCCCCTGGCTATCCACCTGAAGAAAACGTTCAGGCGAGGCGCTTAGAACCGCTTCTTGTCTGCTGGCGATCATGACGCCACCAAAGGGCGCTGGGCAGCTCTGCCTCAACCGTTCGTAGAGAGCCAAAGGATCTGCGGGTTGAGTCAGTGTCTGCTCTGCGCAGTCGGTGAGGTTGGCTTGGAACAGATCTCCCCCGGCAATCCATGCCCGCACTTTTTCAACCTGTTTCGTGTAGTTCCTACGGCCGCTGTGCCAGCACCACGCCTCTGGCTGGATTGAGGTCTTCACTGGATGGATTAGGGGTGCCGGTCCGTGGAGCAGACCCATGAGCTCGTCGTGGCGTGGGCCTTCGCCGAGCAGCTGAATGGTCTGCTGCTGTAGATCCAGTTCAATCACCACTGAATAGCGCGCAGCCCATAGGACCGCCATTTGTGGCGCTTGCCAGTGCTCTGCAGGTTCGACCCAAGCACCAGCTTCATAGCTGAGCCAGCCCAACCAGTGCCCCGCCTTGCCGGAAAAAGCAACCGATAGGGCCTCGAATGGGTTTGTGGCTGAAGGATCACCAGGCAGGCCCTCGCAGCGCAGCACCTGCTCTGGTCCGGCTGCCAGGACTGCATGTCGGCCCAGCTTGCTGCCATCTCCATCAAGCCAGACCAGGCCTTGGCGGCCATACCGTTCTGCCAATGCCGTGGCCAAGACCTCGGGCTTCCACCAGGGCAGCGGGTTCATCGACTGGCGAGATCTGGGCGGCCGGCCTCCTTTAGGGCGGCGTCGCGGATGCGGCAGCTGTCGCAAACGCCGCAGGGAATCTCACCGCCGGCATAGCAGCTCCATGTCTCTTCTATCGGTACCTCCAGCCGGAGGGCCTCTTGAACGATCCGCGTCTTGCTCCACTCCACCAGAGGTGCCCATAGGCGGGTGCCGCGGCCCTCTCGGCCACTGCGACTAGCCAGATCTGCCAAGGTCTGGAAGGCTTTCAGATAATCGGGGCGGCAGTCCGGATAGCCCGAATAATCCACGGCGTTGACACCCAGCACCAGCTGATCAGCTCCCTTGGCTTCCGCCAGGCTTAGTCCTAGGGCAATAAAGACGGTGTTGCGACCTGGCACATAGGTGCTGGGAATCACGCCCGCTTCCACTCCTTGATTCGGCACCGGCTGGGCCAGGTCTGTTAAGGAAGATCCCCCCCAGGCCGCCAGGTTGACGTTGATGGTGTGGTGCTCTGCCAGTCCAAGGGTTTTGGCCACGGTGGCGGCGGCTTGTAGCTCACGTCGATGTCGCTGGCCGTAATCGAAGGAAAGGCCGATGACGTGCTTCCCGCTTTCAAGGGCCAGAGCGGCGGCGGTAGCGGAATCAAGCCCGCCTGAGAGCAGGGCGATAGCGGTGCTGGAAGCTGCTGAAGTCATCTCACTGAACTAGCGCACCCCGAGCCACTTGTGGCTTTGCAGGCTGAGGCGCCAGGCCGGTTGGCTACGAACGAACTCCAGTGCCAGTCGCTGACCGTCGCTGCTTTCCCACCCTGGTTGCAGCAGCAGTGCAGGGCTGTTACCTGCCCGGTTGGCTGCTTCAGCCATGCTTTGGGCAAAGGTCAGATCGGCTGCTTCATGGACCACCACCTTGAGTTCATGGCAACGATTCAGCAGTTCAGCCGTCGGTGGGTTGTGGCGTTTGGGCGAGAGCGTGATCCAGCTGAAGCACCCACTGAATGCGTCGACGCCGCTGGTTTCCAGATGGCGCGGTAACTGAGGTGCAGCTTGGTCCAGAGCTTTGCAGAGCTTGTCGAGGTTGTGGTGTAGCGGTTCGCCACCAGTGATTACGACAAAGGCAGCACCCTGTTGCTGGGCCAAGGCTGTCGCTGTAGCCAGTTCGACCACATTGGTTTCAGGGTGCGTCGTTTCAGGCCAGGAGTGTTTGGTGTCGCACCAATGGCATCCCACACGGCATCCCCCTAGGCGGATAAAGAAGGCGCTGCGGCCGCCATGGATTCCTTCACCTTGAAGGGAATGGAAGGTTTCCACCACCGGCAGGTTGATGGGGCTTCTGCTCACGCGCGCTGGCTGAGGGCCTCGCTGGGGGACTGGGGCAGGCGCTCTCGGGCGGCGTTGATCAAACCAGTAAACAGCGGATGGGGTCGACCGGGGCGAGACAAAAATTCAGGGTGGTACTGACAGGCCAGGAAGAAGGGGTGCCCTTTGAGCTCGATCAATTCCACAAGGCGTCCATCGGGAGAGACGCCGCTGATCTCGTAGCCCGATTCCAGGAAAAGGTTGCGGTAGGCGTTGTTGAACTCATAGCGATGGCGGTGACGCTCGTAGACGACCTCGTCGCTGTAGAGGTCGTGGCCACGGGTGCCCGGGGTTAAGCGGCATGGGTACACGCCCAGACGCATGGTGCCGCCCAGATCCACCACGTCTTGCTGTTCAGGGAGGAGGTGAATCACCGGGTGGGTGGTAGCAGGCTCAAGCTCAGCGCTGGTAGCACCCACTAAGCCGGCGGTATTGCGGGCCCATTCGATCACAGCGGTCTGCATGCCCAAGCAGAGGCCCAGGAACGGCACCCGTTGCTCACGGGCCCAGCGGATGGCGGCCACTTTGCCGTCCACGCCGCGGTTGCC
>CAJWXK010000112.1 GCA_913048995.1 uncultured Synechococcus sp. | reverse complement strand
CGCATGGTTTTCGCCAGGCCCTCAGAGGCTCGCTAGGCTCAGCCGACTCGCGCAAGGCGATGTCAGCGCCCTATTCCGCCTCAGACATCCGATCGGTGTCGGCCCCGTACTACGAAGGTGGCGGTGGCAATTTCCGCACCCCACCACCGGACCTGCCTTCGCTCCTGCTGAAGGAGCGCATCGTCTATCTGGGATTACCGCTGTTCAGTGATGACGATTCCAAACGTCAGTTGGGCATCGATGTCACTGAGCTGATCATCGCCCAGCTGCTGTATCTGGAGTTTGACAACCCAGATAAGCCAATTTTCTTCTACATCAACTCCACCGGCACCAGTTGGTATTCCGGCGAAGCCATCGGCTTTGAGACGGAAGCCTTCGCCATCTGCGACACCATCCGATACGTCAAACCTCCGGTGCACACCATCTGCATCGGTCAGGCCATGGGCACTGCCGCCATGATTCTCTCGGCAGGCACCAAAGGTCAGCGCGCCTCGCTGCCAAACGCCTCAATCGTCTTGCACCAACCAAGAAGCGGCGCCCGGGGGCAAGCCACCGACATCCAGATCCGCGCCAAGGAAGTGCTGCACAACAAGCGCACCATGCTGGAGATGCTTTCGGAAAACACCGGTCGCAGCGTCGATCAGCTCAGCTCTGATTCCGATCGGATGACCTACATGACCCCTGACCAAGCCCTCGAGTACGGCCTGATCGATCGAGTGCTGAGCAGCAAGAAAGATTTGCCATCCCCTGTGGCGGCCTGAGCCGCCCGCCGTTGATCTGATCCAAACTCCGCAGCCCCTGACCCATGCCCATCGGCACTCCCAGCGTTCCTTACCGCCTCCCAGGCAGCCAGTACGAACGCTGGGTCGATATCTACACCCGCCTCGGCGTCGAGCGCATCCTCTTTCTTGGTCAAGAGGTCAATGACGGCGTCGCCAATGCCCTCGTCGCGCAGATGCTTTACCTCGACTCTGAGGACAGCAGTAAGCCGATCTATCTCTACATCAACTCCCCTGGTGGTTCAGTGACTGCGGGCCTGGCCATCTACGACACGATCCAATACGTCAAAGCTGATGTGGTCACCATCTGTGTGGGCCTGGCTGCGTCGATGGGAGCCTTCCTGCTGGCAGCGGGCACCAAGGGCAAGCGGGTTGCTCTGCCCCACAGCCGAATCATGATTCACCAGCCACTGGGTGGAACCGCCCAAAGGCAGGCCAGTGACATTGAGATCGAGGCCCGCGAGATCCTGCGCATGAAGGATCAACTCAACCAGCAATTGTCTGAAATGAGCGGGCAGAGTCTTGAGAAGATCGTCAAGGACACCGACCGCGATTACTTCCTCAGCGCAGAAGAGGCTAAGGAGTATGGCCTGATCGACCGGGTGATCAGCAATCCCAGCGAGGCCTGACCAGTCGTTTGGGTAGGCTCCCTGTTTGCCCTGCCCCAAGTCCGGATGGCCACCCTGTACTACGACAACGACGCTGACCTGGGCTTGCTCAGCGGTAAGACAGTGGCAATCATCGGCTACGGCTCCCAGGGCCATGCCCACGCACTGAATCTCAAGGACAGTGGTGTGGATGTTGTGGTTGGCCTCTACGAGGGCAGCCGCTCAGCCGAGAAGGCCAAGGCTGATGGCCTGGAGGTCCTCAGTGTTGCTGATGCAGCCGCCAAGGCCGACTGGATCATGGTGCTGCTGCCCGATGAATTCCAGAAAGAGGTCTATGACAAGGAAATCGCGCCGCACCTGAGTTCGGGCAAGGTGCTGAGCTTTGCCCACGGCTTCAACATCCGCTTCGGGCTGATCCAACCTCCAGCCGATGTCGATGTGGTGATGATCGCTCCCAAGGGCCCAGGCCACACCGTGCGTTGGGAATACCAGAACGCCCAGGGTGTTCCTGCCCTGTTCGCCATCGAGCAGGACGCTTCCGGCAACGCCCGTGGTTTGGCGATGGCCTATGCCAAAGGCATCGGCGGCACACGCGCAGGCATTCTCGAAACCAACTTCAAAGAGGAGACTGAGACTGACTTATTTGGCGAGCAGGCGGTCCTCTGCGGCGGCCTTTCAGAGCTCGTCAAAGCCGGTTTCGAAACCCTTGTTGAAGCGGGCTACCAGCCTGAGCTGGCCTACTTCGAGTGCCTCCACGAGGTGAAGTTGATCGTGGATTTGATGGTGAAAGGCGGCCTGTCCGCCATGCGCGATTCGATTTCCAACACCGCTGAATACGGCGACTACGTGAGCGGCCCCCGCCTCATCACCGCTGACACCAAGGCCGAGATGAAGCGCATCCTGGGTGACATCCAGGACGGCACCTTTGCCAAGAACTTCGTCGCCGAATGTGATGCCGGCAAACCTGAGATGAACAAGATCCGCGAGCGTGACCGCACCCACAAAATCGAAGAAGTGGGTAAGGGTTTGCGGGCAATGTTCAGCTGGCTGAAAGCCGCCTGATTGGCTGGCTGCTGGTCGCCGCTGCCTGCGGTCTTGATTACCTGATTGGTGATCCGCGTTGGTGCCTGCATCCTGTTCAGGTGATGGGCTGGTTCATCACAAGGCTCAGATGGATCACAGAAACCATCTCCGGTGAAAGCCCCTTGGGCCTGCGCCTAGGGGGTGGGTTGATCACAGTGCTGCTGGTGGGCGGCAGCATCAGCGCTGGCATGGCCATTGAGCAGTTGAGCTGCCATCAGCTCTGGCTTTGGCCACTGCTGATCATCGGCCTGGCGAGTGCTTTGGCCGGCCGCAGCCTGCGTCTAGCCGTGGAACAGGTCATGGAGCCTCTCAGCGCAGATCCACCAGATCTGCCTCAGGCGCGCCAACGCCTGGCCTGGATCGTGGGCCGTGATGTAGAGGGGCTGCCGCAACAGGAGCTGCTGCGCGCGGCGGCTGAGACCGCCAGTGAAAATGGCGTTGATGGCCTCTTTGCCCCCCTGTTCTGGATGCTTGTCGGAGCAATGCTCTGGCAGGTTGATCCAGCCCTGCCTGGACCTCTGGCGTTGGCCTGGGGCTTCAAGGCCGGAAGCACGCTTGATTCCATGCTCGGCTACCGCCGCGGGCGGTTGCGCTGGCTAGGGACCGCCGGTGCCCGCCTCGATGATGCCCTGACCTGGCTGCCATGCCGCCTGGTGGCACTCACCCTGGGGCAACTAGGTAGCTCATTACGCGATGGCGCCAGCGATCCATCTCCCAATGCCGGTGTCTCTCAGGCTGCCTACGCCCATGCGGTGGGTGTGCAGCTGGGAGGCATCAACCACTACAACGGCCAAAAGAAATCAAAGCCCGTGCTGAATCAGCAGGCAAAAAAAGTGACAGCGAAATCCGTCAATCAGATGCTTGGGCTAAGCCGCCGCATGGCGCTGCAGTGGCTGGGCTGGAGCGGTGCGGGGCTTGCCGTCATGACATCCATTCAATAAGCGCCCTTGTTGTTCGGGAAAAGAACCACCACCACGGTGCGGAGCAGGATGAAGAGATCGAGGCCGAGGGTGCGGCGATTCACATAAGTGAGATCCAGCAGCACGCGGCGCTGGTAGCTGACGTTGTTGCGCCCTGAGACCTGCCAGAGCCCCGTCAGTCCAGGACGCACGGAAAGGACCTGATCCATCGCAGCGCCATACCGAGGAATTTCCTGTTCCACGATTGGGCGAGGACCAACCACACTCATCTGGCCGCGCAGGATGTTGACCAGCTGCGGCAGCTCATCGAGGCTGGTGGTGCGCAGAAACTGACCGATCGGCGTGATGCGCGGGTCATTGCGCAATTTGTGATCCTTATCAAATTCAGATCTCAGCTGCGGGGAAGACTCCAGCAAGGCCTGCAGGCGACGATCGGCATCCAGTTCCATGGTGCGGAACTTGATGCAACCGAAACGCCTGTAACCGCGGCCGATGCGCTTCTGCACGAAAAACACAGGCCCGGGGGAGGTGAGCTTGACGCAAAGGGCAATGGTCAAGAGCAGCGGTGCCCCCAAGGTCAGCAGTGCCAGGGAAAAGCTGATGTCACCGGTGCGTTTCAACAGCGCCAGAGGTCTGACGAAATGGAGGCGAGCGACGTTGAGACCAACCCTTGGTGTCGTGGATTGCAGGGTTGAGGGTCTCGAAAGCATTGCTTGACGAGCGCTTTAGGCACCGTACGGATCGTGGTCAGCTGTCCCCAGCTGATCTAGGGCAGCTACCCCACAGGCACAGGGGGTTAAAAGGAGATCGCGTGGCGATCGACCCATTCAACGAGGAGCGACTGTAAGCGTTGCTTGAACTGTTGAGGGGAAAATCCCTCAGCGTGCCTCCTGAGCTGCTCGGAGGGCAGTCGCTTCCAGAGCTGCTCGGCTTCAAAGCGGCGCAAGGCAGCGGTCACTGCATTCAGGCTCTGATCGGCAAACAGCAGCCCCGTCGCCGTCGACGGATGCTGCTGCAAGCAGCGAACCGTATCAAGCAAGCCGCCGCGGCCAAGGCCGATCACCGGCGCACCAGCAGCCATGGCTTCCACTGGGGCAATACCAAAATCCTCTAAGCCCGCGTAGAGGTAGGCACGACAACGTGCCATCAACTGCTCCACTTCATCGGCAGGGCAACGACCCAGGAACTGGGTTCGGGGACCAGCAAGAGCTTCGAGGCGCTGGCGCTCAGGGCCATCGCCGACAACCAGCAAGGGAAGGTTCAGCTCACGGCAAGCCTGAACGACCAAATCCACGCGTTTGTAAGGCACCAGCCGACAGACCGAGAGATAGAACTCCTCCCGCGGCTGCTGCCAGTCAAACCTTGCCACCTCAACCGGCGGGGGAAGCACCTCCGCGCGGCGTCCCCAATAGCGAGCGATGCGCTGGGCCGTGAAGCGGGAATTGGCAATCAGCTGATCGGGCCTTGAGGCACTCAAAACATCCCACTGACGCAACTGGTGCAACTGCCAACGCACCAAAGGACCCAGCGGACCGCGGGCCAACGTGGACCGACGCAAATAAGCGTGCATCTGATCCCAGGCGTAGCGCACAGGGGTATGCACATAGCTGACATGCAGCTGCTCGGGAGAGGTCAGCACCCCTTTGGCGACCAGATGACTACTGCTGAGCACCAGCGGGAACCCGCTGAGATCAAGCTGCTCAATCGCGATGGGCAACAACGGCAAGTACTGCTGCACATGACTTGTTCCCCAGGGCAAGCGCTGAATAAAAGAGGTGTGCACCTCCCGACCTGCCAACCAACTCGATGACCGCCGGCTCTCCCCATCCACCAGCGCGAAGAGCTGCGGGTGGAGCAACTCATCCATGACCTGCACCACCTGCTCAGCCCCACCAAGCGAGCGCGGGCTGAACCACTCATGCACCAAGGCGGTGGGGAATGGGAATGGGCTCAT
>CAJWXK010000111.1 GCA_913048995.1 uncultured Synechococcus sp. | reverse complement strand
CTTGCCCCTGCCGCTAGCGTTTGGGTGGCTAACACGGAGTCATGACCCAGCTCCACGACCTGCGGCTGCGGCTGTTGGTGCAGCAAGAGAGTGAGCGCATCGCCACGACTCAGCCCACGGAATTAGATCTGTCTGTTGTGCAGGCCCGCAGTCTCTGCTGGCTTGCGCTGCTCGCTGAAGCCCATGAAGACCAGGCAACTGATGCTGAGCGCCGGGGTGATCTCGAGCAGGCCATGGGTTGGTTCGCCGATGCCATGCGCCTGCGCGATGTGATCCATGTGGTCAGTTCGATCGAGATCCCGCTCCCCGCGGCCACCACGGCAGAAGACCACGACGATGAATCAGATCAGTCCTTGGCTGCCTGATGCCATGATGGGGTTTGGTCCAAGAGGGAAAAGCGGTGCCGGACGAGCCCTGCCAATGCCCTGATTGTCGCCGCTTCTACCGCGAGCACGACCGGTTAATCAGGGAAAATCCAAGCCTGCGTCAACAGCAGGAGCTCAACTGGGCGGCACTGCAATCGTTTCGCACCTTGGCTGGTCGGGTTTTGGAGGATCTCCAAAAACACCAGTCCCAGTCTCAATCACCTGACACCCCATCAGCTTCTGATGCTCAGCCAGCCGGGACCGGTGCTGGAGCACCTGCTGCTGGAGAAGCCGATGAGCTGGCTCAGGCCCTCAGTGACCTGGAGTCAATCAATGCGCACTTGTTCTCCATCGAGGTCTTGATGGAGCGCATCTTTGATGTGCGGGTGCCGGAAGCGGTGGAGCAGAAATTTAAAGAGCTTGCAGGTGAGCTCGCTCCTGATCCACTCAATGTGGATCGACTCAGGCTCAACCGGCTCCTGCACCAAACGCCTGACCTGCCCTGAGGGGAAGCATGCTCCCCCTCAGGGCCATGAGCCCTACTGGTGGTTGTTGAGCTCGCTGCTCTGGCAGGTCACCTTCACCGGGAAAGCGGATGCTTTCCAGATGTTGTCGCAGTACTCGCGGATGGAGCGGTCGGAGGAGAAATAGCCCATTCGTGCGCTGTTGAGCAGGCTCATGCGATTCCAGTGCTGGCGGTCAGCCCAGGCCTGGCTGACCTGGTCCTGGGCGTCCATGTAGGCCGCAAAATCAGCAAAGACAAAGAAGGGGTCCTGGCCGCGCAGGTTGTCCACCAGCGGGCGGAACAGTTCGGTGTCGCCATTGCTGAAGTGGCCCTGCTCCACCAGGTGAAGCACAGCCTCCAGTTCGGGCAGTTCAGCCAGCAGCTCCCAGGGGCGGTAGCCACTGGCGCGCAGTTCTTCGATCTCCGGTGTGGTTTTGCCGAAGAGGAAGAAGTTCTCTGCACCCACCTGTTCGCGGATCTCGACGTTGGCGCCATCGAGGGTGCCGATCGTGAGGGCACCATTCATGGCGAACTTCATGTTGCCGGTGCCGGAGGCTTCTTTGCCGGCGGTGGAGATCTGCTCGGAGAGGTCGGAGGCGGGGTAGACCTGCTCGCCGAGCTTCACGTTGTAATCCGGCAGGAACACCACCCGCAGGCGGCCGTCCATGTCGGGATCGGCGTTGACGGTCTCGGCGATGCCGTTGATGAAGCGGATGATCAGTTTGGCCATGTAGTAGCCAGGAGCGGCCTTGCCACCGAAGATCACGGTGCGGGGGGCCATGCCGTCGGCTCGGCCGTTCTTGATCCGCAGGTACTGGGTGATCACCTGCAGCGCATTGAGGTGCTGGCGCTTGTACTCGTGGATGCGCTTCACCTGCACGTCGAACAACGTGGAGGGATCCACCAGCACACCGGTGTTGCGATGGATGTAGCTGGCCAGCTTGCGCTTCACCGACAGCTTGGTGTTGCCCCAGTGCTCAAGGAAGCCCTGGTCGTTCTGGCGCTCCTCCAGCTTGCGCAGGTTCTCCATGTTGGAGATCCAGTCCTCACCGATGTGCTCGTTGAGCAAAGTGGAGAGTTCAGGGTTGGCCAGGGCCATCCAGCGGCGGGGGGTGACGCCGTTGGTCACGTTGGTGAATTTCTCGGGCCAGAGCTCAGCGAATTCCGGCAGCAGGTCGGTCTTGACCAGATCGGAGTGCAGGGCTGCCACGCCGTTCACGTGATGGGCACCGATGGTGGCCAGGTGTGCCATGCGCACCGCTTTGCTGCCGTCTTCGTCGATGATCGACAGCTTGCGCTGGATGGAGTCGTTGCCGGGATAACGCAGACGAAGTTGCTGCAGGAAGCGGCGGTTGATCTCGTAGATCAGCTCCAGATGGCGAGGCAGCAGGTTGCCGAACAGGTTCAGATCCCACTTCTCCAGGGCCTCCGGCAGCAGGGTGTGGTTGGTGTAGGCGACCGACCGGGAGGTGATGTCCCAGGCTTTGTCCCAATCCATATGGCGGTCGTCAATCAGCAGTCGCATCAGCTCCGCCACGGCAATGGCGGGGTGCGTGTCGTTGAGCTGAACGGTCCAGTACCTGGGGAAGTCCTCGATGGGTAGGCCGCGGTTGTCGAGACTGCGCAGCATGTCCTGCAGGGAGCAGCTCACGAAGAAGTGCTGCTGCTTCAGGCGGAGACGGCGACCTTCATCGGTACCGTCATTCGGGTACAGCACCTTGGAGAGGGTTTCGCTGCCCACCTTCTCCTCAACGGCGCCGTAGTAGTCGCCGATGTTGAAGGCATAGAAGTCGAAGCTTTCGGTTGCATCGGCACGCCAGAGTCGCAGGCGGTCGCAGATGTTGACGCGGTACCCCAGCACCGGTACATCGTGAGGGATGCCGATGGCATGCTCGGCGGGGATCCAGCGGGAGCGGTAGCTGCCCTTGTCGTCGATGTAGCTCTCGGTACGGCCGCCAAAGCCGACGAAACAGGCCTCATCGGGCTGGGGCAGTTCCCAGGGCCAGCCTCCCTTCAGCCATTTGTCGGTGATCTCCACCTGCCAGCCATCGCGAATCAGCTGGTCGAAGATTCCGAACTCGTAGCGAATGCCATATCCCGTGGCGGGGATCTTCAGGCTGGCGAGGGATTCCATATAGCAGGCCGCAAGTCGGCCCAGTCCGCCGTTGCCGAGGCCGGGCTCCTCCTCCACATCGAGGATCTGCTGGAGGGACTCGATCCCGAAGTTCTTCAGCGCTTCCTCAGCTTCCTTCTGGATCCCCAGATTCAGCAGGTTGTTGTTCAGCTGTGGGCCGATCAGAAATTCAGCCGACAGATAGGCAACGGACTTCTGGGGATGGGCGCGCATCGCCTCCGTGGTGGCGAGATAGCGCATCATCAGGCGATCGCGCACCGCATAGCTCAGGGCCATGTAGAGGTCATGGCGGCTGGCGGTTGGGGCGAGCTTGCCGAGGGTAAAGAACAGATGCTCGGTCATGCCGTCGAAGACGCTCTTGGCGTCCAGGCCAGCCCGTTCGGGGTCGTTGTAACAGCCGGGAGTCGGCAGTCGTAGATCGAGGGGCTCAGAAGTGGTCATGGGGGATCAGCAAGCCATGGAGCGTGGAATCACCGTCAGGCCAGGGGTGCTTGGAGCCCAACTCAATGAATTGTCTGGACCGTAGCCATCACAACCAGAGCTGCCTTCCAAAAAGGCAGCTTTTACAGCATCCCCAGTTAATTGGGATCTTCCACCGAACAGTCCGCTGGCGGAATGACCATTAAGGTTCGGCGTGAGACCTCTCCGGCTTGATGCTGCTGCCCACCCTGCTGATCGAAATCAGCAGTCACGATCTCGAATTAGCAGAAACTCTGATCGGCGTTCTGCGCTTCATGCTGATCTTTGTTGCTGCTCGCACCTTGGCGGAGGTGTTGGTGCGGTTTGAGCTCCCAACAATCCTTGGTGAACTTTTGGCCGGGGTGCTGATCGGCGCCTCTGGTCTGCATCTTCTGGTCCCGCCGGAGACTCAGGTGCAGCTTTCCGGAGCCTTCTCCGATGTTGTCTCCGGTTTGTCGCACGTGCCGGTAGACGAAATTCCAGCTGTCTACAACGAGAGCTTCGGAGCCCTGCAGGCGGTGGCAACGCTGGGGCTTTACTCCTTGCTTTTCCTCACGGGTATCGAGAGTGAGCTTGAGGAACTGATGGCGGTGGGGGCCCAGGCCTTCAGTGTTGCCGTGGTTGGTGTGGTGCTGCCCTTCGCACTCGGCACCCTCGGCTTGATGGCAATCTTCAATGTCGAAGCGATACCAGCGATCTTCGCTGGTGCCTCAATGACCGCCACCAGCATTGGTATCACCGCAAGTGTCTTCGGTGAATTGGGCTATTTGCGTACTCGTGAGGGCCAAATTGTTATAGGGGCAGCGGTTCTCGACGACATCCTCGGAATCGTCATTCTGGCCATCGTGGTGTCCTTGGGAGCAGGCGGAAGTTTGGAGATTGGACCCATCGTGCAGCTCGTAGTGGCGGCAGTCCTGTTTGTGGTGGTGGCCCTGTTTTTAAGCCAGAAGGCTGCCCCCGCTTTCGACTGGCTGATCGATCAGCTCAAGGCCCCAGGCGACAAGTTGATTGCTTCTTACCTGCTCCTGGCCGTAAGTTGTTTGGTTGCATCGGCGATTGGTTTGGAGGCAGCCCTTGGGGCTTTCGCTGCTGGTTTGATCGCCAGCACCTCCAAACATCGCCACGAGATCCAGGCGGCGGTCACACCCATCGTTGGCCTATTCGCCACCGTTTTCTTCGTACTGGTGGGTGCCGGCATGGATCTCTCCGTAATCAATCCCTCTGACCCCAGTGCCCGTTCGGCCCTTGTGGTGGCGGGCTTCCTATTCCTAGTTGCCATCGTCGGGAAGGTCGCCGCCGGATGGGCCATCTTCAGCAAGGAAAAGACCAATAAGCTAGTGGTAGGTCTGGGAATGATGCCTAGGGGTGAAGTTGGCCTAATTTTCCTGGGCTTGGGCACCGCATCAGGTTTGCTCAGCCCTGGCCTGGAGGCGGCGATTCTGCTGATGGTGATCGGCACAACCTTCCTGGCTCCTGTGTTGCTTCGTCTCGTTCTGAAGGGCAAGCCCCCTGAAGATGGGAATGAAGTTCCTGAGGAGTTCGCGGCTGATCCCTTGGCTGGAGCCTCCTGATCAGTTGCTGTCGCGACTGGTCAGCGTCAGCAGCAGACTCCAGCCCAAAACCACTACGCCCAGACTGGAGGCCCAGCCTGGACCAAGGGCCCAGCTGCAACCCAGCTGGGTTATCAGTCCCATGGCCAACGCCAGCAGCAGGCTGCTCAGGATCAGAACGCCCTGCCTCCAGGTTTCGGGAATGCTGCTGGTCTCGAGGCTGGCTTCCAGCCTGCCGAGCGGCGCACTCAGGGGCACGTACAACGCCAGGGCCCAGAGCAATGCTCCACGCCATACAGCAGCATCGGCGAGGGGTCCGCTGATCACCTCGTAGCTCT
>CAJWXK010000110.1 GCA_913048995.1 uncultured Synechococcus sp. | reverse complement strand
CCAAACCCCCCGTCAGTCCGGCCCCCAACCCCAAGCCTGTGGTGATGGCCAAGCCGGTGACTCCACCCCCGGCCAGGCCAAGGCAAGACCAGCCGCAATCGCGCCCACCGGTGCCGATGCGGTCCCCTGGACAGCAGCAACGTCCCCCTCAGCAACCAGGCCGGAACCGCGATCAGAACCGGCCGGCGGTGCCCATGCGCCCGCCAAACCAACAACAGCGCCCGATGCCCCAGCGCGGGGGAGCTCCCCAGCGTCCTGGTGCTCCTCAACGTCCCGGTGCTCCTCAACGCGGTGGTGCCCCCCAGCGCCCTGGCGCGCCGCAACGTCCTGGTGCCCCCCAACGCAGTGGAGCGCCGATGGGTCGAGGCGGTGGAACACCGCAGCAACGCCGCGGCGATGGCGGACGTCCCCCCTCCTCCCTTGAGCTGGTTGGCAAGCCAATCCGCCGAGAGCCCAACCCACCCCAGGGCCGCGGTCCTGGTGGTCCAACTCGTCCCGGTGGACCTGGCGGGATGCGTAAACCGGTCTCTCCTGGCGAGCTCATGCAGCTGCAGAAGCCGGGGGCAAGGCCACCTCAGCAGGGTGACGGCCCACGGCGGCCACCGACACGCCCAGGCGCTGATGCTCCTCGCAAGCCGGGAGAGGGACCGAACCGACCCAACGCCCCTGCGGCTCCACCGCGCAGACCTGGTTACCGCCCAGCTGCAGCTGCTGGAACGGCTGGCAGGCCCAGGCGACCGGACTGGGATGACAGCGCCAAGCTGGAGGCCCTACGCAGCCGTTCGCCACAGAAGCAGCGACAGAAGGTTCACATCATTGGGGAGAACGATGATTCCCTCGCAGCCCAGACCGGCGGCTTTGCCGGTGGGCAGGACGCATTGGTGCTTCAGGCCAGCCTGGCCCGTCCCAGCAAACCCAAGAACCTTCCTGGCAATAAAGGAGCGCGACCTGTCGCTCTTCGGCGGCGCAGGAAGGAGACGACGCGACAACGTCAGCGCCGTCGCGCCATGGAGCTGCGACAGGCCCGTGAGGCCAAGCAGGTGCGGCCCGAAATGCTCGTGGTTCCGGAAGGCAACCTCACCGTGCAGGAGCTGGCCGACAAGCTCGGCGTGGAGAGCTCGGAAATCATCAAATCCCTGTTCTTCAAAGGGATTATCGCGACGGTAACCCAAACCTTGGATCTGGAGACGATTGAAACCGTCTCCGATGAATTCGGCGTGCCCGTGCTTGAAGGCGACGTCGAAGAAGCCGCCAAGAAGACCGTGGAGATGATTGAGGAGAGTGACCTCGATCACCTCATGCGTCGCCCGCCGGTGGTGACGGTGATGGGCCACGTCGACCACGGCAAAACGAGCCTGTTGGACGCGATCCGCAAAACCCGCGTCGCTGCTGGGGAAGCAGGCGGCATCACCCAACACATCGGCGCCTACCAGGTCGATGTGGACCACAGCGGCCAAAGCAAGAAGGTCACCTTCCTCGACACCCCTGGGCACGAAGCCTTCACCGCCATGCGCGCCCGCGGCACCAAAGTGACCGACGTCGCCATCCTCGTGGTGGCAGCTGATGACGGCGTTCGGCCGCAGACACTGGAAGCCATCAGCCACGCCCGCGCCGCTGAGGTTCCGATCCTGGTCGCCATCAACAAGATGGACAAAGAAGGTGCCCAGGTGGATCGGGTCAAACAGGAACTCTCCGAGCAGAGTCTCCTGCCGGAAGACTGGGGCGGCGACACCGTGATGGTGCCCGTCAGCGCGCTCAAGGGAGAAGGCCTCGACACCCTGCTGGAGATGATCCTGCTGGTCACGGATGTGGAGGACCTCAAGGCCAATCCCGAACGGATGGCCAAGGGCACCGTCATTGAGGCTCACCTGGATAAGGCCAAGGGCCCCGTGGCGACGCTTCTGGTGCAGAACGGCACCCTGCGCCCCGGCAACGTCGTGGCCGCAGGTCCCGTGCTGGGCAAGGTGCGGGCCATGGTGAACGACAACGGCCGTCGCGTGAAGGAAGCCGGCCCCTCCGCCGCTGTCGAGGTCCTTGGCTTTAGCGAAGTGCCCGCCGCAGGCGATGAGTTCGAGGTCTATTCCGACGAGAAATCAGCACGGGCAGTGGTGGGTGATCGCGCCAGCGAGGCCCGGGCGACCCGCCTGGCGCAGCAAATGGCATCCCGCCGCGTCTCCCTGACCTCGATGTCAGGTCAGGCCAGCGAAGGCGAGCTCAAGGAGCTGAACATCATCCTCAAGGCGGATGTTCAAGGCAGCGTGGAAGCGATTCTCGGCTCACTCGAGCAGCTGCCCCAGGGTGAAGTGCAGGTTCGGGTGCTGCTCTCGGCTCCCGGCGAGGTGACTGAAACAGACGTCGATCTGGCCTCGGCTTCCGGCGCCGTCATCGTCGGTTTCAACACCACGCTGGCCTCCGGTGCACGCCGCGCTGCTGAAGCCGCAGGGGTGGATGTCCGCGACTACGACGTCATCTACAAGCTTCTCGAGGACATTCAGGCGGCCATGGAAGGCCTGCTGGAGCCTGAACTGGTGGAATCACCTCTCGGCGAAGTCGAGGTGCGGGCAGTGTTCAGCATCGGCAAGAGCGCTGTGGCTGGTTGCTATGTCACCTCCGGCAGCATTCAGCGCAATTGCAAGATCCGAGTACACCGCGGCAAGCAGGTGGTCTTCAGCGGCGATCTCGATTCGCTCAAGCGCATGAAGAACGACGTCAAGGAAGTGAACACCGGCTTCGAATGCGGCATCGGCTGCGATCGCTTTGCCGACTGGCAAGAAGGTGATCGCATCGAGGCCTACACGATGGTCACCCAGAAGCGAACACTCAACACCTGAGATGGGCGTCTGGCTGTCTTGGCTCAGCCTGTTTCTGCTACCGCTGGAGCTGCTGCTGCTTCAGCTCATCCTGGCTGGCGGAGACCCCGGTCCCGCCCCCAGGTTGCAGATCACTCTGCTCTGGGCCATCGCAGTCCTGCTCTTGCAGTTACGTCCGCCCTGGACTTTGCCACTAGCGCTGGTGCGCCCGCTGCTGGCACTTCTGCAGCTGCCTGTTCTGCTTTGGCTCGACGGCCGAGCCGGCATGGCTACAGGTGTCAGTCCATTCGCAGGACAAAGCCGTACTGCTGTCCTGTTCTGGAGTCTGCTGATCCTGATGCTGATGCAGTGGCAGCTTCGTTCAGTTCTCGGAACGATTGCGATCGAACCAGAGCAGGCTGCCGCTAACGACCAGAGCGAGGAACTGAATTCCCAGGTCGGAGAGGGGAACCAACTCGCCACTGGAGACGCGTAATGCCATCGTGGCCCCACCGACACCAGCCGAAGCAAAGAGAGCGACCCAAAGAGCACGACGTAGGCCCCGCCAGGGCGTACGGGCCTCCTGCAGCAAACGTGCCCGCAAGTCAGGATCCAGGTTGGAGGCAGGATCAGGCATCAGGGCGAAGCAGTTAATTTCACCTGACGATGCTAATTTGTTGTTGATGCCGGTGTAGCTCAGGGGTAGAGCAACTGATTCGTAATCAGTAGGTCAGCGGTTCAATTCCGCTCACCGGCTTTGACCGAGCAGGGCTTCTCAGGGAAAACAAATCAAGCTCTGCTTCAACAAGCCGCCTCATTTAACGCTTTTAACTGATAAAGCTTCTTTCAGGCATCTGGCCTTAGAAGATCAATATTTGCCGCCACCTGCTTCCAGGCATCGGGCAGACCTAAATATGGTGACTCGGCGCTGATTGCATTGTCAGTCAACGCGTTACCGGCAAAGGCAGAACCAAAGAACAGCTGTTGGTCTTCCTTAAGAGCGGGCAAGGCATACGAGCCGCCCATGACTTACGCCCGCAGCGCAATTGGCAATTTCAACAGAATCTAACTAGATTCAAGCCGTCATCACCATCCGTAAGGATAGCAAAGTCTTTTGAATCAATCCGAGGCCGAGTATTTGCAAATAAGCCTATTTCAAGGCAGTTACCGGCATCTTGCGAGCCCAATACAGGTTCAATTAGGTATCTGATATTGGGTTATTAATGTTTACCGCTTCTTGTCATCAGGCATGAGTTTACCCGTAGAAGTCAAGGTTCTTGTTGATGCAGTTATCGATATCGAGCTTTGTCGATCTGTTCAGTCATTAATTCAGCCTCACTCAAGTGGAGGGTTTATGGCGACAAAAGCATGCAAATCACGCTGAGCATGAAAAAGCCCCGACTCACCGGGGCGATTGCTCCTGATGTAGAGCGCTCAGCCCATGGTGGCCACGGTGGTGGAAGCCAGAAGGGACTGAAGCCCATGATCACGAGCTTCAGCAGCCTGCGAAGGCCGCTGTGCATTCAGAGACTTCTTGCTTGTGAAGTGGGGTCCACCACCAGCTGCAGCCATCAGCTCTTCATTAGTGACTGATTGCAGTTCAAAAGATTGAGTTGTCATTTGAATTCTCCTGATAAATATCGAGCCAATTAGTGAAGGCTTGCCAGGGCAACTATTGGCAATTAAACACCTGCAAATTCAGGTGGACCAAGGAATTGGAGATTGGTAACTGCGGCATCGCGAAGTAGAACTCGTCGGGCGGCAGGTCTGCTGTTGCCAACAGGATTTACGACTCGCCCACCAGTGGCTGTTAGCAGCTGCTCGTCAGTCAGGGCTTGGACTTCAACAGTTTGATTGGTCATTTCCTGTCTCCTAGAACAGGTTTGATTAGTAACCCTGGGGATCAGGGATTCGGCTCAGTGTTAAAAGCTATCCAAGGGCAGCCAAGCTGCCAGTTGGAGCGGCATTTAAGTTGCTGTCACCCAGGCCGAGAGTGCCACTGCTTTGACCTCTAAAGCCACTCGGAACTGACGAGTTAGCGGTCGGAGGCCAGGTAGGCATGGTCATTGGATAATTTGCCCCGCCATTGGCAGCCTGCAGCTCTTCATCGGTCACGGCTTGCAGTTCAAAAGCTTGAGTCGTCATTGCTCCAGCTCCTTTCAAGGATTTGGTTGGTGTCTCTGGGGGCTTCCCCCTTCGACTTCTCTGGTCTATCCCCAGGGAATGGCTTTGCTGGATACCTGAAACCGACCTATGAGGTTCGGTTCTGCGAACCCACCTCAAGCCCCTTGGCCCCAAAGCACTGCAGCAAGAGGATTTAGCCGACTTGCCCCAGTGCTTAGAGGCATCAGGCATCGCCCCAGTGGCAAGCTGCTTGGTGAGCAGTGAACAGATCCCTCCTACCCAGGGGGAACACTCCAGCCAGTCTTGGGGCCAGAGCCTTCGACAACTTGCAGATCAACTGGACATCGCACGCTGCTGTGAAGCCATCGCTGAATACGACCTCGGAGAGGGCGTCGCTGCCATAGGCAGGAGCTTGGCCCTATGGGAGCGCGAGCTGGCCCTGCTTTCGGGATGACAACGCGGCTGAGATCTGGTCTTTTCTCGGTCTCTGAGATCCCAGTTCCAGACATTTAGAAGGGGGCCTTCCAGCCCCCCATGGGTCATTTGGGTGATAAGGCTGACCTCACCCCATCTCCCTTATATGGGTCAGGCAG
>CAJWXK010000109.1 GCA_913048995.1 uncultured Synechococcus sp. | reverse complement strand
CTGCGCAAGATGTTCCTGGCCATGGCCAGCGACATCCGCGTGGTGCTGGTGAAGCTGGCTGACCGGCTACACAACATGCGCACCCTCAGCGCACTGCGACCAGAGAAACAGCAGCGCATTGCGACTGAGACCCGCGATATCTACGCGCCACTCGCCAACCGGCTTGGCATTGGCCGCTTCAAATGGGAGCTGGAAGATCTGGCTTTCAAGGTGCTTGAGCCGGAGTCCTTCCGCAGCATTCAGCAGGAGGTAGCGAGCAAGCGCAGTGACCGAGAGGAAAGGCTCGGGGTCACCGTGCAGCTGCTACGTGATCGGCTTGAAGCTTCCGGCGTGCATGACTGTGAAGTGGTGGGTCGGCCGAAACACCTCTACGGCATCTGGAGCAAGATGGAGCGCCAACAGAAAGCGTTCCACGAAATCTTCGATGTGGCGGCCCTGCGGATCGTCACACCATCGGTGGAGTCTTGTTATCGCGCTCTAGCCGTGGTGCACGACACCTTTCGCCCCATCCCAGGCCGCTTCAAGGACTACATCGGCCTACCCAAACCCAATGGCTACCAGTCACTGCATACGGCTGTGATTGGTCGTCACCGGCCAGTGGAGGTGCAGATCCGCACCGCTGAGATGCATGAGGTGGCTGAGTACGGCATCGCTGCCCACTGGAAATACAAGGAGGGGGGCTCTCCGGCCGACGGAGATGAGATGGCCCGGTTCAACTGGCTGAGGCAACTGGTCGACTGGCAGAAGGAAGAAGGGGGCCAAGACCACAACGACTATCTGAAGTCAATCAAGGAGGACCTCTTTGATGATGAGGTGTTCGTCTTCACTCCCAATGGAGATGTGATCGGCCTGCGCAAAGGCTCCACCGCCGTGGATTTTGCCTACCGCATCCACAGTGAAGTGGGCAACCACTGCCAGGGAGTCCGTATCAACGATCGCCTCAGTCCACTGGCCACACCACTGGAGAACGGCGACTTCGTGCAGGTGATCACCGCTAAAACGGCGCACCCCAGCCTGGACTGGCTCAATTTCGTCGCCACTCCCACCGCCCGTGAACGGATCCGGCAGTGGTACAAGCGCAGCCACCGCGAAGAAAACATCATCCGGGGACGGGAATTACTCGAGCGCGAGCTGGGGCGTGACGGCTTTGACGCACTGCTGAACAGCGAGCCCATGGCCCATGTGGCCAATCGCTGCAATCTGCAGAGCGTTGAGGACTTACTGGCATCCCTGGGCTTTGGAGGTGTGACCCTGCATCAGGTCACCAATCGGCTCCGGGAGGAGCTGCGACTTCAAGAAGAAGCCGAGACACCTGAGCTCAGCAATGAAGAGCTGGCGCGCAACCTCAGCGAACAAACCAGCAGTAGTAAGGGCGACCCCAGCGGCAGCCCGATCCTTGGCGTTGAAGGGCTCGAATACCGCCTCGGAGGCTGCTGCTCCCCCCTCCCTGGCGAGCCAATCCTCGGCACTGTGGCTCTTGGCAATCACGGCATCACAATCCACCGCCAGGACTGCGCCAACCTTCGACAAACACCAGTAGAGCGTCGCCTGCCGGTGCGCTGGAACCCAGTAGTGGGCGAGCATCGGCGCCGCTACCAGGTGCAGCTACGGATCGAGGTACTGGACCGGGTTGGCATCCTCAAAGATGTGCTGACGCGACTGTCCGATAGCAGCATCAACGTCTCGGATGCACGCGTGAAGACCGCCTTCGGCAAACCGGCCCGGATTGACCTGAAAATTGAACTCAGCAGCGCCAGCCAACTACAAGCCACGATGGATCAGATTCGCTCAATGGCGGATGTACTTGACCTCGCCAGAACAGGAAGTCACACCTAACCCCCAAAGGAATACATAAAAGCTCTGGCATTCAAAGAGCTACATCACAAAGCCGGAACCCATCAAAAGCTTGGATTCGAGAGGCATTTTCAAATAAACAAACAGGCAAAAAGATTCTTCAATAAAGCGATCGATTCATTTGCAATTAAAAATCAACTCGCGCCTGCATCCCAACGCAAGTGCCATAACAACGGGGCTGCTTACCCAGAAGGATCAGCCAAACTCGACAGCAAAGCTTTTAAGCCTGAGTGCTTACCTTCGCACCGTTGGACCAAGAGCTATCGATACTGAAGTCCTAATTGCGCGTTACCCCAAAGACTCGCGCACAGTTTCAGGCACAAAGCACGAAGAGATTCTGACGCCAAAACTCTTCAGCGCCCAGCTGCAGCCCAACCCGATGAAGGCTGACTGTTCTCAGTGACCTCGAGAGTGAACCTGCCCGGCGATCCAGAACCCAGCACACTGGATGAAGACTTCGCCTGCCCTGATGACCAGAAGCCCGGTTGATTCGCGCGACCGTGGTCTAGCGGCAGCCGGTCTGGTGGCCAATGTCGTCTGGCTGATCCTCGCTTCACTGGCCCTGAGCCAACCCGATCCGCTGCAGACCGCCAACCTGGTGCTGGCGCTGGCCGCCTGGATCCCATCAGCTGTTGTTGGGCTGATCGCCAGCCTGGCGCTGCTCTGGCGACGCCGCTGGGGCATTGTGCTGGCCCTGGTCGCCCTGAGCCTGCAGATCCTGGTGTTGATCCCCTACGGGATTGTGCGGGTCTGTCTCGTCAGTGACGCTCGAGGCCTGACTGCCAGTCTCACCGCTGCGGTGCTGGTGATTGTGATCCTGTTGATCGTGCATTGGGGGCGCGCCCTCGCCCGCCCGCGCCCATGAGCCTCGCGGCCTCTGGGGACACCATTGCCGCCATCGCCACCGCCGTGGCGGCAGGGGCGGGAAGTGTGGCGATCATTCGCGTCAGCGGCCCCCAGGCAGAAGCCATCGCCCGCAGCCTTTTCAGACCTGCGGGCCAGCAGGTCTGGGAGAGCCACCGGATCCTCTACGGCCATGTTCAAGATCCCTCCAGCGGGGAGGTGATCGATGAAATACTGCTGCTGCTAATGCATGCCCCCCGCAGTTTCACCCGCGAAACCGTGGTGGAATTCCATGGCCACGGCGGCCTGGTCGTGGTGCAACGGCTGCTTCAGCTGGTGCTTGAAGCTGGAGCACGACGGGCCCTGCCAGGGGAATTCAGCCAGCGAGCTTTTCTAAATGGCCGACTAGATCTCACCCGAGCAGAAGCCATCAGCGAGCTGGTGAGCGCCCGCAGCCAGCGGGCCGCCCAGCTCGCCATCGCTGGCCTCGACGGAGGGCTACAGGAAAAGATCGATACCCTGCGCGACCAGCTGCTGGATCAGCTGGCCGAGCTGGAGGCACGGGTGGATTTCGAAGAAAACCTGCCACCGCTGAATGGCAAATCGGTGCAAGAGGTACTGAAGGGCGTGCAGCAGGAGCTGATGCAGCTGGTCGCTGATGCCGAGCGCGCACGACTGGTACGCGATGGCGCGCGGGTTGCGATCGTGGGTCGGCCGAACGTCGGCAAGAGCAGCCTGCTCAATGCGCTGAGCCGCAGCGAGCGGGCAATCGTGACCGATTTACCAGGCACCACCCGCGATCTTCTGGATTGTGATCTGGTGCTGCAGGGGGTACCAGTCACCCTGCTGGACACCGCGGGCATCCGCCAAACCAGTGACAAGGTCGAACAACTGGGAATCGAGCGGAGCCGCGCGGCTCTGGCCAGTGCTGATGCAGTGCTGCTGCTGCATGACATCAGCTGCGGCTGGAGCCCGGAGGATCAAGAGCTGTTGGAAACCGTGCCAGAAGGGGTGCCTCTGCTGCGGGTGGGCAATAAAGCTGATCTGGCACCGGAGGCCGAATCCCCTCCTGGCGTGGTGGCCATCAGCGCCCGCGATGGCCAGGGGCTGGAGCGGCTGGAGCGCGAGCTGCTTCGCTGCTGCGGCCACAGCTGTGACGGCGTCAACCTGCAGGTTGCTCTCAACCAACGGCAGTGCGATCTAGCCAAAAGCGCTGCCGCTGCCCTCGGGCGCAGCCTGGAGGCTGCGCAGCAGGAGCTGCCCTGGGACTTCTGGACCATCGATCTGCGGGACGCCATCCGCGCCCTCGGTGAAATCACCGGCGCTGAGATCAGTGAAGCCGTGCTGGATCGTGTTTTCTCACGCTTCTGCATCGGCAAGTAGGCGCTGCATCATGGGGTCCCCTGGGCCCTGGCGATGGCCAAGCCGCATCTGGCAATCACCCCGGCGCTAAAGCGCCAGCTGGCGCTCTGGCTCGATGAGGACATGGGCCGAGGCGATCTGAGTGCTGCCTGTCTTGGCACCAATGCAGTGCAGGCCCACTGGGTGGCCAAGGCCGACGGCGTCTTTGCAGGAGGGGTTCTGGCGGCTCCTTTATTCCGCCAACTGGATGACGAGGTGCACGTGCGGCAGCTGGTCGCAGATGGTGAGCCAGTGCGATGTGGCGAACGGCTGCTGGAACTAGCGGGTTCTGCAGCGGCCCTGGTGGGCGCAGAGCGCACAGCCCTGAACCTGGCCATGCGGCTCTCCGGCATCGCCACAGCCACAGCAGCGCTGGTGGCCCAGCTGGAAGGCAGCGGCGTGCAGCTGGCCGATACCCGCAAGACCACACCGGGACTACGGACGCTTGAGAAGTACGCCGTGCGCTGCGGCGGGGGCTTGAACCACCGCCGGGGACTGGATGACGCTGCCATGCTCAAGGAAAACCACCTGGCCTGGGCCGGTGGCATGGAGGCAGCGGTAACGGCTGTGCGAGCCCAGGCTCCCTGGCCATCACAACTGATCATCGAAGCCGAAACAGCTGGTGAGGCTGCTGCCGCGATCAACGCTGGCGCCGATGGCGTGCTGCTCGATGAATTCAGCCCCGAGGAGCTGGCCGAGCTGGTGCCACAACTGCGCCGGCTGGCCCAGCAGCGCGGCAGCAAGGTCATGCTGGAAGCCAGTGGGATTCAGCCGCATCAGCTCAGCCTCTATCGCGACACAGGCATTGATCTGATCTCCACCAGCGCCCCAGTCACCCGCAGCCCCTGGCTGGATCTGAGCATGCGTTTCTCCGGCAAGGAGGGATGATCAGAAGCTGTTGATACCGCTGCAGCGGTCCCTGCCCATGCTGCGTCTTGCCCAGACCCTCCAGCAGCAGCTTGTCGCTGCCATGGCGCGGGCATTCCCCGAGGCCGATGGGCCACTTGATCCGGCCCTTGGGCCTGCCAGCAAACCTGAATTCGGCGATTTCCAAGCCAATGGGGCTCTGGCCTTGGCCAAACCGCTCAAGCAGGCCCCCCGCGCCATTGCCACTGCAATCGCCGAACAGCTTCGAGGCGATGAATCATTTACAGCACTTTGTGATGACCCACAGATCGCCGGACCCGGGTTCATCAACCTGACGATCAGACCCGAGGTTCTCGCGGCAGAAGTGCACCAGCGTCTCGGTGATCCCCGCCTCGGGGTGGAGTCGGTCAGTAGCGATCAGGGGGCCGTGATCGTCGATTTCTCAAGCCCGAACATCGCTAAGGAGATGCACGTGGGGCATCTGCGCTCGACGATCATCGGCGACTGCCTCGCACGGGTGCTGGAGTTCCGCGGCCATGCGGTGCTGCGGCTCAATCACGTCGGCGACTGGGGCACCCAGTTCGGCATG
>CAJWXK010000108.1 GCA_913048995.1 uncultured Synechococcus sp. | reverse complement strand
GTGATGCCTACGGTGTCATCGGCAGCTCCAGCCGGTCCGCGGGTCTGGAATTTGTTCTCTGCGGCATCGGTCTGATAAACGCACCGCACGATGGGCTTGTCACGGATCGATCCGATGTAAGCAAAAGTGTTCATGCGCTGCTTGCACTCGCGCATCTGATCAGAGGTAACGGCCCCAGCTTTTTGTAGAACCGACCAGTTCTCCCTTCTGATCACGCAGCCCGGTTGCAGCTTGGGCTGGGTCACAAAGCTGGTGGAGGGGTTCATGGTTGTGTACATCTCCACATCCATCACAAAGGCGCTGGCACCCCACTGCTTGCAGAATTCAGGATCAGGAACTGCTCGATCCAACTGTTCAGCGCTGGCGATGTTGCCTTGATCTCCTGAGACATTGCTTGTAATTGACGTGCCAATGCCAATACCGAGAACAAGCACTCCAGCCAACACCGCGATGGTGGCCGTGTTGAGGCTCATGCCTAATGCTCCACCTGAACCACCCGGAGGACCTGGCGAGCGTCCTCCGCGTTTGGGGCCATTGCGGCGTTCCGGTGGTCGTCCCTGGCTGTAGCGCTCCTCGCGGTAGCCGCGCTCGTCGTAGCGGCGTGGAGCCATCAGAGGCTGTCCGGTGTGCGGGGCAGGCCCATGGAGTAATTCAGGACACGAGCATCAAGGTTGTAGCGGAGCTCCCCAGCCTGCAAGAGCTGGCGGATGAATCCTTCCAGGTCGGTTCCGATTCGGCTCAAGTTGTAGTCATTCATGGCGGATCCGGCAGCAGCCTCCACCAGGTCGGTAAAGCGCTGCTGGACTTTCGCCAGTACAGGTTGATCCCATTCAAATTCGTTGTCGGGATCGAGATCGAGGGTCAGCCGGTCAGCTGAGGCCTTGAGCTCTCCATCGGCGTCCACGGTGGCGGAGAAGATCCGCACGTGGCGGGTGGTGCACTTCAGCGGAGTATCAGACACCTCAACCAGTCAGCAGGCATACACACAACTCTATGGTGGCCCCTCAAGCAGTGACGGGCGCAACGATGCGGGTGGCGATTGCGGGGGCTGGCCTTGCCGGACTTTCCTGTGCCAAGTACCTCAGTGACGCTGGCCACACCCCTGTGGTGGTCGAGGCTCGTAATGTTCTTGGCGGCAAGGTTGCAGCCTGGCAGGACGAAGATGGCGACTGGTATGAGACCGGTCTGCACATCTTTTTTGGGGCGTACCCAAACATGCTGCAACTGTTCAAAGAATTGGACATCGAGGACCGCTTGCAGTGGAAGAGCCACTCGATGATCTTCAACCAGAAGGAGGTCCCTGGTACCTACAGCCGCTTTGACTTCCCTGATCTGCCCGCTCCTATCAATGGAGTGGCGGCGATCCTCGGCAATAACGACATGCTCACCTGGCCTGAGAAGATCAGCTTCGGGTTAGGTCTCGTGCCAGCGATGCTGCGCGGTCAGGGCTATGTGGAGGAGTGCGACAAGTATTCCTGGACTGAGTGGCTGCGGTTGCACAACATTCCAGAGCGAGTCAACGACGAAGTGTTCATCGCCATGAGCAAGGCGTTGAACTTCATCGACCCCGATGAGATCTCCAGCACTGTGGTCCTCACCGCACTGAATCGCTTTCTGCAGGAGAAGAACGGCTCGAAGATGGCCTTCCTTGATGGCAATCCTCCCGAGCGTCTTTGCCAGCCGATGGTGGAGCACATCGAAGCGCGCGGCGGCGAAGTGCATCTGGAATCGCCCCTGCGTGAAATTGTTCTGGATGAAGACGGATCAGTGGCGGGCTTCAGTATTGGCAGTGTGGCTGGCAAGGAAGGCTTCACCCTTGAGGCCGATGCCTACGTCAGCGCTTTGCCGGTCGATCCGTTCAAGTTGCTATTGCCTGAGCCCTGGAAACAGATGGAGTTCTTCAGCAAGCTCGATGGCCTTCGCGGTGTGCCAGTCATCAACATTCACCTCTGGTTTGATCGCAAGCTCACCGAGATCGATCATCTGCTCTTCAGTCGTTCGCCCTTGCTAAGCGTCTATGCGGACATGAGTAACACCTGCCGCGAGTATGAGGATCCTGATCGTTCGATGCTTGAGCTGGTCTTTGCCCCAGCCAAGGACTGGATCGGACGGCCTGATGAAGAAATCATCGCCGCAACGATGAAGGAACTGGAGCGCCTGTTCCCTCAGCACTTCGGTGGGGAAGATCAGGCGGTGCTGCGCAAGAGCAAGGTGGTGAAGACGCCCCTCTCCGTTTACAAGACCACTCCCAACTGCCAACCTTTGCGCCCCACGCAGAAAACGCCGGTTCCCAATTTCTTTATGGCTGGCGATTACACCTTGCAGCGCTACCTCGCTTCGATGGAGGGAGCGGTGCTCAGCGGTAAGCTCTGCGCCGAAGCGGTGGCGGCCTGAAGCATGGTGTTGAGCCCGGCCGCCCCGGCAGCAGCCTGCATCCCGGAGCTGGATGAAGCGTATGAGGTCTGCCGGGTTGAAACCGAGCGCTGGGCCAAGACCTTCTATCTGGGCACCCTGTTGATGCCCCCGGTGAAGCGGCGGGCGATCTGGGCCATTTACGTCTGGTGCCGGCGTACTGACGAGTTGATGGATAGCCCTGAGGCGCAGGCCCTGCCAGTCGCTGAGCTGAGCGAGCGATTGGACCTCTGGGAAGCGCGAACCCGGGAATTGTTCAGCGGCAAGATCCGTGATGGCCTAGATCGGGTAATGGCTGATGTGCTGGAGCGCTACCCCCAGCCGTTGATGCCGTATTTGGAGATGATTGAGGGCCAGCGCATGGATTTGGCCAAGCACCGGTACGCCGATTTCAACGAGCTTTACCAGTACTGCTTCCGGGTGGCTGGCACGGTTGGTCTGATGACCCAGGAGGTGATGGGACTTGATCGCGCCTACACCACTGCGCCCTGGAGTGAACGGCCCGATACCAGTGACGCGGCGGTTGCTTTGGGGATTGCCAATCAGCTCACCAACATCCTTCGCGATGTGGGGGAAGACCGAGGCCGGGGCCGTATTTATCTCCCTCAGGAGGATTTGCAGCGCTTCAACTACAGCGAAGACGAACTTCTGGCGGGCACTCTCAATGACAACTGGCGGGCGCTGATGCGCTTCCAGGTGCAGCGTGCACGTGAATGGTTTGCCCGCTCAGAGGCTGGCGTTCGCTGGTTGGCCCCTGATGCCCGCTGGCCGGTTTGGGCTTCCTTACGCCTCTACCGGGGGATCCTTGATGCCATCGAGCGCTTGAACTACGACGTCTTCAACCACCGCGCCTATGTGCCTAAGGCCGGCAAGCTTCTGGATCTGCCTGTGTCCTACTTGATGGCTCAGAGCCGTTAAGCCAGCCAACGCAAAAGGATCGGGTTGACCTTCTCGGGAGCCTCATCGTGAGGGCAATGGCCAACATTCTCAAGAATGGCCAGCTCTTGGATGCAACCAAAGCTCTTGGCCCAGCGCTCCGCCTCAGCCAATGGTTCCCAAGGGTCAGCAGCGCCCCACAGCAGCCGTACAGGTAGTTCGAGCTGATCCAGTAGTTCTGGGGCGATGTGGTCGCTGAAGAGGTTCACAAAGCCACGGAAGGCTTCCACAGCGCCTTTATCCCGACTGGGCATAACAAGTAGCTCTACCAGTTCGTCATCCAAGTTCGTACCGCTCGGGTAGGCCTGGGACAGCACCTGGCGAACAAAGACGGGTCTTGCAACGCTGGCGAACAACGGTTTCAGCAGCGCGCGCTGGCGTACGAGGCGCTTGACCAGTGGCCGGCTCCATCTCTCAACGGCAGTGAGGGAGGCTGCATTTTTGTCATCGAGTTGACGCTGGGCACAGTTGAGCAGCACCACCTGCTTGGGGGAGCAGCCTCGTTCTTGCAATATCTGGGTTGCACGCAGTACGACCAAGCCGCCAATGGAGTTGCCCACCAGCTGCACCTGACTCGTTCCAATCGGTCTGACCACCTGCTGCACAAAATCAGCCAGTTGGTTCCCCCAAAGATCAAAGCCGTAGGGCACAGAGCCAGGTTGCGGCAGTTCACCAGCAAGTTGTGAGCGTGGTTTGCTGCTGGCGCCAAACCCAAGCAGGTCAATGGCCCAGCAGCTTTGTTGCGCGCTGATGGGTTTGAGATTGAAGCGCCAGTGAGCGCTTGAGGCTCCAAACCCATGCACAAAAACCACCGGTGCAGACCCAGGGGGGCCGCTCCGGTGGCGATAAGCGATTGAGTAGGCATGCTCTCCTTCCCCCCAGGTCCAGTGCTGCAGTGGGGGGAGAGCCATTTGGTGAGTGACTTCAGACGGAGGCCTTCTGATTGGCCAAAAGCTCCTTCAGTTTGGAGAGTTCACCGGCCCAGCGTGGATCCGGTGCTTCTGGGGCCGGCGCATCGCTGTGAACAACCTTGTCAACGCTTTTACGGGCGGGGGTTGGGCCTGCTCCGGAGCCCTGGTTGCGGCGATCACCGCCACGGTCATTGCCGCGGGATTCGCGGCGCTCGGACACCTCAACGCGCAGCTTGTTGCCGCCGAAGTCACGACCGTTGAATTGCTCGATGACGGTTTCGCTGAGCTTGGGATCGTCGAGGTTTACAAACCCGAAGCCCCGGCAGGAACCGGTTTCCCGGTCCATCACGGCCTTGAAGCGCACCCCGGCACCCACGGCGGCGAAGAGCCCTTCCAGCTCCTTCTGGTCAAAGGACTGAGGCAGGTTGCCGACGTAGAGACGGATGCTCATAGGGACTCGGGCCGAAAGGGAAAAAGGAAAGGCTTGGTTCTGGTGCGCTGAAGACTCGCATCACTTGTATGCCAGCAGAAAGTTAATCACGGCGCAGGTCACGTGCCGCTTGCAGATCGTGCGCCCGCCCAAAAGCACGCTCCAGCATCAGCCGCTCCAGCAGGGCTCCCAGCTCCCGTCCAGGCTTTAATCCCAGCTCTTTCTGCAGGGTGGTGCCATCCAGCGGCGGCCTTGGGTGAAATAGCGGATCGCTTGGGTTGCGCCACCGCTGCATCCATCCATGGCAGGCCTCAGGTCGCAGCAGGGTCAGAGCTGGTAGGTCAGCCTCAAGCTCGCGGCACAGCAACAGCTGCTCGCGTTCGCTGAGAGGCCCTCCATTGAGCCGTAGGGCCCAGCGGCGCAGCCGAACGCAACGCTGCTGAAGGCGGCGACTTGAGCGCAGCTGTGCAAGCGCAGCGGCATCAAGGAGTCGACTGAGTCGTGCCAGAGGTAAGGCTTCTGAGCGCTCGCTGGCTGTGAGGTCTTGCGCGTCAAGGGGCTCGCAGGAGCCCTTAAGCCGGTTCAGCCAGGGTTGGAGTAGCTCCAGATCGACTACCTGCTGCAAACCGCGATCGCCTCTTGGGCAGCTGGCCAGTTTTTCCAGTTCCGCCAGTACCCGCTCAGGGGCCACTTGGGAGAGGCAACGGTGATGGAATCGGATCAGTGCCGCAGTCTCAGGTCTCAGGGCAAAGCCCAGCTCCGCAGCTAGACGTGGCCCCCGCAGCAGCCGCAGTGGATCAGCCAGCAGATTCGTTTCACTGATGGCTCGCATCTGGCCCTGTTGCAGATCTTGCAGCCCACCGGTGGGATCCTCTATCGGTTGATTGC
>CAJWXK010000107.1 GCA_913048995.1 uncultured Synechococcus sp. | reverse complement strand
GGCAAGAGCCCCTGCATCGTTCTCGATGACGCTGATCTGCACGTCAGCGCGCGGCGGATCGCCTGGGGGCGCTTTCTCAATTCCGGCCAGAGCTGTGTGGCCCCGGATTACGTGCTGGTGACACCCGCCATGCGCCAGCCCCTGGAAACAGCCCTGGCCGAGGCCATTGATCAGTTCTACGGAACAGATCCGCGCGAATCAGTGGATTTTGGCCGGGTGGTGAACACCGTCCAATTCGATCGCCTCGATGGGCTGCTGCAGAACGCCACCGTGCTCAAAGGCGGAGAACGCGAACGGGAACAGCTTTTCATCGCCCCCACCCTGGTGGAGGGCGATCCAGAAGGGGGCCTCATGCAGGAGGAGATCTTTGGACCGGTTCTGCCGTTGATCACGGTCGACGATCTGGAGCAGGCCCTGGAATTCATCCGTGGCAGAGCCAAGCCGCTGGCTTTGTATCTCTTCAGCCGCAGCAAGACGGCCCGGCAGCGAGTGCTGGAAGCAAGCCAATCCGGTGGCGTGGTCTTCAATGACGTGATCGTTCATGCCGGGGTACCCGGGCTGCCCTTCGGTGGGGTGGGACCCAGCGGCATTGGCCGTTGCCACGGCGAGACAGGCTTCATCGGGCTGTCCAACCAACGCGCAGTGATGGAACGACCCTTTGCTCTTGACCTGGCCTGGCGTTACCCCCCGTACGGAAATCGCTTGTCACTGTTGCGCCGCCTGCTCGGCTGAGATAGGGGCACACAGGGACTGGCATCGCCGCTCTCACTGCTTATGGTGCACGCACCAATTATTCGCTGGTCATGCGTAAATCCCTGCTGGCGTTGCTGCTGGTTGCAGCGGCCCTCCCCCTTCGCGCGCAGGAGGCGGTTCACGTCATGAAGCCTAAGCAGACCCTCTCGGCGGTGTCGCGCCTCTATGGCGTTCCGCTCAAGACCCTGATCCGCATCAACGGGATCACCAACCCCAACAAGATCAAGATCGGCACAGCCATCAAGCTGCCCGCTGGCACCAAGTCCGTATCCACCTCATCAGGGGATCTAGCAATCCGCAGCCGCACAGCCCCAGAAGCGAACACCACGACTGCTGCCACACCTGCCGACAAGGCCAAGGAGCCTCAAGTGCTGGCCAAAAAAACCGCCAGTGCTGACTGGCGCTTTTACGGTCCGCTCCAAGTTGATTGGAACAACTGGCGCAGCATGGCCGGCAGTCTGGTGGCGCCAAGCCTGAACAAAGCAGGCCAGCCTCTCTATGTCGCCGTCAACTGCGGAGCCCGCAAGCTCAACGTGACTGGCCCTGCAGGCGCCTGGAAAACCTGGGAGGCTCCTTCCGAGGACTTCGAGCGCGACCTGGTCAAGGCCGCTTGCCTCGATCCCGATCTCGCCAAGGGCTGATCCAGCAGAGCTGAAGGCGGCTCCGGCCAACGCAACGGCCGGGGTCGCCGCAGCCAGGCTTGCCCGGCGGTGGTGATCCAAAGCCGTTTTCCGCTGTCATCTTCATTCACCAGTTCGGCTTCCACCAGCCGCCGCAGCCGCCAACGCCAAAGCGGAGCGGGTGATTCTTCATTGGCGTGGTCCGCCGCCAGATCAGCAGCCTCCAGTCCCTTGGGCGCTTCGGCCAAAGCGACGAGCAAAGGAACAGCATCGGCCTGTCCGTCATGTAATGCCGGAGGTGTCATGCAGCGATCGCAGCTGCCGCAGGGTTCAGCCAGCTCACCGACAGCCAGCAGCAGGGCTTGCTGACGGCAGCCAGAGCCCTCGGCCACAGACTCCATCAACCGCATCTGACTCTGGGCCTGACGACCGCGCTGCTCGGCAGAAGCATCACGGCCAGCGCGGATCGTCCAGGCCAAGCTGCTCCGATCTCCATCGCCGTAAAGCATCACCACATCGGCAGGCTCGCCGTCCCTACCCGCCCGGCCGGATTCCTGCAGATAGCCCTCTGGGCTGGAGGGCAGGTCTAGGTGCAGCACCAAACCCACATCGGGGCGGTCCACCCCCATGCCAAAAGCAACGGTGGCCACCAGCACCGGATTCGGTTCCTGCTGAAAGCGCTGCAGAGCTTCCATTCGACTTTCAGCATCCATCCCGGCGTGATACGCCAAAGCCGGCAACCCCGCCTCACGCAACTGGGCAGCCCAGCGCTCGACGCCACGGCGGGTGCGGCTGTAAATCAGCACAGCCCCACGCGCTGAACGCGCCTGCTCCAGCACCAACGGCAGCGGCTCGGCCGGTCGCAGCAACATCCGATAACGCAGGTTGCGCCGCTGGGCAGAGCGAACCTGAATCAGCGGCCGGCGCAATTGCAGCAAGCGGATGATGTCAGCACGCACACGCGGCGGAGCCGTGGCACTGAGGGCCACCAGAGGCACTCCAGGGCAGAGCCGTCGCAGGCTGCCAAGACGCCGGAAGTCAGGGCGGAAGTCATGGCCCCAGGCACTGATGCAATGGGCTTCATCCACTGCCAGAGCCACAAGCTGCCCCTGATCAATCAGATCCTCGATCAGGCGACGGCTGGCCTCCCCCTGCAAACGCTCAGGAGCCAGGTACAGCAGGCGCAACTCACGCTTCTCCAGCCGCTGACGCAGCTGCAGACGCTCCTGGGGATTCATGCCCCCATGCAGGCAGGCTGCAGCGATACCGCGACGGCTGAGCTGGGCCACCTGGTCCTGCATCAGCGCGACGAGCGGTGAAATCACAACCACCACCCCGCGGCGCACCACGGCTGGGAGCTGATAGCAAAGCGATTTTCCTGCACCCGTGGGCAGCACCGCCAGGCAGTCGCGACCGGCCAAGAGGGCTTCAACCACCTCCCGCTGTCCGGGGCGAAAGTCGTCGTAGCCGAAGGCCTCCTGCAGCGTGGCCTGCAGCAGATCTGTTTCAGCCTGCGGCGCAGCGTTCAGTTCCTTCACGATGGGACGGTACCGGCTGACTCCTGGCCGGCAAGGGGTCGCTTCAGCTTCAGGCCGCCTGCTGATAAGGCGGCGCCTCAAGCTGATCCGCGTTCTCCTCCACCAGCTGCAGCCGCAGCCGCTTACCGCCGGCCAGCTCCCCAAGCGAGACGCGCAGGTTGCTGCCACTCAGGCTTTCAAGACCCTGCAGCAAGCTGCGCAGATAAGGGGTGCTGCTCCCGCTCTCTAACCAGAGCCGCTCATGAAGTCCCCCCAGCCGGCGCCAGCTGGTATGCAGCTTGAGAACGGCCTGCTCCAGCTGCTGCGCCTGACCGACCACATCGGCCACCAGGCCAAGCATGTCAAGGCGCTGGGCTTCCTGCATCGCCTTCTCCAGATCGATGCTGTCGTGCTGCAGCGCCCGCACGGCCATGCCCGCCTCTGCCGCCTTGGTAAGCCAGCGGGCTGTTGAGGTCACATCTTTGATGCGCTCCAGTTCCGGCTCCTCCCGCAACACCCTCCGCAGGTCGTCCTGCTGCGGTTCTGGCAACTTGGCCAGTTCACGAACTAGAGGCGCTACCGCCTTGGGGGGCAGCAGGTTCTGCTGGGTGCGCTCGCGAATCTCATCGGGCAACAGGGGACTGGTGGCCGCTGTGAATTCGTCCGTCAGGCGGCGCACCTGCTTGCGCGTGATCTGCTGACCCTCATTAGCCGCCTCACTGATCAGCTGCTGCACCTCTGGATCAGCCTGGGCCGTCTCCAGAAAGGCTCGCTTGGAGAAGTTATTGACACACCCTTCCTCCAGTAGGCCATCTCCCACCAGGCTGTTCGCCGATTCGGCCAGCTGAATCAGGCTGTAGGCCCGGGTTTTGCTGATCTCACGTTCCCGTAGCCACTGCAGGAAGCCGGCGCCGCGACCCTCACCGCCCCGTTTTTCGCGATCACGTACCGCCGCCAAGATGCGGCCGCGCCAGATCTCGGTCTGCAAATCAAAGCGATCACAGAGTTCCCAGGCCTGCTCAAGCCGTGCATGGAACTCCATGCTGCTGATGTCGTCCTGGTCCGGATCCGGCAGGTCAAGGTTGAGGGCCGGCGGTTCCAGAGCAGGAGAGACAACCACGGGAGGAAAAGCATGGGCCGCGACGAATCATGACGGCTCACCGGCAAGAGGGAGTACTGCAGGTAAGTTTCAGATCGACCGATCCCTTCCGTCCCGAGATGGCGATTTCACGCGGCGCCAAGGTGCGCATCAAGCGTCCAGAGTCCTACTGGTTCAACGAGGTGGGCACGGTGGCCTCCATCGACCAATCAGGCATTCGCTACCCCGTGGTGGTGCGCTTTGAGAAGGTCAACTACAACGGCTTCTCCGGCGTCGACGGCGGCATCAACACCAACAACTTCGCTGAAGCAGAGCTCGAGCCCGCCTGATCGCGGGTGCCCGAACTTCCTGAAGTTGAAACGGTTCGCCGCGGCTTAGCGCTGCAGGTGGGCCGTTTTTGCATTGATCGCGTTGAAGTGCTGCGCAGCCGAGCTGTGGCTGCGCCAAAGGGCGATCCTGAGGGCTTTGCTGCTGCCCTGGTTGGCTGCATCCTTGCCGACTGGCGACGACGCGGCAAATACCTCATCGCCGATCTCGAACGCGATGGTGAACCCGCCGGAGAGCTGGGAGCACACCTACGCATGACCGGCCAGTTCCAGTGGCTTGGGGCCGGCGAGAAGCCCCCCTGCAGTCACACCCGGGTGCGCTTCCTTGGCGAAGGCCGAGAGCTCCGCTTTGTGGATGTGCGTTCCTTTGGTGAGCTTTGGCATGTGCCCCTAGGCGCAGTCACCGAGGATGTGATTACAGGCCTGACACGGCTGGGGCCTGAACCGTTTAGCGATGCCTTTACAGCCCCCTATCTGCGCCAGCGCCTCAAGGGCTCCAGCCGGCCGATCAAAAATGCCCTGCTGGATCAGGCCCTTGTGGCCGGAGTCGGCAACATCTATGCCGATGAAAGCCTATTCATGGCCGGAATCCGCCCCCATACCCCTGCTGGACGGCTGAACCTGGCCCAGCTTGAGACGCTGCGGGACGCCCTGGTGAAGGTGCTTGAGCAAAGCATCGGGGCCGGTGGCACCACCTTCAGTGACTTCCGTGACCTGACGGGGACCAACGGCAATTACGGCGGTCAGGCCTGGGTCTACCGACGCGGCGGCCAGCCCTGCCGCCAATGCGGCACCGAGCTACGGCGGGACACACTGGGGGGACGCAGCAGCCACTGGTGCCCCACGTGTCAGAGCTGAACAGGCAGCTGGTGGCCGTCATCACCGATGTGCACCGCCGAGGCTGGTGCGATGGCACCGGGGGCAATTTCAGCTGCGTGCTGCAGCGGCAACCACTGCAATTGCTCATGGCCCCCAGCGGTGTGGACAAGGGACTGGTCGCTGAGACCGATCTGATCGTGGTGGATGAGGCAACCCAAGTGCTGGAGGGCCATGGGCGTGCCAGTGCTGAGACCCTTTTGCATCTGGAGATCGTTCAGAACACCGGCGCCAATGCGGTGCTGCACAGCCACTCCCAAGCCGGCACCCTGCTCTCCCAATGGGCTCTACCCCGCGGCGAGCTGATCCTTAAAGATCTAGAGATGCTCAAGGGCCTTGAAAACATCCAAACCCACGCCTGCAGTGTGGGTTTGCCTGTGCTGGCCAATGACCAGGACCTGCAGCGCCTCAGTGCTGCGGCAGCGCCACGGCTGGCAGCAGCGCCCCAGGGACTGCTGATCGCTGGCCACGGCCTTTACGCCTGGGGCAGGGATCTTTTTGCCGCCAATCGGCATCTGCAGATCCTCGAATTCTTGCTGGAGCAGCGCTGGCGCCAGCT
>CAJWXK010000106.1 GCA_913048995.1 uncultured Synechococcus sp. | reverse complement strand
GACTGCCACGGCTCGGTAGCTCAGCTGGTCAGAGCACAGGATTCATAACCCTGGGGTCGGGAGTTCAAGTCTCCCCCGAGCCATTTCATTGGAATCGAATCAGCGCATTTCGATCGCATTAAGTCGCTCACGAAAACTGCTGCCAGTGCTGGCTTGTTCAGCGGCAGGACTACGGCGAGCCGTACGGTTCTGATAAGCGGGATGTTGTGGGCGCACTTCGACCGTGCGGTTGGTCCGATTGATCTCGCTTGGTTCAGGAGTTTTTGGACGAACAATGGGGTTTTTCTTGAGCTCATTCCGCAACTGGTTGAGCAGCCGAAAATGACCGGTGTTGTTGTATTTGCGCATCAAACCCTGATCCCAAGCCAATCGTCTTTCTCATGTCATGAATGAACCCAGGTTACGTCGCAGCAGAGGCCTGGCCGTGTTAATTTTTCATTGCCCTTAGGCGAACTCAGTCCGGATTAGCTGAGTCGCCTGATCCCACGCATCACCAATGAGCAACGGCGTCTTCCGCGTTGGCCTGCAGGCCCCCGACTTCACCGCCACCGCAGTGGTCGACCAGGAATTTCAGGAAATAAGCCTGTCCAAGTACCGCGGCAAGTACGTGGTGCTCTTCTTCTATCCTCTTGACTTCACTTTTGTTTGCCCAACGGAAATCACAGCATTCTCCGATCGCTACGAGGCATTCAAGTCCCTGAATACCGAAGTCCTCGGGGTTTCCGTCGATAGCCAGTTCAGCCACCTCGCATGGGTCCAGACCGATCGCAAGCAGGGCGGTCTCGGTGACATCAACTACCCCCTCGTTGCTGATCTGAAGAAGGAGATCGCCCGTGCCTACAACGTGCTCGACGAAGAAGAGGGTGTGGCCCTGCGCGGTCTCTTCATCATTAATCCTGAGGGTGTGGTGCAGCACGCCACGGTCAACAACCTTCCGGTCGGCCGCAATGTCGAGGAGACCCTGCGCGTTCTGCAGGCCTTCCAGCACGTCGAGTCAAACCCTGATGAGGTTTGCCCCGCCAACTGGACACCTGGCGACCGCACCATGAACCCTGATCCCGTCGGCAGCAAGGACTTCTTTGCCGCTGTCAACTGATCAGAGCAACGTCAGCTGACCACTGTCTCCATCGAGCCGGGCCCTGCGCCCCATAGGCAGGGCCTTGTTTGGTAGTCCATGGCCAACGGGCAGATGGCTGATCACCGGAACCCCAAGATCACCTAAGCGGTCCATTAGCACTTCATCGAGGCTCAGATCCCCGGGGAACACATCCCCAGGATCTGGGCGCCAGCTGAAGCGACCGATGCCAACCCCTGCAAGGTTCTGCAGCAGTCCTGCTGTACGCCAGTGGGTCAGCATTCGGTCAACTCGGTACGGGGCCTCTCCTGTGTCCTCCAGCACGAGGAGAGCTCCATCGAGGCTTGGCATCCACGGCGTGCCAATCAGATGGGTTGCCACCGTCAGATTGCTTACCACCAACCGACCTTCTGCCACCCCACTGCGGCGTCCTCTCCCCTGCAGGGGTTCAACAGGCTCACCCATCAACAACTGACGCACCCGCTCGTCCTTCCAGCCGTGTATCCCGCCGAGAGAACCAGCGGCGAGCTGGGCAAGCAGCAACGCAGAGTTGTCTGAAAAACCGACACACCAACGAGGCTTGGTAGTAGGCCCAAATCCGGCTTCCAGGCACCGCGCTGCGCCCCAGCCACCGGAAATGCAGACCACGCCTGCTGCGACTGGATCATTCCAGGCCTGTCGAAGTGAAGTAGATCGATCCGAATCCGTACCCGAGAAATAGGCCCACTGGCTGAGTGACACAGAGGGAATGATCAATTCAAGGCCCCAGCTTTTGTAAAGCGATGTCCAACCTCGCTCTCCACTGAGTGTGTCCGGATCGACCCACGTGCCGGGGGAAACGGCAATCAAGCTGTCACCACTCCTGACTGGATCAGGCTGCGGTGCTGATGCATGAAGTGGACGATGCCAGGCCAGCGTTCCGCTGATCAGCGAGAGGCCCAAGAGCAGCTCACGCCGATTCAGTCTCATGCCAACAGCGCCTTCAACAAGGACTGACCATCATCTCCACCAAGTAACGGATCACAAGCTCGTTCCGGATGAGGCATCAATCCGAGAACATTGCCTTGCTCATTGCAGACGCCAGCTATATCGAGGACTGACCCGTTGGGATTCCTGCTGTAGCGAAGGACCAGTTGACCCTTTTGCTCAAGATCCACAAGTGTTTCGGGTGGACACTGATAGCAGCCTTCGCCATGGGCGATCGGGAATGTCACCTTGGCGTCCTCCCCGTAGCCCTGCAAAAGACGACAGCTGCCAGGCTGCACGATTAGCTCGCATGGTTCGCAGATGAAATGCAGGTCCCGGTTGCGTGTCAGAGCGCCTGGGAGCAAGCCCATTTCAGTGAGGATTTGGAAACCGTTGCAAATGCCAAGCACCGGACCACCATCAGCGGCAAAGGCATGCACCGCATGCAGCAAGGGTGCATGGCCAGCAAGGGCACCGCATCGCAGGTAATCCCCGTAGCTGAATCCACCGGGCAAAACCACAGCGTCAATATCTTCAAGTCCGGTGTCCTCGTGCCAAAGGAAGCGCGTGGGCATACCGAGCACGCCCTCGAGTGCCCAGGCCATGTCCCGATCGCAGTTGGAGCCAGGGAAGACAACGATGCCGACGCTCACGCCTTCTGCTCCTCCAGGCTCATCGTCCAGTTCTCGGTAACGGGGTTGGCCAACAAACGGTCACACAGCAACTGAACCTGCTGACGAGCTTGGTCCTCACTATCGGCATCGAGACTCAGCTCAACGGCCTTACCGATGCGCAGAGTCTGCAGCCCTTCGACTCCAAGGCGTCCAGCCGCAGCACGGGTGGCCTCGCCGGCAGGATCAAGAACCGACGGACGCAGCTGCACCTGCACCCGGGCATGAAAACGGGCCAAGAAGAGATGGCGGATGCCTCGATCTTGGCAGCCAGAGCTGCCATCGGGCATTTTTCTGTGCATGGTGAAAAAAGATCGGCTGCTGTGGTGCCCCGACCTTTGTTTCCCTTGGTGCTGCTCTGTTGGCTGATGGCCTTCAGCGGGGTCCTCCAGGCTGCTGAATGCAACAGAAACACGGGGAAATGGCAACCATGTCAACTCCACATGGAGGAGGCAGGTAGCCGCTGGAGGATCACCATGCAGGGTGATCAATGGCAATTCAGCCATGACGGCAGCGGCGTGATTCAGATGCAAACAAATGACGATCCCTGGCAGGCGGTGAGAGGTCGGTGGAGTAAATCCGGAGCTCTCTGCTGGGGGGATCTGTGTGCACGCGGGGATATTCCGCTGGATTGATTCAACCCAGCATCAGCTCCTCAAGTTGCCCCTGAAGCATCGCTCCATCGGGATGGTCACCAATCAAGACCAGCTGAAGCTGATCGGGGGAACCACCGTCTTTCTCATACCAACACTCAATCCGCGAACCCACGGCCTGAACTTGAAGGGGGAGCGACTTGCCTGTGATCGGGATCCGGCCCTTCATGCGAATCAGACCCATGGGTCGGATCGTCTTGCGAATTAGGGACTCCACCGCGTCACGCTCCCAACTGCCCTGAAGTTCAACGCATGTGGCCACCAAGTCAGGATGACTATGGTCGTGGCGATGGTGATCATCACCATCAGCCTCATCGGCGCATACGGGCGCAGCCCGATCTAGCCCCAAAACCAGCGCGGGATCAATAACCCCACGCTGAATCGAAAGATGGGGAGGATTGTTCTCAATCGGCAGCTGTTCAAATTGCTTCTGCAACTGGACTCTGGCTTGCTCCAGCTCTGAGGAACTGAGGAGATCAGCGCGGCTGATCAAGACCAGATCTGCAACTTCGAGTTGTTCAAGGAATAGATCCTCAATGGCGTCCTCATGGTCGAGACTCGGGTCGTTCGCCCGTTGCTGTTCCAGTGCGTCTGAATCAAAGACAACGCGCTGCTGGGCAAGGGCCTGTCCATCAACGACAGAAACCACTCCGCTGACACGGGTGCGATGGCGTATCTCAGGCCAGTTGAAGGCCTGCAATAAAGGTTCAGGAAGAGCCAATCCACTCGTTTCGATGACGATGCCATCGAGTTGATCAGCACGCTCAAGCACCGTCTGCATCGTGGGCAGAAAATCGTCCTGGACAGTGCAGCAGAGGCAACCATTCGCCAATTCGACAACTGCTGTCTCGTCATCACAGATGCCGCAGGAACGCAGCAGGGCGCCATCGATGCCGACTTCGCCAAACTCATTAACGAGAACCGCGAGACGACGTCCCGAGTTCTGCAGAAGATGGCGGAGAAGTGTGGTCTTGCCTGACCCAAGGAAACCGGTGATGACGGTGACCGGGAGGCGGGTAGATCCGATTGCCTGCATCAGGCGATCACCATCGACCAGGCAAAGGCGGCTCCAATTCCAATCCAAATGCCGGCGAGCAAACGACGGCCTGACTCACCAAGCCAAGACTGAAGAGGCAGAGCGATTTGTCGCACGAGCAGCAAAAGAGCGCCCTGCGCCAGGAACAGTCCGAGGAAATATCCAATAAGGGGAGTGGGCTCGGCACCGATGATTGCGCCTCCGAGGAGCCAGCCATGCAGCGCGAATGCTGGGAAGAGCAAAGCTCTGGGGAAGGTGCCAAGAACAACAAGGCCTTCAAGCACGAGCGTCAATGAAACCAGCGCCTCTGCTGATAGTTCAAAGGCCTCTGGGATTGGCACAACCAGAGCAGTGGCCGAACCAAGCAGACCGATGGCCAGCAGTGCAGGAAGCCAGTGCCTCGGCTGTTTCCAGCTCACCAGGCTTAGAGCAATCAGGAACAGCAGATGATCAGGTCCAAGAAGGGGATGACCGATTCCGCTGAGAAGCCCCTGAAGGGGAGTCAAGGCGCCATCACCCATGCCGAAGGGGTGATGAGCCAGGACGAAAGGGAGCAGCCCAGGAAGGGTGTTCATCATGAAAATCCGGTCCTCGCCGGGAAGATGGTTCAACCGGCGGGCGTTCTGACTTCCCTCTAGGACGAGGGTTCACAGCTGCGGGACAGCGCCGGATTTAAACCGGTCTTTCCCCGTTACCTCCCCGGGCTGACACCCCGGGGAACCGGATTTTGACGTTATCACCGCTACAGATCAGCCACAGCGAAGGCTGTCTGATGTCCGGACTCCGGTGATCGAATTAACACCGGTGGCCCGCTCGCAAAGTGCTTTGAGTTCAGGCTGATCCAGGACTGCATCAGTGAAATCAGCCCCATCAATGCGGGCGTCAATAAAACGACTGCGCAAGAGCATGCCGTTATCGAACCGGGTCTGACTGAGGTCGGCTCCATCAAAACGACTGGCAAAAGCAACCACATCACGTAAATCAGCGCCGGAGAGATCGGCCTCCTGAAGCTGGGTGGCGTTGAAAACGACAAAGCGCATATCGGCTCCTGAGAAGTTGTAGCCCTTGAGATTCATCTTCAGGAACTCCTTCTCCTTGAGGTTGCGCCCATGCATGTCCTGACTGAGATCCTGCATGGATTTAGCGCCCCGCAGTTCGGGCGCTGTAATCGCTAGAGCGGCTGGAGGAAGAGCCAGGAGCAGCAGAAGTCCACTGCTGAGCAGGGAGATAAGAAGTCGGCGCATGGATCCCCGTAGGCTTGCTGGCACAAGGTATGGCAGCAGGGTTGCCTGTTGCGCTGCGATGGCATCGTCTTTGCGGGTGGTGGTGCCACCCCACCCCCTGGTGGCTCACTGGCTCACCCTGCTGAGGGATCG
>CAJWXK010000105.1 GCA_913048995.1 uncultured Synechococcus sp. | reverse complement strand
AGCTGCTCGATGAGGGCATGGCTGGCGACAACGTCGGCTTGCTGCTCCGCGGCATCCAGAAGGAAGACATCGAGCGCGGCATGGTGCTCGTGAAGCCTGGCTCCATCAACCCCCACACCAAGTTCGAAGGTGAGGTGTACGTGCTCAAGAAAGAAGAAGGCGGCCGCCACACCCCCTTCTTCGCCGGCTATCGCCCGCAGTTCTACATCCGCACCACGGATGTGACCGGCCAGATCACCGCCTTCACCGCTGACGACGGCAGCTCGGTGGAAATGGTCATGCCTGGTGACCGCATCAAGATGACCGGTGAGCTGATCTGCCCGGTCGCCATCGAGCAAGGCATGCGCTTCGCCATCCGCGAAGGCGGTCGCACCATCGGTGCTGGCGTGGTCTCCAAGATCATCGAGTGATCATCATGGGATGAGTCATGCCTTCTTCTGAAGCCTGGCTTATCCCTTCTTTCCCTTCCTGTTGCCCGCATAGGGCAGCTGCACCTCGACAACTCAAGTTCTTCAGCGCGTCCCAGCCACTTCCATGTCCACTGCCATTGCCCAGCAGAAGATCCGCATCCGCCTCAAGGCGTTCGACCGCCGCATGCTCGATCTTTCCTGCGAAAAGATCATTGAAACTGCCGATCACACCGCTGCCACGGCCATCGGTCCCATCCCCCTGCCGACCAAGCGCAAGATCTACTGCGTTCTGCGCTCACCCCACGTTGATAAGGATTCCCGCGAGCACTTTGAGACCCGTACCCACCGTCGTCTGATCGATATCTACAACCCTTCCGGCAAGACAATTGATGCCCTGATGAAACTAGATCTTCCCAGCGGCGTCGATATTGAAGTGAAGCTCTGATTGAGCGGACACGGCTGTAATTGACCCTTCCTAGGATGACTCTCGTTCTTCCAATGGCATGACCGATCTAGCCGTTCGGGAGCTCCCTCTCTTTCCCCTTCCGGATGTGGTTCTCTTCCCTCAGGAAGTGCTGCCACTTCATATTTTTGAGCATCGCTATCGCATGATGCTTCGCACGGTTCTTGAAAGTGACCGTCGCTTTGGTGTCGTGCGATGGGATCCTGAGACGAAGGCCATGGCACAAATCGGCTGCTGCGCCGAGATCCTGCAGTGCCAAACAGAAGAGGACGACCGCAGCAACGTCATCACCCTTGGTCAGCAGCGCTTCCGCGTACTCGATATCGTGCGACAGGCCCCTTTCATCATTGGCATGGTGGCCTGGGTGGAAGACGAGCCCACAGAAGAAGACATGGCCCCCCTTGCCGGTGAGGTGCAGGGAGCACTACGCGATGTTGTGGACCTCTCCGCCAAGCTTCTCGGCAACACCACCACCCTTCCCGATGACCTCCCCGATCTACCGCGAGAGCTCTCGTTCTGGGTCGGCGGCCATCTGGGTGGTGCCGTCGCCGATCAACAACAGCAGCTGCTGGAAATGACCTCCACAGCCGATCGACTGCAGCTGGAATTCGAACTACTTGATCACACCCGACGGCAACTGGCAGCTCGCACCGTGATTCAGGACACCTTTAAGGATCTCGAGGCATGAGTGAGCTGCTTGCACTGCTGGGGCTTGCACTGCTCCTGCTGCTGCTGGGCCTTGTGATCTGGTATTTGCTGCCACGACGCTTCCGTGGGAGCGAGAGTGTCGCCTCTGCCTACGACCAGTGGACTCAGGACCAACTGCTCGAGCGGCTCTGGGGAGAGCACATCCACCTGGGTTTTTACGGAAGTCCGCCCCAGCGGCGCGATTTCCGCGCCGCCAAACAGGACTTCGTGGATGCCCTCGCCTCTTGGGGGGAGATCGACAGACTCCCTGCAGGCACCCGCGTGCTTGATGTGGGCTGCGGCATCGGCGGCAGCAGCCGCCGGCTTGCCTCGCGCTTTGGCTTTGACGTCCTTGGGGTCAGCATCAGCCCGGGACAAGTGGATCGAGCACGCCAGCTCACCCCTGACGGGATGAGCTGTCAGTTCCAGACCATGGATGCACTTCAGCTAGATCTCCCCGATAGCTGCATGGATGTGGTCTGGACCGTTGAATGCGCGCCCCATATTGCAGACAAACAGCGCTTTGCTAACGAACTGCTCCGCGTGCTCAAACCAGGAGGCCAACTGGTGGCCGCCGACTGGAACCAACGCGATGACCGCAACCGTCCCTTCAATGGGATCGAACGCTGGGTACTGGAGCAACTACGGGTGCAGTGGGCCCATCCCGCCTTCTCGAGCATTGACTCCTTCCGCAGCAACCTGAAGGCCAGCGCCATAGAGCTGGATGAACTGAGTACGGGTGACTGGAGCCGTGAAACCCTGCCCTCTTGGTGGGAATCCATCTGGGAAGGCGTTCGCCGTCCCAACACGATCTTGAGTCTTGGCCCCAAGGCAGTCTTGAAGGGATTACGTGAAATCCCAACACTGGTGCTGATGGACTGGGCTTTTCGCGGCGGGTTGATGCAGTTTGGTCTGTTTAAAGCAAGCCGGTGTCATCGATGACGGGGTAGGTGCCAAACCAGGCCAGACGCTCGCAAAGGGGCTCCAGTGCTTGGTGCAGTTCCGCCACCAGAGCAGTTGCGATGTCCGCATCACTGCGGGTCTCGAGATCAACAAAGAAAACGTACTCACCCAGCTCCCGTTTGGATGGACGCGATTCGATACGGCTCATGTTCAACTGGCGTGCAGCAAAGATCTGCAACGCCTGCAGCAACGCACCAGGTGCATTGGCGTAAAGCGAAAACGCGAGACTGGTGCAATTGACTGCAGCGGCAACCGGTTGCTGGGCACGACGCAACAGCAAAAAGCGCGTGCAATTGCCCGCCTGATCACTGATTGGATAAGCCAGCTCGTTCACTCCTTGCTCCAGACCCGCCTGTCTGGAGGCCACTGCCGCGCGGAAGCGTGAGCCTTTGACCAGCCGTGCCGCCTCCGCTGTGGAACTGGTGGGCAGCTGCAAAGCCTGGGGCAAATGCTGTTGCAACCAGGCAGCACACTGGGCCAACGCCTGTGGATGGGACAGGACCTCGCTGATCTGGCCGATCTCGCCGTCACTTAGCAGAGCATGACGGATCGGCAGGATCAAGGCCTGCTGGATGCTCAGCACTCCGGCAGGGCTGAGCGCCGATTGCCACAAAAGATCCAGGCAGCTGGTGACCCCCCCCTCAACGGAGTTCTCCACCGGCACCACTGCCCCATCCACCTGCCCATCCAGCAAGGCATTCACCACCGCACGGATGGTGGGTTGGGGACAAAAGCGGGCCTGCTCGGCAGCATTGAGCCGCGCCAGCCGGCGGCAAGCCTGCTCGCCGTAGGTGCCCGCAGGTCCCAGAAAGGCCAGGGAAGTGAGCATCGGCGAAAGCACAGCAGTCATGGTCGATAGGATCCCATCGCATTCGCTCCCGGTCGATGGTTCTGGCCTTCCGCGCGGCACAGAGCCTCAACCTGCCTGTCAGCCATGGGGCTGAGCAGCTGCCGGCCTATCTGCAGCAGGAGTCTCGGGTGGTCGGGGCCCTGCTGAGCCCCGAACAACTCACCCGACTGGAGGATGGCCATTACCGCTATAGCGTGCGGCCCCTGCAGCTGTTTCAGCTACGCATCCATCCAACGGTGGAGCTTGCCGTGCGGAGCACTCCTGGGCGGATGGAGCTGAATTCCCTGAGCTGCGATCTTGACGGCGTACCAGGTCTCGATGATGACTTCCGCCTAACCCTTCGCTCCTGGCTGCAGGCCAATGGCTCCGGCCTGGTGGGCGAAGCGCAGCTAGGGGTTGAGGTGACGCGACCGGCCGTGCTCAAACTGATCCCCACACGAATGCTTGAAGGGACAGGCGAGTCGGTGCTCAACGGAATCCTGCTAACGATCAAAGGACGGGTCGGTGAGCAGCTGGTGCAGGACTTCCATCAATGGCGATGCCAGGCGGCGTCCTGAGTTCAGGGGAGAGGAACGAAAGCCGGTGCAGGGGGCTTGGGCCCAGAACTTTCAGAGCTTCCCTGTGCTGGCGGGTGCCGTAGCCCTTGTGGGCGGCCAGGCCATAGCCAGGCCAGCGGGCATCAAGGCGCTGCAGCAGTGCGTCGCGGCCCTCTTTGGCCAAGATGCTGGCGCAGGCGATGGTGAGGCAGTGGCTATCTCCTGCCACAACACATTGCTGCGAGCCGCTCCAGGCACGCAGTGGCAAGGAACCATCCACCAAGAGATGGGCCGGGGGATACGGCAGCCGCTGCAGAGCACGCAACATGGCCAGTTCCGTCGCAGGGCGAATGCCGATCGAATCAATCTCACGAGCACTGGCCTGGCCATAGCCCCTGGCCAGCAGCTGACTCTCGATCACTGGTAGCAAAGCCGCTCTGCGTCTGGCTGTCAGAACCTTGCTGTCAGTGACACCAAGGGAGCGCAGCCCCTCTAATGCATGCGGAGGAAGCACCACCGCGGCAGCCCAGACCGGCCCAAACAGGCACCCGCGCCCCACCTCATCAACTCCGGCAAGCTGCGGCACCTCAAGGCCAGCACCACGAGCAATCTCGCGCTCGCGCGGCACGGGCAATGGCCCACCCCGTCGAGCCCGAACCATCAGCCAGCGGAGGAGCGGCGGCGGCGGCGGCGGGGAGGCTCCTCTTCAGTCGCAACAGCCTCGGGTTCAGCAACAGGTTCCTGCTCAGCAGCAGGCTCCGACTCAGCCGATGCTTCTTCCAAAGGATATGGAGGAAGTTCCACCAGAGCTGGTGCTTCCTCGATCGTGACCTCAAGTGGTGTGATTTCCACAGGGATGGAACCGCCCTCAGCACTCTCAACCGGGCTGCCGCCATTGAAGTTGCTGTTGCCACTGCCACGGCCACCGCGGCGGCGACGGCGGCCACCCGATGCAGCCATCTCTTGGCGCGCCACCTCAAGCACCGCCTCAGCGTCCTCACCAGGACGTACCACCCGCACCATCACATTATCCAGATCCTGCGGGGCCGGATCAGCCAGCAGGGCAGGGTTGAGGCCTAACCAACCAAAGACCAACTCCTGCTCGGGATCCATCGGTACTGCCACCAGTTCAGGGTCCTGACGGCGGTTTTCTGAGCCTGCAGACATCGCCTGGCTCTGGCTACTTCCCGGTAGGTCCTGATCGGTGTTGCCGACATCTGCCGAGTCAGGGCCACCCCCACCACGTCCACCACGGCGGCGGCGGCGACCGCCGGATTCACCACCGCTGGGGCTGACCACCTCAGCACGGGCTGAGGCCACAGAACGCACCAAGCCGGGGAGAGAGGCCAGCGGCTGCAGCGAATCCTTACCTGGAAGGGTGACCACATGACCGAGGCCACCGCAGCTCGGGCAGGCCCGCCCAAACAATTCGTAGATGTTCTGGCCCTGGCGCTTACGTGTCAGCTCCACCAACCCCAGTTCAGTGATCTGCGCGATCTGGGGACGGGCCTGGTCATCACGCATGGCCTGAGTGAAATGCTCAAGCAGCATCAGCTGATCGCGGCGGGACTCCATGTCGATGAAGTCGATGATCACTACACCACCGATATTGCGCAGCTTGAGCTGACGGGCGATCTCAGTAGCGGCTTCACAGTTGGTCCAAAGCACCGTCTCGCGGGCATTGGCTGAACGGGTGAAGGAACCGGAGTTCACATCCACCACGGTGAGAGCCTCTGTGGGCTCGATGATCACGTAACCACCAGATGGCAGATCAACTCGGGGCTTAAGGGCATCACGGATGGCCGCATTGACCTTGTAATGCTCAAGAATCTCGCTGGCGTCTTCATGGTGCTCAACGATCAGGTTGCCCTGATCGGGGCCAAGGAAGGCGTTGACGCGACCCACTGCATCTTGCGAATCCACGACGACCCGCA
>CAJWXK010000104.1 GCA_913048995.1 uncultured Synechococcus sp. | reverse complement strand
AAGCGGGGAGACACGGCTGAGGCTGTTGAGCTCGACCGCGACACCTTGCCCAGTTTGGATGTGGTGGTGGCGGCCCGCGATGAAGAGGGCGTGGTCACGCGTCTGGTAGAGCGATTAACCGCCCTGCGTTATCCCTCTGATCGCCTCACCACCTGGGTGATTGACGATGGCAGCTTGGATCGCACCCCTCAGTTGCTGGATCAACTGGCGGAACGTCATTCCGGGCTGAACGTGATCCACCGGCCGCGCAATGCCGGTGGTGGCAAGTCCGGTGCATTGAATACGGCACTGGCGCAGCTGAGCGGCGACTGGTTGCTGGTGCTGGATGCCGATGCCCAGCTGCAGGAGGATCTGCTGGAGCGGCTGGTGCCCTATGCCCTCGATGGCGGCTGGTCAGCGGTGCAGTTGCGCAAGGCGGTGATTGATGCCGATTGCAACTGGCTGACCCGGTCGCAGGCGATGGAAATGGCGCTGGATGCGGTGATTCAAACCGGCCGACTGTGCTCCGGTGGCATTGCAGAACTGCGGGGCAACGGTCAGTTGATTCGTCGTTTGGTGCTGGAGGAGAGCGGCGGCTTCAACGAAGACACGGTCACCGATGACCTGGATCTGAGCTTCCGCCTGCTCACCCACGGCGCGCTGGTGGGCATGCTCTGGGATCCGCCGGTGCAGGAGGAGGCGGTGCCGGGCTTGAAGGCCCTGTGGAAGCAGCGGCAGCGTTGGGCGGAAGGCGGTTTGCAGCGCTTCTTTGATTACTGGCCCACGCTCACATCAGCGCAGCTGACGTTGCGACAGCGATGGGATCTGGCCTGCTTCTTCCTGCTCCAGTACTGCCTGCCGGTGCTGTCGTTTGCCGACCTGAGCACGAGTGTGATCAGTCGCACTGTGCCCACGTACTGGCCGTTGTCGTTTGTGGCGTTCGGAGTCTCAGGCCTGGCGTACTGGCGCGGTTGTCGTGGACGCAATGAGGGGCCGTTGATTCCAAGGCCTGGTGTGTGGCATTTACTGGTGGCAATGATCTATCTGAGCCACTGGTTTGTGGTGATTCCGTGGGTGACGTTGCGGATGGCGTTGCTGCCCAAGCGTTTGGTCTGGGCTAAAACAGCCCATGGGTCTGAACATCAGGCCATTCAGGTCTGAAGTCATGTTGATCAACGTTCCCTCATTCTCTCCATTCAGTCGGGCGATTGATCGTCATCAGGATCTTGATTGGGGTCAGATTTTGATCACCCCGATGCAAATTGGCGCCTGGGCATTGATTGAGCCAATGGGCCTTCAAAACCATGCCCCCCAGCTGTGCTGGATCCGCGATGATCTTCTGGCCCTTGTGTGGATGGCAGGAGATCAAGAGGGCACCTCAGGTATGTCCGTCTTCATGAGTCTGCTCAGTGCCGACGAAGGCCATTGGGGGAAACCGCAGCGCGTTTCGCAGGATCCAAGCCGTTCAGAACAAAATCCGCTCTTATTTCTTTCTGGAGGATGTCTGCATCTCATCCATTCCGCTCAAAAGGTTCGTGATCCCGAAGATTCCAGCTGGATGAATGAAAACACGAGTTATTCAATGCAATGGACTGCCATGCTTCGGCATCAAGCTCTCGATTTAAATCTTCTGGATTCTGAGGAATTGTCGACCTGGAGTGCTGAGGCATGGTCCCAAGCTGAGGATCTGCTCGAATCAGCTGCCTTTTGCCGTCATCCTCCCCACCTCTTAAGTAATGGAACGTGGCTACTGCCCATTTATCGAAGTCTGGAAGAAGGTGGTGCATTTGGTCACGATCACACTGAAATCCTGCCCTTGAATGACCAGGGGCTTGTCTCAGGTGACGCTGTTTCCGTCCCTGAAAGCGTTGGTCGCGTACATGGCTCAATTGTCCCGTCGGCAGATGGGGAATTATTGCTGCAATTTTTCCGTAGTCGATTGGCAGACCGTGTGTATCGCTCGACCAGTGCTGATGGTGGTCAAAGTTGGTCGGTGCCGGAGGCGACGATGTTGCCAAATAACAACAGTTCAATACAAGCCTGTCGTTTGAGCAGTGGCCGTTTAGCGCTTATTTTCAATCGATTTGCTTTTCCTCCTGATCAGGATTCCTTGGAATGGGGAGAAGCTCGCTGGCCGCGAACACGTTGGCCCCTTTCGATCGCTCTCAGTGATGACGATGGCATCTGTTGGCCTTGGATTCGTGATCTTGATACCGGGTTCGGTTTCTGTGGAGAATCCAATTGGACTTTAAATGGGCAGTTGGCTTACCCCACACTGATTGAAGGAATGCCAGGAGAGCTGCATGTTGCCTATTCATGGGCTGGCCGTCATTCAATCCGTTACGTCTGTTTAAACGAATCGGACATTCTTGGGACTCGGCTTAGCGAAGCGTCGGATTGAGATTGTTTTAGGTCTCGTCGATTACTTCGTAGTCGTGCGGTCAATTGCTAATCGATGGTTTCTCTGTACGCAAAAGACTTGTTATTTGTACCTTCAAAGGCCTCTTTCAAAGATCTACATCCAATACTTGACCATTGAAAAAGTCAGCAAGAGTCTTGGCCTGGCGGTCGAGCCCTGAGGGTTCGCTCGTGTTGGCAGGCGGCCTCTTGGGTTCTGGAGGCCTGGGGGCTTGTGAGACAGCTTCGGGCAGTTGCGGAGTCGCAGCTGGAGCTGATGTGGTCTGGGCTGGTGGCGTTGGCTCAGGAGTTGGACTTGGCGCGTTGATCACCGGTGGGGTGACCACCGGCGCTTGTGGTGGGGTGACCACCGGAGGTGCACCGCCGCTGCTGGCCTCGAGCACCAGCTGGCGGGATCCCCCCAGGGCTTTGGCCATGGCCTGTTCCAGCAAGGCAGCCCGGCTCTGCACCATGCCCATCCAGTTGCTGGCCACCTGCACCACAGCCCGGTTGGCATCGAGCCGCACCAACTGCCCCTGCTGCGACAGCAGCATCCGGGTGGAGGGCAACTCCAGGCTGCCGAGGATCTGCTGCCACAGCTCCGCCAGGTTGGGCGCTGCGCTTTCTGCAGCAGCTGGCACCACCTTGGGCAGCTCCGGAGCCGCTGCTGGTGTTGGCGTTGGGGCAGGCACTGCTGGCGTTGGTGCAACCGCTGGAGCTGTTTGAGCTGGCACGGCCGCGGCGACGGGTGTCGATGTTGTTGTTGCTTGGACTGTGGTTGCAGCCTCCGCCAGCAAGCCCAGCAGCAGCACCTCAAGCCACAGCCGTGGTTGCACGCTCTGGCGCAATTGCTGTTCGCTGCCCCGCAGCTGCGCCTGCCACTGCAACAAGCGGGCGCGGCCCAGGGCCTTGGCGAGGGGCGGCAGCTGGTCGCGGAATTGGGGCGACACCCCGGTCAGTTCCGGTCGGTCTGGTGCCGCGGCCATCAGCACCAGATCCCGCAGGATCCCAGCCAGGCCCTGCAGCACGGCGCCTGGATCGCGGCCTCGGTCCAGCAGGTTGCGGGTGGCTTCCAGCAGGGCCACCGGTTCGGCGCTGCTCATCGCCTGCACCAGTTGCAGCAATTCCTGCTCCGGCACCGCCCCCAGCAGATCCCATACCGCGGTGGCTTCGATCGGGGGCGGCAGCAGGCTCAGCTGATCCAGCAGGCTCTCGGCATCCCGCAATCCCCCCTGGGAGCGCTGGGCCACCACATGAATCGCCTCCGGTTGGATCTCGATGGCCTCCTGCTCAGCAATCCAGCTGAGATGCGCCTCGAGGGCATCGAGGGGAATGCGGCGAAAATCAAAGCGCTGGCAGCGGCTGAGAATCGTGGGCAGCACCCGCTGCGGGTCCGTGGTGGCCAGCACGAACACCACCTGTGGCGGTGGTTCCTCCAGGGTTTTCAGCAGTGCATTGAAGGCTGCGGTGGACAGCATGTGGCATTCGTCCACCACGTACACCTTCCAGCGCGCTTGCACCGGTGCGAAGCGGGAGCGTTCGATCAGCTCGCGGATGTTGTCGACGCCGGTGTTGGAGGCGGCATCGATCTCGATCACATCCAGGGCCGTACCCGTCGCAATCGTGGTGCACAGCTCACAGGTGCCGCAGGGTTCCGGCGTGGGACCGTCGCTGTTCAGGCAGTTGAGCGATCGCGCCAGGATGCGGGCGCTTGAGGTTTTACCGGTGCCGCGGGGCCCGCTGAACAGGTAAGCCGGCGCAATCCGATTGCTGGTGAGCGCATGGCCGAGGGTGGCGGCAATCGCCTCCTGGCCCACCAGCTGATCGAAGCGTTGGGGCCGGTATTTGTGATGCAGCGGCTGGTAGGCCGTACTCATGCGCTGCAGTCGTTACGGGGAGATTACTCAGCTTTGTCAGCCGGCGGCAGGGCAGCTGGCTGTTCCAGCAGGGCATCGATCCGCTGCTTCAACTCCTCCACCGCCGCCAGTTCATCGGCCAGGCTCTGGCCGCTGAGCAGCAGCGTTCGGTTGCCGCCATCACCCGCCTGTTGCAGCAGGGTTTCCAGCTTGCCGAGCAGTTTCTGTCGCAGTCGCTCCAGCTTGGCTACGCCCTGACGGGCCAGCTGGCGGGCGTTGTCATCCAACAACCCGCGCTGTACCAGCACCTCCAAACCGCGCATCAGGGCGGCCGGCATCAGACCGCTCCAGTGGCGAGCCCGCTCCAGGGCTGAGTCGATCTGGCCGCTGCGGTGGCGGCCGGTCTTGCACCAGGTGGCGAAGTGCTCGCAGTTGTTGAACAGCAGGTTGTAGTTCTGCTCGCCGATGCGGCTCATCGCCCGGCGCAGGGTTAGCCCCGGTGCCGAGGCGCCGGGGTGGTCCACAACCCTGATTGGTTGACCCTGGCTGAAGTCCTCAAGAGGACTTCTCAGGATCTCGCGGCCCTCCAGGTAGTGCGCCACGGTGCCGTCGCCGAGGTCGATGCCGTGGTGGTTGAACAGGCCGTGCCGGCGAGGCACTTGGAGGTGATCAGCTGCGCTCAAGTTGTTTACTCAACGTCAACAACAACACCATTCTCATTGGTGTAAGTGATGTCTGTGCATGTATCGCAGCTTTCGACCCATCCAAATACAGGCTGCCATCCCACCCGTCTGCAGGTGATCCATGTGCTGCAATTCATGATGGCCTTTCGCCCAGTTTGCTCGTAGCTTCTTGTGCAATTGCACTTATAGGTTCTTACATTGCGTGTTAAGGCTGAGCAGTTATCGCTGAGGCCAAGATGAGACTTGGACAGTACGGCTGAAGGTCCACTTCCGGACGCATTGGATGTGTCCCAGCAAATTTTGTCGTATCCGATCCCAAAGCTCAGGATTCCGCCGACGCCGATATTGCGTAATGGTTTAGCTGCAATGTCAAAGATGTTGCCCTCCCCGTCGCGCTTTGTGCAGCTGTAGGCAAAGTTGTTGGAATTTTGCAATTCTGCACTGGCAATGCAATCTGCTTCTGTGGTTTCGTTAAAGCCCCGGACTGTTGAAATCAGTTTTCGCGACGCGGCGCTGAGTTGGGTTTGAAGTTCAGTGGCATAGGCCTTTTTGGTTTGTTCCCGGTATGCGACGACCCCGACACCACTGAGAATGCTGACCATCACGATGGTGGCTAAGAGCTCGACCAGCGTGAAACCTTGGCTGTTGATCTGTGGGGCCAACGTGGTGCGATCTAGGCGCTTTTTTGTTGACTTGTCTCCGGTAACGGCAACACCTTGCCACCGGTGTGCTGCTCCACCATCGCCCGGGTCACGGTGAATTCCTTGACACTGCTCTGGGACGGCAGGTCGTACATCAGATCGAGCATCAGTTCTTCAACGATGCCGCGCAGGGCACGGGCACCGGTCTTGCGGCGATGGGCCTCCTGGGCAATGGCATGGATGGCCTCGGGTTCGAATTGCAGCTGCACGTTGTCCATGCTCAGCAGGGTGCGGAACTGCTTCACCAGGGCGT
>CAJWXK010000103.1 GCA_913048995.1 uncultured Synechococcus sp. | reverse complement strand
TTCTACGATCGCCTTGAGCGCATCGTCGGCAACAACGAACGACTCAGTGCCGCAGATGCCACAGATGCACCTGCTCCCCTGAAGCTGCTGCGCAAACTGCCCTTCTGGAGTGCTAACGCCCTGGAGATGGCCAAGTTGTTCTTTACAGCTCCCATCCCCAGCGACAAGTTCCAACCCGCCATCCGTTGAAGCGTCAGTGAGTTTTCTTGATTCCCTTTGGCGCCAGCGGCTTGAACTGCTGCTTGGAGCAGGCCGTGCTGCTGGCGCCGAGTTGGTGGAGGTTTTTTTAGAACGTGGTGACCGGCTCGGGGTTTTGGCTGAGCAGGAGCGGGTCACAAGCGTTAGCCCCTCATTTGCGACTGGAGCGGGTATCCGGGTCTTTCTTGGTGCAGAACAAGGTCACCGCGATGGTTTTGTCAGCACGAATGATCTGAGTGAGAAGGGTCTCCTGCGGGCACTTGATCAAGCGCTTGGGATGTTGTCGCTGCAGCGTCCTGGTGGAAACAGTTCGACCCTTTCGTCATTTCAGGGCCTTGCTGAGCTCAGTGATTACGGTGCTGGTAAGCAGGACTGGCTGGGCCGTTGTCCCGGTGTTCAGACCATCGCTGATCGACTGCTAGAGGGCACCGAACGGCTCGAGCACCACGGACAACACCTTCAAGCGCGGCGAGGAAACTACTCCCGCGATTGGCAGGAGGTAATGGTGGCGGCTAGTGACGGAACTTTTGCCCGTGATCTTCGCCTCCACCAGACCCTCGGACTCAGTGTTCTGGCTGCCGATGGAGAGCACAGGGCTGGAGTGGCCCGTCGCTTCGGTAGCACTGATCTTCCCGAGGACTTAATGGTTTGGGATGCCGATGGCACCGCCAGTGACATCGCCTCCAGTAGCGCGACGATGCTTTACGCCGACTACGTTGATGCCGGCACCTATCCAGTGGTCTTGGCCAACAAATTCGGTGGTGTGATCTTCCACGAGGCCTGCGGACATCTGTTGGAGACCACCCAGATTGAGCGCGGCACCACTCCATTTGCCGAACGGATCGGTCAGCCCATTGCCCATGAGTCAGTCACCGCCATCGACGAAGGCCTCTCTCCTCAGTCCTTCGGCAGTTTGTCGATGGACGATGAAGGCCAAGTCCCCCAACGCACAACTCTGATCGAAAATGGTGTGCTGAAGGCATTCCTTTCCGACCGCGCCGGTGAGCTGCGCACCGGTCAGCCCCGCACCGGAAGTGGTCGTCGTCAGAGCTATTCCTTTGCGGCAGCTAGCCGCATGCGCAACACCTTTATCGCTGCAGGTCCTCATTCACCACAGGACCTGATTGGCTCTATCGACCGCGGTCTTTATTGCAAGGTCATGGGTGGTGGAAGTGTCGGGCCTACCGGCCAGTTCAACTTCTCGGTTGAAGAGGGTTACCTGATCGAAGACGGTGAACTGGGTAAGCCCGTCAAAGGTGCCACCTTGATTGGCGATGCCGAAACCGTGATGCCCCGCATCTCGATGTGTGCCAACGATCTCGATCTGGCTGCAGGCTTTTGCGGTTCGGTGAGCGGCAGCGTTTACGTCACGGTGGGTCAGCCCCACGTCAAAGTCGATGCCATCACGGTGGGGGGGCGCTGAAATGCTGGATCCGCAGCAGCTTCACGATCAGCTTGAGCAACTGGCCAGCAGCCAAGGCATTAGCCAATGGGACATGGGGGCGACCAGCAGTACCGACCTCTCGGTGCAGGTCGACCGCGGCGAGCCTCGTCAGCTCAAAGGAGCTCAGCGAAGTGCAGTGACTGTCCGGGCCTGGAGCGCAGATGGCAGGGTCGGCATCACCAGCAGTACAGATCTTTCAGCTGATGGCCTGGATCTGGCCCTGCGTGGGGCCGCTGAAGCCAGTGCCTTTGGTGATCTTCAGGAGCCGCCAGGCCTCTCCTGTCGCTCGACCGAGCCCACTGAGCCGATTGAGCGGCCTATTCGAGAAGCTCAGCCGATTCAGGAGATGCTGTCCACGCTGCTCGATGCTGAGCGGCAATTACTTGGCCGCCATAACAGCATCAGCACCGTTCCGTACAACGGCCTGTCTGAGCGCAGTGGCGAGCGAATCTATTTGAACAGTCTTGGCGCCCGTCGGCATGAGCGTCTCAGCTCCAGTTCTCTCTACCTCTATGCCCGAGCCGAACAGGAGGGGCGCAAGCCTCGCAGTTCTGGCGCTGTGCGCCTTGCACATGGCTCAGCTGAGCTCGACGTGCAGGGATGTATTGACGAAGCAGCTGAGCTGACTATCAGCCACCTGGACTACGCACCAATCGACACCGGTTCTTACACCTGTGTGTTCAGCCCAGATGCGTTCCTTGATTTGATCGGGGCTTTCAGCAATATCTTTAATGCCCGAGCCGTACTCGATGGGCTCAGCCTGTCGAGCCGTGAGTCCCTAGGTCAGCAGCTGGCGGTGCCGTTCCTCAGCCTTTGGGATGACGCACGCCATCCGGCCAATCTCGGGGCCACTGCCTTTGACGGTGAGGGCACTCCCACTGCGCGCCTTCCCCTGATCGATGGCGGTGTGCTGAGTCATTTCCTCCACAGCGAGGGCACGGCTCGACAGTTTGGTGTTTCACCAACAGGCCATGCGGGCATGGGCGCCAAGGTTTCGGTGGGTCCCGACTGGTTTGAAGTCGGCGCCACCCCCGGTGCTGGTAGCGGTGACACCAGCCTCGATCGCCATCGCGCTGATGGTGTGGTCTGGATTGATTCACTTTCAGCTCTGCATGCAGGCGTTAAGGCCAGCCAGGGAGCGTTCTCTCTTCCTTTTGACGGTTGGCTGCTCAAGGGCGGCGAGCGCCGTTCGATTGAGGCGGCCACTGTTGCCGGCGATATCCGTACCGTGCTGCGTTCGATCGTGTCCCTCGAAGGGGAGCCAGAGGTGACTCCCGACGGTCTCTGTCCTCATGTCTGGGTGGAAGGTTTGGCGATCACCGGCGAAGCTGAGTGAAGGTCCTCTTTTGGGGTACACCGGCCTATGCGGTCCCCAGTCTTGAGGCCTTATTTGAGGCTGGTCATCAGCTTGTTGGCGTGGTCACCCAACCAGACCGCCGCCGTGGCCGCGGCAGTGCTCTGATCCCATCACCGGTTAAGGCTCGAAGCCTGGATCTCGCTCCTGATGTGCCGGTGTTTACGCCCCAACGCATCCGCCGTGATCCCCAGATGCAGGCCGAACTGGCTGCCTTAGGGGCTGATGTCTCAGTGGTTGTGGCCTTCGGCCAGTTGCTTCCACCTGAGGTGCTCCAGCAACCTCCGTTCGGGTGTTGGAACGGCCATGGTTCGCTGCTGCCCCGCTGGCGCGGGGCTGGACCGATTCAATGGAGCCTGATCGAGGGAGACAGTGAGACCGGTGTGGGGATCATGGCCATGGAGGTTGGCTTGGATACCGGCCCAGTGCTGCTTGAGCGCACACTGCCTATCGGCTTGCTCGACACAGCTGCAGACCTTTCAGGCCGTCTCAGTGCTCTAACGGCTGAACTACTGGTTGAGGCTCTGCCTCGCATCGAAGCTGCGGGCCCCGGTCCAGAAGCTGAACGGCTGGCCCGGTTGCAGATCCGCCGGCAGGGGGAAGAGGGCATCACCCTGGCGCGGCTGCTGACCAAGGAGGACTACCGCATCGACTGGAACGGCCGGGCCCTGGCTATTCACCGCCGCATCATGGGTTTGCATCCAGGGGCTTACTGCATGTGGTCTGGCAAACGGCTCAAGCTCCTCGCCACTGAACCTTTGGTGCTGCGCTTGGCGGCTCAACTCAGCCCCGATGCAGCCGAGTTGAGCCGCCGTGACTGGCCCAAGGTTGAGCCGGGTAGCGTGCTTGAGCGCGTGCGTGGCGTGGGGCTCGTGATCGCCACAAGTGGCTGCCCGCTGCTACTGCGCAGCGCTCAGCTTGAGGGCAAAGGTCCTACAAGCGGTGATGGTCTGATCCAGCAACTCAATGCTTGATGATCCAGATCAGTCGTCCCCAGGCCAGGACTTGACTGACGCTCAGCAGGATCAGGCCTGTACAGATGGGGCAGTGAAGAGGTCCCATTAGCTCGATGCCACCGTGTGGTGACTGCAACGCTCACAGGGGCCTTCCGGCAACACAGCACAACGCAGTAATGGGCTGCGGGCGTTGTAGATGCAGCTTGGATCGCCAATCACCCAGGAGTTCTGCCACCAGCGTGCATCCTTGGGCTGACTCTGCGGTTTGACTACCAGCTTTACCCCATTGAGTCGGTAGCGACCTGAGCGCAGCTTGTAGCGATGGCGTCGCTGTAGCACCAGATAACTGTCCCCCTCTACATCAAGCCAGCGACCGGGCTGAGGTACTTCCTCGAGTTTCAAGCGGTGTAGCACTTGCTGGCTGCCAGCGCTCACCAGTTCCACTGCCAGGGTTTCCGGCTGTTGGCCCTGATTCACGGGTTCGCCTCCACTGTTTCATCACTCTGACGGGAAAACCCCCAGAGGAACAGCAAGGCAACTAATAGCAGTAGTCCCCATTCAGGAAGCTCGAGGTTTGGATTGGCCACCCGTACTGCAAGTTGCATCCCTACAAGACCAACGGCGATGTATCCCGCGGCTTCTAGGCGGCTGTAGCGCTGCAGCAGAGCAATGAACAGTCCCGAGGTGAGGCGCAGCGCCACGATTCCCACGGCGCCTCCGGTGATGATCAGTGCTAGTCGGTCGCTGACTGCCACCGCTGCAGCAACGCTGTCTAGGGAGAACGCCAGATCGGTGATTGCGATGGTCACCGCCGTCATCGCCAGGGAGCGGGGTGCTGCCGTTGACTTGCTTGCTTCTGAATCGACTGTCTGGTCATCGGTTTCCGCTGGGCGCTGAAGAAAATGACTACCGCACAGCCAGAGCAGATAAGCCGCTCCTGCTGCCATTAACGGCCGGAACGAGAGCACCCAGCGGGCCATCACGATCAGGCCGATCCGGAAGATGAGTGCAAAGATCAGCCCCAGATTGAGGGCACGCTGCTGGGCCTCAGGACCAGCTTGGCGACGGGCAATGGCGGCCAGGGCGATGGCGTTGTCTGCCGAGAGAACGATCTCAAGACCTACAAGCACCGGTAAGAGCAGAGCCACCTCCTGCCAGGCGTCTGCTGCATGCAGCAAGGGGGTGATGACAGGACTAGTGGATGCTTCCATGAGGCGGAGCGAAGTCCGGCTCTGCGTCCGTGACCCAGAAAGCTTAGAAAGCAACCAGTGCGCGCGGGCTTGCCCCGGGGTTGTCATGCCGGCCGGAATGGTGGAACTGCTTCATGTCGAAAGTGGCCGGGTGATTGTTCGCGTCAGCGCTGGGAGCGGGGCTGCATTGGTCTCGGCGCTCGGGGAAGCCGCTAGTGCGGAATTAGCGGAAGATCGGGCCCGCCAGCGTCTTCATCAGCCGGTTGGTGCTGTCTCTGCTGCTGCACCGACGTTGACGGTTGAGCCGGTGCTCGATCCCAGCTCATCAGCTCCGCCTGTCCGAAGCTCACCAACACCCTCAGAGCAGCAGCCACCTCCGGTTGCTGCCCTCAAGCAGGCACCGCCCATTGAGCCTGTCGAGCCAGTCCTTCAAACGCCATTAGAAGCAGCAGCACCTCAGCCTGATCCGGTGGAACCTCCGGCTGAACCGGATGACTGGAGCGAGGAGCTCACTGCTGTTGAGATGGAACTGCAACGGCTTGGCTGGGACCGCGAGAAAGAGGGCATCTATTTGCAAAGGGCCTTTGGTCACCCCAGTCGCACCCGCCTGATTAATTACGCCGATGTGGTCAGCTACCTGAAATTGCTGCGGCGTCTGGAGTCAGGTGATGATCCCGCTGCTGTCCCGCTGCCGTTACGTCGCCCCGATTTGTTGCGCTGCTGTGATGAGTTGCTGGGACGTCTCCAGTGGGGCCCAGCTCAGGGGCGCGCTTTGCTGGAGGAGCGATTTGGTCGTGCCAGTCGTCAGCAACTGAGTGATGAGCAGCTGCTGGAGTTCAATCAGCTACTGGAGGAGCAGATGCTGGCGCTCAAGGCCTGATGAGGAAATGGCTAGGCAGTGAGCTGCTTGCCCTTTCCGATGTGTCCCATGGGAGTTGAAATGTCGTTTTACTT
>CAJWXK010000102.1 GCA_913048995.1 uncultured Synechococcus sp. | reverse complement strand
CCGCAGTTGTGTGGAGGAGAAGTACGGCGCTGATCACCTCAGCCCTCAGCCCCGCCAGTACACGACTAAGAGCCGCAACGCCCAGGAGGCCCACGAGGCCATCCGTCCTGCTGGAGCCAGCTTCCGCACCCCAGCAGAGACCGGTCTCAAGGGACTGGATCTTTCCCTTTACGAGCTGATCTGGAAGCGCACCGTCGCCAGCCAAATGGCCGATGCGCGCCTGACCATGGTCAGCGCTCAGATCGATGTGGAAGAGGCCCGTTTCCGTGCCTCAGGCAAACGAATTGATTTCGCTGGTTTCTTCCGCGCCTATGTGGAGGGCAGCGATGACCCTGATGCCGCTTTGGAAGGCAAGGAGGTCTTGTTGCCAACCCTGCGCAGTGGCGATCACCCCATCAGCAAGGGCTGTGAAGCCCTCGGCCACCAGACCCAGCCACCAGCTCGCTTCAGCGAAGCCGCCCTGGTGAAGATGCTGGAGAAAGAAGGCATCGGTCGGCCCTCCACCTACGCCTCGATCATCGGCACCATCTGCGATCGCGGTTACGCCACGTTGCAGAACAACTCCCTTACGCCGAGTTTCACGGCCTTTGCCGTCACCGCTTTGCTGGAGGAGCACTTCCCGGATCTGGTGGATCCCAGCTTCACGGCGCGGATGGAGGGAACCCTCGATGAAATCTCCAATGGCTCCGCCGAGTGGTTGCCTTATCTCGACACCTTTTTCCGCGGTGAGAAGGGTCTGGAGCAGCAGGTGGCCAAGCGTGAGGGGGACATCGACCCCGTCGCATCCCGCACCATCGAGCTGGATGGCCTGCCTTGTGTGGTGCGCATCGGTCGCTTTGGTGCCTATCTCGAGGCCAAGCGCCCCGGCGAGGACGGCGAAGAGGAACTGATCAAGGCCACCTTGCCCCAGGACCTCACGCCTGCTGATCTCGATGCGGATCATGCCGAGTTGCTGCTCAAGCAGAAGGCCGATGGCCCCGAAAGCCTGGGTGAGGACCCTGCGACTGGAGAGGCGGTTTATCTGCTCTTTGGTCAGTACGGCCCCTATGTCCAACGGGGCCAAGCCAGCGAGGAGAACCCCAAGCCAAAGCGGGCTTCCTTGCCGCGAGGCACCAAACCCGAGGACCTCACCTTGGAAGATGCCTGTGGCTTGCTTCAGCTACCACGGCTGCTCGGGGAGCATCCCGATGGCGGCAAGGTTCAGGCGGGCCTGGGCCGATTCGGTGCCTATGTGGTGCACGACAAGGGCAAAGGAGAGAAGGATTACCGCTCCCTCAAGGCTGAAGATGATGTGCTGAACGTGGGCTTTGAGCGGGCCATGGAGCTGCTCGCCATGCCCAAGCGCGGCCGCGGTGGCCGCACCGCCCTCAAGGTGCTGGGCACGCCTGATGGCAGCGAAGAGCAGATCCAGCTCTTTGATGGTCCGTACGGCTTGTATGTCAAGCAGGGCAAGGTGAATGCCTCTCTGCCTGAGGGGACGACTGCCGATACCATCACCCTTGAGCAGGCTGTGGACCTGCTGCAGGCCAAGGCAGCCACGAAAAAGAGCACCCGTAAGAGCACTGCCAAAAAACCTGCGGCCGCTAAGAAACCAGCGGCCAAAAAGCCTGCGGCACCGCGCACCACCAAGACCGGGCGCCTACGAGCCAGCGCCGTTCGGGTGATCAAACCCGGCGACACCTGATGCCCAGGTTCCCCCTGCGTTCATCGTCAATGGCTTTGTTGGTGCTGCTCGCTGGCTGCAGCAGCACTCCGTTGGGTCAGCAGCTGGGCGAGAGCTTTGGGGCCCAGACCCCAGCTTCGGCCAAGGCTCAGAGCGAGCCGCCTGCTGCAGCTGAGCCGCAGGACGATCGTCCTGTGGCCTCAACTGTCGCTGCAGCTGAGCCAGCAGCACCAGCCGAGCCTGCTCCTGTTCAGCCCTCTGATTTGGCACCAGCAGCCGACTCCATCCCTGAGCCTGCCGTGGAGGCCCCAGAGAAGCGCTCTTCTGCTCCTGAACTAGTCCAGCCCCGCGATCCCCTGCCATATCGAGTGGTGCTCAAGTTGCCCGCGGCAGATCCGTCTGCGCCCGCGGAGGCGGTGACGAAAGCCCTGCGGGCAGCAGGCCTGCCCTTTGAGGTGGAGACCATTGAACGGGTGCAGGAGTCTCCGGCTGATGAGCGCTGATTTCAGCCGCACCCAGGCGCGGCGCATGACTGAAACCGCCTACATGGCCGCCAGCACGGGGCTGCTTTGGGTGGCGATCTACTACTTGCCGATTGGTGACGCTCTCTTTCGCTTGGCCATCCCGTTACCCCTGGCCCTGCTGCAGTTGCGTCAGGGCGGCCGTACCGCGGTGGAAGGCGTGGCTGTATCGGTGCTGTTGCTCACCGTGCTGATGGGGCCGGTTCGCGGTCCGCTGATGCTTTTCCCCTATGGCACGCTTTCCCTCTGGCTGGGCTATTGCTGGCTGCGGCACTGGAGCTGGTGGGCCTCGCTGCCGGTCGGTGTGCTGTTGGGCGCAGCCGGTTTTCTTGTCCGGGTGGCGCTGGTGTCGGTCTTGCTGGGGGAAAACCTCTGGGTGGTGATCACCGGCGCTGCCGCTGGAATTATCGATGGCCTGGCTGATCGTTTGCAGTTGCCTCTGTCGCCTGATCTGACCCAGGTGCAGCTGGTGGCCCTGGCCCTGGTGCTGGCCCAAAACCTGATTTATGTCCTGGCGCTGCATGCTGTGGCCTGGTGGGTCTTTCCGCGTCTCCGCCAGTCGATGCCCGATCCGCCGCCTTTGCTGCGCCCGCTGCTGGCCCTTGAATCCTCCTGAGTCCTGGTGTCAGCGCTCTCGTCAGGCCTTGGCGGCCGGTAGCTCCCAGTTGCTGTTGCTGCTTGGGGGCACTGCAACCGCTGCTGTACCAGGAATTTCAGCTGCCGGTGCCACCGCCGAAAGCCGTCGCTTCACGGCAGCCGCCGATGCTGAGCTGCTCTGGCAGGGACCTGATCATGACTTGCCCCATCAGCTGCCTCCCCTACCGGCTGGGGTGACACCAGCCCTGATTAGTTGGGCCGCCCAGCAGCAGTTGCAGCTGCCGCTGCTGGTGATTGATGCCGGTGCTGCGGTGCCGCCGGCGGTGCCGCATCTTCAGCTGGGGTTGCCCCAGGCGCGCTGCCTCAGCAGCGGTGCTGCCATGGAACTTTGTGATCTTCAGCGCCGCTTGCAGATTGGCCGCCAGTTGGGGGCTGGTTTCCGCCGCCGCCACCCGGCCGGGCTGTTGGTGCTGGCGGAATGCGTCCCGGGGGGCACCAGTACGGCCCAGGCCGTCCTCACCGGTTTGGGACTGGAGGTCAGTGGTGTGGTGAGTGGCAGCTTGCGTCACCCTCCTCACCGCCTCAGGCAAGGGTTGGTGCAGCAGGGCTTGCAGTCCCTGACCGCCCGCCATGGCCCAGCGCTTGAGCCACTGCAGGTCTTAGCCGGTCTGGGCGATCCATTTCAGGCTCTCGGTTTGGGGGTGCTTCAAGGAGCGCTGGAGCCTGCCAAGTCGCCGTCAGGGCTGGGCCCTCAGGTGCTGTTAGCCGGTGGCAGTCAGATGCTGGCGCTCCAGGCGCTCCACCTGGCGCTGCTGCCGGCTGATCAGCGAGCGGCAGCAGCAGCGCAGGTGGTGGTGGCCACCACGGGCTGGTTGATGGGGGAGAGCAACAGCAACCTGGCCGAGCTGGCGCGACGCATCGCTCAGCGCTGGGGTGCTGTTCCCCAGCTTGCCCATGCTGCGCTGCGGTTTGACCGCTGCGATCAGCAGGCCCTGCGTGATTACGAGCAGGGTTACGTCAAAGAAGGGGTGGGTGCTGGGGCCATGGCCTGGCTCTGGGAGCTCAGTGGCCGTACTCCTGCGCAGCTGGCTGCCGCCTGCGATGTCGCCTGTGCTCGCTTGTTGGCTGCGTAGGGTCGCTGCATGGCTCCACTGCGTCGTCGTTACTGGCTGGCCCTGGCGGGCAGCGGTCTGCTGGCGGCCTGTTCCTCAAACCGCCGCCGCCTGGCGGTGCAGAAGGGCATGCTGCCGGCCCTTTGGCAGCGCAAGCTGCCAAACGATTGGGCGGTCGACAGCCTGGATCTGCGCCAGGACCTGCCGCCGATCAAGCCGTCGATCAGCAGCTTGGTGCTCAGTGATGGCTGGGCTCAGGCGCTGCCGACTGAGCAGCGTCGCCCCTGGCCGGCCGGTCCGGTAACAGAAGGCCTGTTGCCCATCGCTCAGCCCCTCCTGCGCTATGGCCTGCCTCTGGGGTTTGGCCCATGGCTGCTGGTGTTGCGCAATCGCGCTGATCTGCTCAACGGTGATGGCGCTGCCCGGGGATGGTCCCTGCTGTTGGACCCCAGCCTGCGTGGCCAACTCCTGCTGCCCGCCAGTCCTCGAGTTGTACTCGAGATTGCCGGCCGCATCGGTGAGCCCAAGAGCGTGCTGACTCAGCTGCGCCAGCAGGCCCTGGGTTTTGGCGATCGTGATGCCCTCACCCTGTTGCTCAACGGCGATGCGGAGGCAGCGGTGCTGCCCAGCCGAGCAGTGGTCCCGGTGCTGCGCCGCGATACGCGTCTGCAGGCGCTGCTGCCTGAGAGCGGCTCGCCGCTGTGGTGGAGCCTTCTGGTGCAGCCCGCAGGGGGCATGCCGCCGCCGCTGGAGTGGTTGCTGGCACCGCGCTCTTCACCGCTGCTGGATCAGATGCTGCGTAGTGGCTTCACTCCACCCTTGAAGCGTCCTCTGCTGGAGTCGGCGCTGAAGCGTCAAATTCACCCTGAACTTCTGCTGCCCCCGGAAGCAGTGCTGCAGCGTTGCACCTCCCTGCTGCCGTTAGCCCCAGAGGCGACGCCTGGGGGGTGAGGCCAGTCGCTGGTGGGTGTCGGCCAGCAATGTGGGGATTGGCAGCTCGTGCGGGCAGCGCGGCAGGCAGAGATTGCAGTTCTGGCATGCGTCAGCACTGACCTGCTCGAACCAGTGGCCGGCATGGCCAACCATGGCGTAGCGCTCGCGGGCATGGCGCTCCATGCCGTGACCGATCGCCAGGTTGCGCAGCCGCAGCAGTTCAGGGATCGGGACGTGGCTGGGGCAGGGCAGGCAGGCGCGGCACTGTCCGCAGAGGCTGTCACCAAGGTTGTCCCTGCGTTGTTGATGCAGCCGCGCGAGCGCCTGCTGCTCGCGCTCGTTGAGCGGGCCATCGGCGTTGCCCAACGCCCGTGCCCAGTGCAGCTCTTTGGGGCTGGCGGCCCCCAGGGTGAGGGTGCTGATGCCGCGGGCCAGCAGAAAGCGGTAGGCCAATGGCAGAGGCTCCAATGGAGCGCAGGCTTGGCGCAGCAGCTCCGGTGGATCAAATAGCCGTCCGCCTTTATCCGCCGGCGAAATCGCCATCACCCCCATGCCGCTTGCTAGTGCCTCCTCCGCCAGCGGTAGCCGCGCTGGATCAAACAGATGCAAATGCAAGCTGGCAAATCGGAAGCGGCCCGAGCGGATCGCTGCAGCAATCAGCCCATTGCTGCCGTGGGAGCTGAAGCCCACCTGATCGACGAGCCCTTCCTCCACGGCCCAGCTGAGCAGCTCTTGGCCAGGGCCATGCAGGGCCCAATCCAGGTGCTCAGGTCGGTTGATGCCATGGACCGCCAGGTTGTCGAGCCGATCGAGCCCCAGCTGCTCGAGGGTGCGACGCACGTTGTCTTGGGCGCTGGCCAGGCTTTGGTTCGGCAGCACTTTGCTGGTGATCACCAGCTGCTCGCGGCTTAGCCCCAGGCGCCGGATCGCTTGCCCCACATAGCGCTGAGCAGGCCCATAGGCCGGTGCGGTTTCAAGGTGGTTGATCCCAGCAGCGATCGCCGCCTCCACCACCGCCTCGAGTTGGCCGGGGGATTGCAGGGCCCGCATGGTGCCCAGGGTGAAGAGCGACACCGGCTTGCCCGATCCAAAGGGGCGCCGCTGCGGCTTAATCGAGCCCGTCGTCATCGAGAGGGGGCTCAGAATCGGGTTGGGCGAGCCCTTGCTGGCGGATCAACTCTGCTGGGCTGAGGCCTTCGACAAAGCGATGGAAATCCTCCACCTCCTCGGCATCGGCTTCGGCATCCACTGGGATGGAGGCATCGCTCACC
>CAJWXK010000101.1 GCA_913048995.1 uncultured Synechococcus sp. | reverse complement strand
CCATGCGGTGCTGCGGCTCAATCACGTCGGCGACTGGGGCACCCAGTTCGGCATGTTGATCACCCACCTCAAGCAGGTGGCCCCAGATGCCCTGACCACCGCTGATGCCATCGACCTGGGTGACCTGGTGGCCTTCTACAGAGAAGCGAAGAAGCGCTTTGACGAGGACGAAAGCTTCCAGAACACCTCACGAGAGGAGGTGGTCAAATTGCAGGGGGGTGATGCCACCTCGCTCAAGGCCTGGGGCCTGCTTTGTGATCAATCGCGGCGTGAATTTCAGAAGATCTACGACCGACTCGATATTCGTCTGAACGAGCGCGGTGAGTCGTTCTACAACCCGCAGCTGCCGGCGGTGGTGGACGACCTCAAAGCCAGTGGCCTGATGGTGATCGATGACGGAGCCGGCTGCGTCTTCCTCGATGGGGTGACCGGCAAGGAGGGCAAGCCACTGCCACTGATCGTGCAGAAGAGCGATGGCGGCTTCAACTACGCCACGACAGATCTAGCCGCGATCCGCTATCGCCTCGGCAGCGATGGTGATAGCTCCAAGCGAGTGATTTATGTGACCGATGCCGGCCAGGCATCCCACTTCGCCGGAGTCTTTCAGGTGGCCCAGCGGGCCGGCTGGGTGCCGGCAGGCGCCAGCCTCGAACACGTGCCCTTCGGGCTGGTGCAGGGGGAAGACGGCAAGAAACTCAAGACCCGCTCGGGCGAAACCGTACGGCTCAAGGACCTGCTTGATGAAGCGGTGGAGCGAGCTGAGGCCGATCTGCGCCGCCGCCTGAGCGAGGAGGAACGCAGCGAAAGCGAGGCCTTCATCAGCAAGGTGGCCAACACCGTCGGACTGGCAGCCGTCAAATACGCCGACCTCAGCACCAACCGGATCACGAACTACCAGTTCAGCTTTGATCGCATGCTTGCCCTAAGCGGCAACACAGCCCCTTACCTGCTCTATGCAGTGGTGCGCATCAGCGGCATCGCCCGCAAAGGGGGCGCCCTCGATGCGGAACCGCCACAGCAGTTGATATTCAGCCAACCCCAGGAGTGGGCCCTGGTCAGGCAACTGCTGCAACTCGATGCAGTGCTACAGGAGGTGGAGAGCGACCTGCTGCCCAATCGCCTCTGCAGCTACCTGTTCGAACTCAGCCAGGTCTTCAACCGCTTCTACGACCAGGTACCGGTGCTTAAAGCCGAGGAGCCAGCACGCAGCTCGCGCTTGGCCCTCTGCCGTCTGGCCGCAGACAGCCTCAAGCTTGGATTGGGCCTACTGGGTATCCCCTCACTGGAGCGCATGTGATGGCACAGCCACAACCAGGTGACTGGCCACCAGCCCGCCCTGAAGTGGAGAACCTGCATGGCTACAGCGCACCCCTGGAGGGGCGCCGCGGTCTGTTGCGGCTGGACTTCAACGAGAACACCGTGGGGCCCAGCCCCAAGGTGGTGGAGGCGATCCGCAACATCCCGGCGGAGCACTACGCCATCTACCCGGAATACGACGGTCTTAGAGAGGCATTTGGCCGCTCACTGGGTGGGATCAGCCCAGCTCAGATCGGCCTCTTCAACGGAGCCGATGCCGCCATTCACGCCATCTGCCAGGCCTACGGCAGCCGTGGGGAAGTCATGCTCACCACCAGCCCAACATTTGGGTATTACAGCCCCTGCGCCCGCATGCAGGGGATGGTGATTAATGCCATTCCCCATGAGGGGAAGGCCCTGGCATTTCCCTTGCAAGCCATGCGCCGGGCCCTGACCCAGTTGAACCCCAAACTGCTGCTGCTCTGCAACCCAAACAACCCCACCGGCACGCGTATCGAGCCGCAGCTCATCCTCGAGCTAGCCGCTGCCGCCCCTTCCACGTTGGTGGTGGTCGATGAGCTCTATGAAGCATTTACCGGGGACAGCGTGTTGCCTCTGCTGCAAGCCAAAAGCGATGGCGACCCCTTTTCGCACTATCGCAACCTGGTGGTGTTGCGCTCACTATCCAAAACCGCAGGCATCGCCGGATTACGGGTCGGCATTGCCGCCGGCAGCGAACCGGTGGTGGATCGCATCAGTCGTGTCACCGGTCCATACGACATCAACAGCTTCGGAGTCAGCGCCGCCTTTGCCGCCTTGGAGGATCAGGACCACATTGATGCGTATGTGGCCGAAGTACTTGCGGCCAAGGCCTGGCTGGTGGAACAGCTCCTGTCAGCCGGTATTCGCCATCAAGGAGATGGCGGCAATTACCTGCTGATCTGGCCCCGTTCCGGGGCTGCCAACTGTGAAGCCGAGCTGCGCTCGGCAGGCATCCTCGTGCGATCGATGGCTGGGAAAGCCCTAATCGATGGTGCCCTACGGGTGAGCATCGGCACCGGCGAACAGATGCAGCACTTCTGGCAGGCCTACTGCCACTGCGACGGGATCGATTGACTTAGGACCGCGTGCGCTGGGCGATTGGGGTAATCCAACGAAGCTGTCGCCAAAAATGAGCATGGCGAAACCCCCCAGGAATCGCTGTCTAGGGCATCAGCTCGATACGGGTTGCCTCGGCGAGCGGTGGGGTCAAGGTCAGGACAGGTCCAACCTTGTTGGAAGGGACGCCGGGCAGGGATTTCAGGAACGCCTGAGGCCCACCCTGATCACAGTCCGCCGGAGAATCCCCGCTGCGCACGTATTGCACAGGGATGACCACCTTGGGGTTGAGCTCCTTGACCACTGCTGCGGCTTCATTGCCGTCATAAACCTTGGCGCCACCACCGATGCCGAGGATCAGTACATCAGGGCGGCCGAGAAGCACCTTGTCCTCAGGCGCCAACGGAGCAGCGGTGCCACCGAGATGGGCAAACTGCAGACCACCCTGGTTCCAGCGCCAGATGACGCCATTGCCGAACCGGCGGCCACCAAGGCGGTCGTGGGGAGCAGCAAAACCTTCAAAGCGGATACCCGCCACATCAAAACCACCTGGGCTGCTCAGGTACGTGCCTTTAGCGATCGGTGCCCCCTCATCCAACAGCCGGCTGCTGGTCAGCACCACATCAGCCGCAACGCGTGGTTCCTTGAGGCCAGCGGCGCAGGCCACTGCCTTGAAGGGATTGACCAGCACAGTTCTGCCGCCGCCTTTGATCAGCAGGGCGCTATGGCCGTAGCTGGTGATGCTGACGCCCTCTGCCAGGGCCGCCGCGGGCAAGGTGAGCACAACAGCGCCACCGAGCAGGCCACAGAGCAGAGAGGAACGCATCACAGCCGCTCACAGAGGCCGGGAACTTAGCAACGATCCAAGCCTGATCTCAGGCTGATGCACAGGTGAGAAAATTGGCCAATAGGCGATGGCCATCCTGGGTGAGAACGCTCTCAGGATGGAACTGCACACCCTGCAAGTGCAGATGCTCACGGTGACGCAGCCCCATCACCATGCCCCCCTCCAACCAGGCGGTGACCTCCAGGCAAGCCGGAAGGCTTTCACGATCAGCAATCAGCGAGTGATAGCGCGTGGCGGTGAAGGGCTGGGGCAAACCAGCGAACACGCCTTCTCCCTGGTGATGCACCGGTGAAGTCTTGCCATGCATGAGCTCAGGGGCACGGACCACCGAGCCACCAAACACCTCAGCGATTGCTTGATGGCCCAGACAAACACCCAGGGTGGGAACACTCGGTCCCAACTCACGGATCACCTCACGGCAAACCCCCGAGTCAGCCGGTGTGCCAGGCCCGGGAGAAATCAGCACCGCATCAGGGCTGAGCGCTTGAATCTGCTCGAGATTTAGTGCGTCATTGCGCTCCACCCGTACCTCTGCAGCGATGGGGTGATCAGAGGCCAGTTCACCGAGGTATTGCACCAAGTTGAAGGTGAAGCTGTCGTAGTTATCGAGGACCAGCAGCATCAGATTCCCAAGCGCGCCATCAGTGGTGGCAGCAGCAACAGCAGGGCGATCATCAGCGACGAGAGTGCCGCCACCAGCACCGCCGCCGCGGCGCAGTCTTTGGCAATGCGGGCCAAGGGGTGAAACCGCCGGCCCACCGACAAATCCACCACCGCTTCGGTGGCCGTGTTCAGCAGCTCCAGCACCAACACCGCCGCGACGGTGAGCACCAGCACCGCCAAGCGATCGACAGACAGCTGCAACCACAGCCCCAGGGCGAAGACCACCACCCCGGTGAAGACATGGATGCGGAAATTGCGCTGGCTGGCGAAGGCATAGACCAACCCCTGGGCCGCATAGCGGAAGCTGGCCGGCAGATCACGGGCGACTTGCCAAGCTCCAACCCGCAGGCGCCGGGCGCGGCCGTCGACCGGGAAACCGACGGGGGTGGAGTCACTGGAATCGAGCTCTGAGGTCACCAGAGGCGCCATCCGCTGAAGCCCTGAGGCTCCCATGAAGGATTCCGGCACCCTACCGCCAATCAGTGGGCCGCAGCACCCTGCACCAGGGCGTCCTGCCGGCTGAGCATGGCGGCCAGGGCGGCCTCATCGGGGTGGTCCCAGCCGAGCAAATGCAGCAGCCCATGGCTGGCCAGAAACAGCAATTCCTGCTGCAGCGAATGGCCGTGCTCCGGGGCTTGGCGCTCAGCGGTGGGGATGGAAATCACGATGTCGCCCAACTCGATGGGCATGCCCTCGATGGGTTCAGGGGCATCTTCTTGGGCCGCAAACGAGAGCACGTCGGTGGGCTTGGGTTGCTGGCGCCATTGACCGTTGAGCTCAGCGATCGCCGCGTCATCACAGAACTGCAGACCCAGGCTGTAGGAGCCGGCCTGCAAGGGGGCGGGCAATTCGGCCTGAAGCTGCGCCAGCCAGCTGCTCAACAGCGTTGTCCAGCGTTCCTCCCCCAGGGGGTCGGGGCCGGCGTAGGCCAGATCCAGCTCAATCTCCGCCAAGGAGCTCATGCCCCAGGCACAGAGGGGCGACCAAACCAGGCCAGCAAGAGCAACACACCAGTGAAACCAACGGCGGTCAGGCCGAAGTGGAACAGGCTTTGGCGACCTTTGCGCACCATGTTGCGCATCGCCAGCTTGACGAAACTCGGCTTGGCCTCAGCCGGTGCAGGGGAGTCGCTCATGCGGCCTCGTCGGAAACAGCGTCCACACCCTGGCGCAAAAGCGCCTGGATGAAGGGGTCGAGGTCGCCATCCATCACCCCTTGAACATCGGTGGTCTCCTCGTTGGTGCGCAGATCTTTGACCATCTGGTACGGGTGGAAGACGTAGTTGCGGATCTGATTGCCCCAGGCCGCCTCAACGATGTCGCCGCGGATATCGGCGATCTCAGCAGCACGCTGTTCCTGGGCAATCACCAGCAATTTGGCCTTGAGCAGCGCCATGGCTTTCTCTTTGTTCTGCAGCTGGGAGCGCTCCTGGGTGCAGCGCACCGCCAAGCCGGTGGGGACGTGCAAAATCCGCACGGCGGTCTCCACTTTGTTGACGTTCTGACCACCCGCGCCGCCTGAACGGCTGGTGGTGACCTCCAAGTCCTTATCGGGGATGTCGATATCGACCTCCTCCTCGATCTTGGGCATCACCTCAACACCGGCAAAGCTGGTTTGCCGCTTGTCGTTGGCATTGAACGGAGAGATGCGCACCAAACGGTGGGTTCCCTTCTCATTGCGCAGGTAGCCATAGGCGTAGCGGCCCTCCACCTCGATGGTGCAGCTCTTGATGCCGGCTTCTTCCCCTTCGGAAAGCTCGTCGACGGTCACCTTCATGCCGCGGTCTTCCGCCCAGCGGGTGTACATGCGCATCAACATCAACGCCCAGTCCTGGGCATCGGTGCCGCCGGCACCGGCATTGATGGAAATCACCGCACCTTCTTGGTCGTAGGTGCCGCTCAGCAGCCGCTCCAGCTCCCAGCGATCCAGCGCCAGACGCAACTGCTGCAAACCACCATTGGCCTCCTCTAAGAGCGCGTCGTCGGGCTCCAAGTCATAAAGCTCGAGGGTGGCGGCAGCGTCATCAACACTGGAGCGCCATTGCCGCAGCTGCTCGAGCTGGGCTTTGACGTCATCCAATTGCCGCATCTGTTTGCGGGCATTGTTCTGGTCATCCCAGAAATCAGGCTGGGCCGCGAGTTGCTCGAGATCCTGCTGTCTTGCTGTCAGTGCAGGGACGTCAAAGACAGTCCTGGGCTTGGCCCAGGCGGTCAGTGAGCTCGGAGAGATCGCGCTTGAAGTCGGTGAGATCCA
>CAJWXK010000100.1 GCA_913048995.1 uncultured Synechococcus sp. | reverse complement strand
ACCGTGAAGCTCTTGTCGATGAAGTTGTCGTTGCGTTGGCTGCGGGGCACGGCGCTGGCACTGACGGGAATGACTCCAGTCTGACCGGTGTCTTGATGAGTGGATGTTCTTACCCTTGGCGTATGGCATCACAAGCGTTGCTGCTCGATATCGAAGGGATGAAGTGCGGCGGCTGTGTCAGCGCCGTGGAGAAGCGCCTGCGCTCCCAGCCCGGTGTCACTCAAGCCAGTGTCAATTTGCTGAGCCGCTCGGCCTGGGTGGAACTTGAAGCCCCTGCAAGCGTTGCAGGGGTGCTTGAGAGCCTGGCGAGCCTGGGTTTTCCCAGCCAGCAGCGTGATCCGGAGGATCAGCTGCAGCGGCTGCGGCAACAACGCAATGAGCTGAATTGGTGGAGCCGCTGGCGTCAGCTGGTCACGGCGCTGCTGCTGCTGCTGGTGAGCAGTGGCGGGCACCTCAGCAACAGCGGGCTGCTAGCCGATATGCGCCTGCATGCGCTGGTGGCCACCGTTGCGCTGGCTGGTCCTGGCAGGCCGATTCTGCGCAAGGGCTGGCAGGGCATGCGCCAGGGCGTTCCCGGTATGGACAGCCTGGTGGGACTGGGAGTGGCCAGCGCCTACATCACTTCATTGGTGGCCCTGATCTGGCCTGCTGTGGGCTGGTCCTGTTTTTTTAATGAGCCGGTGATGCTGCTCGGCTTTGTACTGCTCGGCCGTTTCATCGAGGACCGGGCCCGGCGCCGCACTGGTGCGGCCTTAGAAGCGTTGGCCCAGTTGCAGCCAGAGACCGCTCTGCTTTTGCTGGGTGATGGCACCACCCGAAGTGTGCGTGTGGGAGGGCTGCGCCCTGGTGATCAGCTGCGGGTGCTGCCGGGTGATCGGCTCCCAGTTGACGCGCAGGTGGTTGGCGGTGTTTCAGCGGTGGATGAATCAAGTCTCACAGGTGAGCCGCTGCCGCGTGATGTCAGCGACGGTGATGAGCTGGCCGCAGGAAGCCTCAATCTGCAGGCGCCGCTGGATCTGACAGTGCTGCGTCCTGGCTCGGAGTCGGCTTTGGCTCGGGTGATTGCCCTGGTGGAACAGGCCCAGGCACGCAAAGCACCGATTCAGGCCATGGCTGATCGCTGGGCCGGGCGATTCACCTGGATCGTCCTGGCCATAGCGCTGCTGACGTTTGCTTTTTGGTGGCTCTGGGGTGCAGCGCTCTTTCCACAGGTTTTGAGCGGCATGGTCCATGGCCATCATCAGAGCTTGGGCAGTGCCGCAGAGACTCCCTTTGCTCTGGCCTTACAACTGGCCATCGCCGTTCTGGTGGTGGCATGCCCCTGTGCGTTGGGTCTGGCTACACCGACGGCCATCAGCGTTGCCACTGGCCGCGCAGCTCGCTTGGGATTGCTCTTCCGTGGCGGTGATGTGCTCGAGACCGCCGCCTCGGTGCGAACCGTGCTGTTCGATAAGACCGGCACCTTGACCCGCGGTCGCCCTCTGCTGGAAGAGCAGCTCGTGCTTGCCGACGGGCTTGATCAGGAGCGGCTGCTAAAGCTGGCCGCCTCGCTGGAACAGCACACACGTCACCCATTGGCTTGGGCTCTGCTTCAGGCCGCTGAAACACGCGGGTTGCAGCTCCTGGATTGCCAGGCCAGCACGACCTATGCGGGTGATGGAGTTGAAGGAGAACTATCTGAATTGCACCAGCGCTGTCGCTTGGGACGTCTCGGCTGGCTGGAGCAAGGCGCTGTGGTCATCCCGCCTGAAGCCAGCCATTGGACTCAGCAGCAGGAACAAAGCGGTGCCACAGTTCTGGCTCTGGCTCATGGTCAGGAGCTCTTGGGATTGTTGGCCGTACGCGATGCGCTCCGGCCTGATGCCAAAGAAGCCTTGCAGCAGTTGACGCACCAAGGGCTCAGTCTGGGCGTGCTGAGTGGCGATCGGGAAGGCCCAGTGCGCCAGCTGGGTCGTTCGTTGGGGCTATCGGAGCGGCAACTGGCTTGGGGCTTGCGGCCGGAGGACAAGCTGAAGCGGCTGCAGGGTGTTGAGGCTCCGGTGGCGATGGTGGGGGATGGACTTAATGATGCCCCGGCGCTCGCTGCGGCTGATTTGGGCATCGCCGTGGGCACGGGTACCCAGATCGCCCAGGACAGTGCAGATCTGGTGGTGTTGGGCGATCGCCTGGAGGCGGTGCCGAAGGCTCTGGTCTTGGCCCGTCAGGCCCAGGCCAAGGTGCGTCAGAACCTCTTCTGGGCCTTCGGTTACAACCTGGTGGTTCTTCCTCTGGCGGCGGGTTTGCTGCTTCCACGCTTTGGCGTGCTGCTCACCCCACCGCTGGCTGCCCTGTTAATGGCGCTCAGTTCGATCACTGTCGTTTGTAACGCCCTGCTGCTGCGCCTGCCGGAATGAGAGGGCGGTTTCTGGTGCTTGAGGGCATTGATGGTTGCGGCAAAACCACCCAGTTGCAGGCCCTTGCGGATTGGCTGCCCGCTAGCGGCCTGATGCCATCAACAGCGAATCTGGTGATTACTCGAGAGCCTGGTGGAACTTCCCTGGGTAGGGCTTTGCGGCAGCTCCTGTTGCATCCCCCGGAAGGATCCGCACCCACCGAACGGGCGGAGCTTCTGCTCTATGCGGCTGATCGAGCCCAGCACGTTCAGGCTTGCATTGAACCGGCTCTCGAACGTGGCGACTGGGTGCTGAGCGATCGCTTCAGCGGCTCAACAGCTGCTTATCAGGGCCATGGCCGCGGCTTGGATCAAGAGCTGATCGATCAGCTCGAGCATGCGGCCACCGCTGGACTGCGGCCAGATCTTTGCCTTTGGCTGGCCATTGATCCTGTAGAAGCGGCACGGCGCAGAGCTGGACAGCAGCAGGACCGCATGGAGGCTGCGGGGCTGCGTTTTCTGCAGCGGGTGCATGCAGGCTTTGCTGAACTGGCTCAGCGGAACGGTTGGTTCACGGTGTCGGCTGATCAATCCCGCGAGCAGGTGCAGCACCAATTGCAGGCGCTGGTGACTCAGCAACTGGGCTCATGAGCGAGGAGTTGTTTGCGGGGGTTGTGGGTCAGCCACAAGCCGTGCAGTTGCTTTCTGCAGCACTGCAGCTGCAGCGTCTGGCGCCGGCATATCTCTTCAGTGGCCCAGAAGGGGTTGGGCGCTCGCTGGTGGCGCGTCGATTCCTTGAAGGACTCTGCGGTGCTGGCCTGCAAGGGAATGTGCAGCTGCGCCGGCGCCTTGAGCAGGGCAATCATCCCGACTTGCTTTGGGTTGAGCCCAGCTATATGGAGAAAGGTGAGCGCATCAGCGTCAGTGAAGCCCGTGAGCGGGGGTTACAGAAAAAAACCTTGCCCCAGATTCGTTTGGAGCAGGTTCGGGAGCTCAGCCGTTTTCTCGCCCGTCCGGCACTGGAGGCACCTCGCTCGTTGGTTGTGCTGGAAGCAGCTGAGGCTATGGCGGAAGCGGCGGCGAATGCCCTGCTGAAAACGCTTGAGGAACCGGGCAATGGCGTTCTCGTGCTGATTACGGCTGCACCAGATCGCTTGCTCAGCACGATCCTCAGTCGTTGCCAGCGGATTCCCTTCAAACCGTTGCCGCAGCAGATCATGCTGCAGTTGGTGGATCCCGATGAAACCGATCCGGCTGAGCTGAATGAGTTGGCGGCAGGATCACCGGGGGCATTACTGGAGTGGCGTCGCCGCTGGCAGGAGCTTCCGAATGAACTCCTGGAACAGCTGCAGAAAGTGCCCAAGAATCCGCTTGAGGCTCTTGGCCTGGCTCGGGATCTCACAGATGCCCTGGATACTGAGCAGCAGCTTTGGTTACTGCAGTGGTGGCAGCTGCGACTCTGGCGCTTAAACAGAAAAGCATCAATTCAGGAGCGACTAAACCTGCTCAGAAGACATCTCAAAGGACATGTTCAGCCGCGGTTGGCCTGGGAGGTTGCTTTGCTTGATCTAATGACGCCAGGCGCTCTCTAAGCGATGCGCTCGAGCTTGGTGCTCTCGCTTGCACCACGGAAATCACCCATTACGCGAACGGCATCATCAAGCATCTTGCCGGTGGGAAGCTCCAGGCAGTAACCAGCGCCATAGACGGTTTTGATGAAGCGAGGCTTGCGGGGATCGGGCTCTAGCTTGGTGCGGAGGTGACGGATGTGAACGCGGATCGTCTCAATGTCATCATCCGGCTCGTAACCCCAAACCTCTTTGAGGATGAGAGAGGGAGCCACGGTTTGGCCGTGGCGCTGCAGCAGGCAGTGCAGTAGCTCAAACTCCAGGTGCGTCAGGCGTACAGGTTGATCAAACCAAATGGCCTCAAAGCGCTCAGGCACCAGGGTGATCGGCCCGAAGCTGAGAATTTCGCTGTGCTTGCTCGAAAGAGGTGCACGATCGCTGCGACGCAGTAAAGCTTTTACCCGAGCAAGGAATTCCTCGAGTTCAAAGGGCTTGGTTAAGTAATCATCAGCGCCGGAATTGAACCCGGTCACTTTGTCTTTGGTCCCGCCAAGGGCGGTAAGCATCAGGATCGGTATCTGTGCAGTGCGGTCGTCACGGCGCAGGCGCTGGCAAAGGGTGAGGCCATCCACCCGGGGCAGCATCAAATCGAGCACGATCAGGTCGGGGACATATTGAAGAGCTAAGGCCTGGCCCTTGATGCCGTCATCGGCTTTCTGCACGTCAAAACCAGCGTGCTCAAGGTTGCCGGCCACCAGCTCGCGCATGTCCCGGTCGTCTTCGATCAAGAGGATGCAGGGCTTCATCGAACCTGGGGCAAAGGGCAGTTGGATCGCGGAATGTGCCCGAACGATCTTGCGGTTTTATCGAATTAACTATAGGGAGAAACTTTTGTTCGGCTGCCTTCTGTGGCGCCCATCGACACTTAATTCGCATTAAGCATCAAAAAACCACTAAAATTAAAGAGTCTCTTAGGGTTTAAACCCTTATTGCTCGCATTTCTCATTGGCTTCAGATTTGAAACCTCTTGAGGTGTGAGTGGAAATTGAAACTCCCCGGGCGGGATTCGAACCTGCGACCAATCGATTAACAGTCGACCGCTCTACCGCTGAGCTACCGAGGAATGTGACCCAGAGAACTTACTAGCCTGTAGTCCCTCGGGGCAACCCCCGTTGTTCCAGTTGACGTCTGAGCTCATTGCCTGCATGCCAATGCCCTGCCTGGCCACGTTCCATGCACAGGGCGCCATCGCAGTAATCCAGCTCTTCCAGGCGATGCGTGACCCAAAGGGCGCTCAGAGACGGGCAGAGTTCGCGGATCAAGGTGAGCACTGACTGCTGGCTGTCGGGGTCCAGCAGAGCTGTTGGCTCATCAAGCAGGAGAAGTTGAGCGCCACTGATCAACGCAGAAGCAATCGCTAGCCGCTGTTTTTGGCCGCCGCTGAGGCTGTGGATCGGACGCTCGGCAAAGCCTCCCAGGCCCACTTGCTCCAAAGCTGCATCGATGAGTCGGCGCTCAAGGGATTGATGCTCGGGGAGATGAAAAGCCAATTCACTGCCACAGCTCGGAAGCAGTAGCTGATGGTCGGGGTTTTGAAAGACCAGTGCCGGGGCGCAGCCCCGCAGGATTTGCCCGCCCTCTGGTTGCAGCAGTCCTGCAATGAGGCGCAGCAGGGTGCTCTTGCCGCTGCCATTACCCCCTACGAGCATCCACAGCCCTGGACCCGGCAATTTCAGGCTGCAGTGCTTTAGCGCCGCAGTGCCATTGGGCCAGCGGTAGCGCAGCCTTTCGATCTGCAGCGGTGAAGGCAGCGATGGCCTGCCGCCATCAGCCATCGATGCTGAAGCCGGGACGCTTGGCACCAGCGCCCATGGCACTTTTTTCGTAAACCTGCACTGCGAGTACCTCGCTGCTTAGCAGGGAGACCCGCTTCTCTTCTGCTTTCTCGCAGCTCAGTTCCAGGAGCCGGGGATGACCGCTCTCCATGGCCCCTTTGACTTCGCCGTAGACCGCCATAGCGGCTTCGAGTTCCTTGCGCTGGACGCTGACTGGCATCGCAGAGAGCTTGAGGCTCACCTCAATAACGAACATGTCGTCACTTTCAGAGGCGTCACCCTAGGGAGTTTGCCCGCTGAGTAGAAATACTTCTTTTGGGCGGTTATTCCCCCCTAACCCTTTCAACGCATCTAGGGTTGGCGGTGTAAAGCTTCGTGAAGCACGTTTAATGACGATTGCTGTAGGGCGGGCGCCGGCAGGCCGGGGATGGTTCGACGTCCTCG
>CAJWXK010000099.1 GCA_913048995.1 uncultured Synechococcus sp. | reverse complement strand
TCCTCAAGGGTGAACGCCTGGCGATGCGCTTTACCTGGCTCAGTCTCAATCTTGGTGCCAGCGTTGATTCTCCAGTGATGGATGGCTGTTTGCCGATCAAGCCACTGGAACCTGTTCTGGCCGCCCTTGAGCTTCTCCCCGTCGCGGCACCGCTGCGAGTGGTGGGCAGTGGAGCGGCTGCGATGGAGGTGAGCCTGGCGTTGGCGGCACGTGGTTTTGCCGTGCAGTTGCAGGTGTTGGAGCGTCAGCGCTGCTTCTGGGCACGTTTCGCGACGGCCCTGCAGGCTGCCGGGGTTGAACTGACCACTGAACTGGGCGGAGCAGTGGCCCTAGAGATTCGCTGCACTGGCAGCCGTGGACCCGCCTGGCTGGCTCAATCAGGACTTCGCCTTGATCAGCGTGGTCGAGTGCTCACCGACGCCAGCCTGCGCAGCTTGGTTGATCAGCGTGTTTTTGCTACAGGCGATTGCGGTGTATTGGCTCAGCAACAGCGCCCTCCCAGCGGTGTTTGGGCCGTTCGGGCTGAGCCCGTGCTTGCAGCCAATTTGCGACGCGCGCTGAGGGGGCGTGCGTTGCGCCGCTGGCGGCCACAGCGGCGGGCTTTGCAATTGCTCGGTGATGGCCGCGGCCGTGCCTGGGCGCTCTGGGGCTCTTGGTGCATCGGCCCCACCCCTTGGCTTTGGCGTTGGAAGCAGCGGTTGGATCGGCGCTTCATGGCCATGCTCCGCCTGCCGCCGATGACACAGGTCGAGCCAATGCTCTGCTGTGGCTGTGCCGCCAAGCTTCCAGCGCCGCCCCTCAGGGCTGCCTTGACGAGGCTTGAAGGGGGACGCCTCCCGATTGCAGAGGATGCCGCTGGTTTTTGCGCGAGGCAGGACGGTGATCAGTGGTGGCAGAGCCTTGATGGCTTCCCGGCATTGATCGCGGACCCTTGGCTTAACGGCCGACTGACCGCAATTCATGCCTGCTCTGATCTCTTGGCCTGCGGAGTAGCAGTGGCATCGGCCCAGGTGTTGGTGACGCTTCCAAGAGCTTCAGCGGAGCAGCAAGAGGAGCTGCTGGTGCACTCTTTGGCTGGCGTGCGATCGGTGCTGCAGCCCCAGGGTGCCGCCCTCATCGGCGGGCACACTCTTCAGTCCCGGGAAGCTGTGGATCCCAGCAGACCGCTGAGCAATCAGCTCAACCTTGCATTGGTGGTCAACGGCCATCAGCCGTCTCTTCAGCCGGCTTGGGGCAAGGGCCCATTACAGGTGGGCGATGTTCTGATCCTCACGCGCCCCCTTGGAACCGGGGTGCTGTTCGCAGCTGCCATGGCTGGGGCGGCAGCACCTCAGTGGCTTGATGCAGCTTTGGAGTTGATGCAGAGCTCTCAGGCTCCCCTGCTGCCCCTGCTGCGCCAGTTTGGCTGCCGTGCGTGCACCGACATCACTGGATTTGGGCTGTTGGGCCATCTCAACGAGATGCTGGAAGTCTCTCCATCAGGGATCCAGGTGCAGCTTCAGGCCAAGGCGGTGACGGCTTTGCCCGGAGCCCTAGAGCTACTGGGCCAGGGCTGGCAAAGCAGCCTTGCGCCGGCCAACGCAGCAGCGCTGGCCTCCTGGCCGCAGCTGGAGGGGGTGCAGGCCCAGTTGCTGGTGGATCCTCAGACCTGTGGGCCCTTGTTGGTGGCCCTGCCTGAGCATCAGGCAGAAGCCTGTCTGAAGGCGCTGCGAGGTCTTGGCTGTTCTCAGGCTGCGGTCGTGGGTCTGGTGCAGCGGGGTGGGTGCTGATGAGAGCACGTCTGTTCTGGCCCTTGCTGATGCTGTTGTGGGGGCTCAGCACCCTCTGGGATCGTTTCTGGCTGGGCTTGGATCAGCGCCTGCCCTCCTGGGATCAGGCTGATTACCTCAACAGCGCCATGGATCATGGCCGTGCCCTGGGTCTGCTGCCTGGGGGTGGCTGGCAGGGCTGGCAGGCCCTTCTGGATCACTCACCCAAGATTCCCCCACTGGCATCGCTTGTGAACGGCACCGTGATGGCGGTTGCCGGTGATCATCCCGATCAGGCGGCCTGGAGTCTCAGCCTTTGGTTTGCCTTGTTGCTACTGGGAGTCGCGCTTTGGGGCCGGCAGCTTGGTGGTCCGGCTCTTGGACTTCTGGCGGGTCTGTTTTGCGTGCTCTCGCCAGGGCTGGCCGAATGGCGTGTGGATTATGTGCTGGAGATACCGCTCTGCGCCGGATGCGTCTGGGCCCTTTGGCTCTTGGGCCGCTGGCTCAGGCCTGGCGGTGCCAGCTGGGCTGCGGCGCTCACCGCAGCACTGGCGATGGCCGCGGCGCTGTTGATTAAGCAGAGCGCCCTGCTCATGCTGCTTGGCCCAGCGATCTGGACTGTTCTCGTGGGTTGGCGCGAGCGCAGGCGCCGCTGGCAATTGCTGGCGTCGTTGGGGCTGGTGCTGGCCGTTGTCGCGCCCTGGCTGGGTCACAACCTGATCACCGTGATCGGTGGCACCAATCGCGCCACGCTGGAATCAGCGGCTCGAGAAGGTGATCCCAATGCCACCAGCCTTGCGGGGTGGCTTTGGTATCCCCGGCGGCTGCCTCAGCTGGTCGGCACTGTCCCCTTGGTGGGCGGTTTCGCCGGAGCCATCTTGGCTCTCTGCAGGCGGTTTAAGCCCACCGGAGATGAAGCCTGGCTCTGGGGGGTATTACTCAGCGGCTGGTTGCTCACCACCCTCAGCCCAAACAAGGATTCGCGCTATTTGGCCCCCCTTTTGCCTTTGGTGGCGCTGTTGCTTGCGCGCGGCTGGTTGGTTCTGTCTGCGGCGGTGCGGCCAGCTTTGCGCTGGCCCCTGATTGGTGGAGGGCTGCTGTTGAGCATGGCTTCCACCCTGCATGGGCGTCAGCAGGCGCTACTGACTGCTCCTCCTTTTCCACAGCCCTTGCCAGCCATCGTGGCCGCGGTGCAGGACGCTGATCCAGAGCGTCTCCGCACGCTGATCGTGGTGCCCAGTCGGCCCCAGCTCAACCAGCACAGCATCAGTTATTACGGTCGCCGCCAGGGCGGAGGTCTGGTCGGTCGTCAGCTCGGAAGTAGCCGGGCCGACATCAAGCCGGCTCTGGATCAGGCCGAGCTTGTGCTGCTGGCTACGGGTGCCCAGGGATCAGTACGCCGCAGTGCTGCCCGCTTTAGTGAAGCGATCCGCACCTCAGGTCTGTTTCAGCTGCAGGACAGTTGGCCCAGGCCGGAAGGAGGCACCTATGAGCTTTGGGTGCGCAGCTCTACCGCGCCGCAGCCTGTCCCGTTTGAGCAGCGTTTTCCGGCTCTTGCAGCTGGACTCGCCCAGGGGCCTGCGGGGTTGGATCCTGTGTTTGCTGCGGTTGGCACCGAGCATCAGCTTGATGGCCACCGCCGTTATCAGCAGCAGGTGAGCCATGAGGCCTTGAAGCGACTGGAGGCTGATCCTCATGATGAAGAAGCCCTTTGGAGCCTGGCTTTGCTGGCTGTCCTGCAGAACCGCCCCCTTGAGGCTGATCAATGGTTTGAGCGTCTGCAGCAGCTCGATTCGAGCAGGCCTTGGCCGGCGGCCTACCGGGCTGTGGTTCTGACGGCTGCAGGACATCTGTGGCATGCCACAGCAGTGGCGGATGCTGCGTCTCGCCAGACCCCATCGGCAGTGCTGATGGGGCTGGCGGATCTCAGCGCTGTGCTTGGAGCTCAACTCTGGCGGTTGCCGTCGGCGTTGCAGACCATCCCATCAGCGGTCACGGCCGTCGAGGAGAAACTCAGCCCGCCGGAATCAGGGCGCTGAGCTTTTCACGAAAATCGCCTTTGGGCATGCCACCTTTGAGCTCACCGTGGATCACGAACTCTCCCTCCGGATCGCTGACCACCAGATATGTCGGCCAGCCCATTCCTTCTTTGTTCGGGTACTGGGCCATCAGCACCTTGCGGTATTTGCGGTATGTCTCGGTGTCCTGCAGCATCACGCTGACGAAGCTGCACCCAAGCTCTTCGGCCACCTTGCCGTCGTAATGGCTCATGCGGTGGCAGGTGCCACAGTCTTCTGAGCTGAACTTGAGAACGGTGGGCACGGCGTTGCCTCTGGTAGTGGTTAGCGTTGCTTATCACAGCCAGAGTCCTCTGACGAGCCTGGCGAAGGATCTCGCTCGGCAGACCCACCCTCCGCAGAGATGGGTGGTGGTGGACAACGCTCCAGAGTTGGCTCCCCTCGATCCGACTGCCCTACGGGCGGTACTCGGTACGGTGCCGCTGCAGTTGGTTCTGGGTCGTCAGGGGTGGGGCTTTGCTGCTGGCTGTAATGCAGCCTTTGATGCTCTCGACCAGTGGGGTTATCGAGGTTGGATCTGGTTGTTGAATCCTGATGTCAGCCTGCCTGCTGGCAATGAGTTGGAGAGCTTGCAGCAGCTCCTGCAGGACCAGGATCCCAGCGCGTTGCTTGGCACTGCTGTCAGGGATGCCGCGGGAGAGCTGGAAGCCAGCGGTGGCTGGATTGATTCCGGCTTCAATTTCAGGCGTCGCCGGATCAAGGAACAGCATGCGCAGCTCAAGCCAGAGCCTCTAGCTGTGGACTGGCTCAGTGGTTGCAGCCTGATCCTTTCCCCCAGCGTCCATCAGCCACCGGCACGGTTTGATTCTGGTTACCCGCTCTATTACGAAGACATGGATCTCTGCCGCCGCTTGCAGGCGGCCGGTTCACCAGTGCTGTGGCTTCCACAGCCAGTGCTGGGTCATCAGCGCGGTGAGGGCAGCAGCACGCCCTCATCTCGGCGTTTAGAGCTTTCCACCCGCAGCTACTGCCGCTACTTGCGCCTCCACTGTTCTGGATGGGTGCGGGCATTGCGCCTGGTTCGCCTGGTTGCCAGAGCTGTTTTGTCCCTGGCGTTTCAGCCCCAAAAAGGCCGGGCTGTCTTGAGAGGAATCAGGGTCTGCGATTGATGGCCTCGGCACGACGGCGCCGTAATTCCTCACCCAAAGCAGGTCCACTGGACCAGCCAGTTGCCAGTAGTTCACGGGCGTTCACGGGGCTGCTGATGAGCCGCCAGCGCCACAGCCAGCGCAGCAGGGGCGCCCGCCATCGGCAGCCGCCTGGTCTGAGTTGGAGCAGCACCAGCAGGGGCTGGCTAGCAGCTCCACGGGACTCCAGTGCTTCGCTCCATTGGCTTGGTTTCCATTGTTCGGCATCTCCCAGCTGCTCCAGCCAATCGCTGAGACCCAGGACCTGTTGCAGGAGTTTCAGCTGGCCCTGAGGTACTTGCAGGCGCCTCGCTAGAGCGGTGATGCCATCGCTATCAGTGGGTGCCAAAAGCAGCAGGCCGAGCAGCCTCAACGAAAAGACCGGCGGATCCGCAGAAAGCGCCTCTCCCCAGAGTCCGAGGCGCTTTAGCCAGGCCAGGCTTCCAGGAGGCAGCTGCTGCCAGTAGCGAAGCAGCAGTTCTAGGGCCCCCCAGCGCTGCAGCAACTCGATTGCCGCGGCCCAGTTGTCCTCCTCAAAGAGCAGCTCCAACTCCATGCGAAGACGGGCGCCAAGAGCAGGTGCGTTCTGCGGCCAGGGCCAGCTCTGAAGTGCAGAAGCCGCCTGCTTGGCTGCTGCGGATGTGAGCTCCAAATTCAGCCGGGCTCCGTAGCGCACCCCTCGGACGAGTCGCGTGGGGTCATCGCTCAGGCTGCGGGGATGCAGCAGGTCCAGCTGCCTGTCCTGCAAAGCTGTGATCCCGCCATAAGGATCCAGCAAGCGATGCTGCGCGGCCGGTAGCTGCTGGGCGATGGCATTGAGGCTGAAGTCCCTTCGTTGAAGGTCCTCGTCTAGGGATGACAGCGAAACAATGGGGTGTGAGCCAGGAAACGGGTAGTGCTCTAGACGTGCGGAGCTGAGGTCACAGAGCAGGGGGCCATCGGGGGTCTGCAGCTGAAGCTGGGCGGTGCCGAATGCCTCAAAGCTCTGAGTTGTTATCAGCGTGAAACCCGAGGGCAGGCCGCTGGCTTGCTCCACTGCATTTTTGAGTTCCAGTGCTGGCCAGGGCCGGGGTCCTTCCACCACAAGATCCAAATCCTTATCGGGGCCGCGGCGACCCAGCAGGTGGTCGCGCACGGCTCCCCCCACCAGAGCGAGTTGCAGGCCGCAAAAGCGAGCCTGAGGCTCGAGCCAGTCCATCCAGGTCTGGGCAGCATTCATGGCGAAAGCAGCAGAAAGCCCTGCATTACGGTTTGGCCGGTCTCAGGCCGCCTGTGAACCAACCCGCCCAG
>CAJWXK010000098.1 GCA_913048995.1 uncultured Synechococcus sp. | reverse complement strand
CCTTTCAGCAGGAGATCGTGCAGTTTCTGGTGCAGGGCTACAGCGATGGCACCACACCTTTGCCGTGCTCTCGTTGCAATCGGGCGGTCAAGTTCGGCCCGATGCTCGACTGGTCTTGGCGCGAGCGCGGCATCGAGCGAGTGGCTACCGGCCATTACGCCCGTCTGCGGCCCAGTCAGTCCGGTGGGCGTACCCAGTTGTTGCGCGGCCTGGATACACGCAAGGACCAGAGCTATTTCCTCTACGACCTGCCCCAAGAGGTGTTGCAGCGGTTGATCTTTCCCCTTGGTGAGCTGACCAAGTCCGACACTCGCGTTGAGGCGGGCCGGCTTGGTCTACGCACGGCTGAAAAACCTGAAAGTCAGGACCTCTGTTTGGCCGATCATCACGGTTCGATGAAGGCATTTCTCGATGCCTACCTGCCCGAGCGCCCTGGCGAAATCGTGATGGGCGATGGCCGAGTGGTGGGCCAGCACGATGGCATCGAACATTTCACCATCGGCCAGCGCAAAGGTTTGGGGGTGGCCTGGAGTGAGCCGCTTCATGTGGTGCGCCTCGATGCGGCCATGAATCGGGTGGTGGTGGCTCCACGGGCTGATGCTGCCCGTAGTGATGCCGTTGTGGGGGCCATTAACTGGGTCTCGATTGACCCACCGACAGAAGCCCTCGAGTTGGAGGTGCAGGTGCGCTATCGCAGTGCACCTGAGCGGGCGCTGCTGATTCCTCTCATGCCCATAGAAGTTGATCAGCGCGTTGATCGGCCCTATCGCTGCCGCTTGGAATTTTTAGAGCCTCAGTTCTCGATCACACCGGGTCAGGCGGCGGTGTTTTATGACGGCGCGGTCTGCTTGGGTGGTGGCCTGATTCAGGCCTGAGCTTTCACCAGTACGGGTCGCTGGCGAACTCCACAATCAAGGTGTCGCTTCCCCCAGGGATGCTGCTGATGCAGGCCCGCTGCAGCTCGCCGTTGACCTCGATTTCGCAGGCACCACAGCTTCCCCCAAGGCAGCCGGTGGGAATGCTGACCCCTGCTGCTCTGGCTGCTGCCAGCCAGTCTCCTCCAGGCGGCACCTGACTGCAGCTGCCGCCCGGCCAGTGCACGGTGATTGACTTCTGCTTGGGTGACTGTGCCATCAGCGCTGCAGTAGGGGCTCCAGATTCACATGGGCTTCAAAGGCATCAGCCAGGCGTTCCAGCAGTTGCTCGCGTTGCTCAGCGTGGTGGGGTTGATCGAGGGACAGCGGCTTAAGGCCCCGTTGCTGTCGCAGCAGGTTGAGCCACTGGCGCCGCCACGGCCCGTTATCAAAAACGCCATGTAGGTAAGTGCCAGCCACCAGATCCCGGCACCAGCCCAGCCCAGCATCGCTGCAGAGTTCCTGGCAGCCCGTAGAAACTGCGCAGGTGTCGCCGCGGTGCAGCTCAAAGCCACTGATGGGAAGCGGCGAGCCGGTTGGCCAATGACTATGGCTGCTGCGCTGGCGTAGAGCTTTCGCACCACCGAATCGGGTCTTGAGCGGTAGCAGCCCAAGTCCTCGGGCGCTGCGCTGATCACCCCCCTCGAGTCCATCGGGGTCATCCAAAACCTCTCCGAGCATTTGCATTCCGCCGCAGATGCCGAAGACCACCCCGCCTGTAGCTCCATAACGTTGAAGCTCCTGCGCCAGACCACAGCGCTCCAGAGACTGCAGATCCCGTAACGTCTGCTTGCTGCCCGGCAGCACCACTGCATCGGGATTTCCAAGGGGTTCACCTGGCCTGATCCAGTGCAGCTTGACGCTGGCCTCTGCTTCCAGCGGGTCCAGGTCAGAGAAGTTACTCAGTGAGGGCAAGCGCACAACGGCAATCTCCAGCTCCGCTTCCGGTTTGCGCGGCCGCCGTTCCAGCAGATCGAGTGAGTCCTCTGGGGGGAACACCTCATCAAGCCAGGGCATCACCCCCAGTACTGGCACGCCGGTGTGCTCCTCTAGCCATTTCACCCCCTCGTCAAACAGGGAGCGTCGACCGCGGAAACGGTTGACCAACAGTCCCTGGATGAGCGGCCGTTCCACCGGTCGCAGTAGCGCCAGAGTGCCGATGATCTGGGCAAACACCCCGCCGCGCTCGATGTCGGCCACCAGAAGACAGCGGGCACGCAAATACTGAGCCAACCGCAGGTTGGTCAGATCGCGGTGCTGAAGATTCACCTCTACAGGGGAGCCCGCTCCTTCCAGCACCAATCGTCCTTGCGGGTGAGCTGAGCTCAGCTGATCTAGGCCCCTACGAATGGCGCCCCATCCGGGCTTGAACCACTCCTGGTAGTAGGTATCAGCTCTGGCCTTGCCGACGCTATGGCCGTTGTGGATGACCTCACTGGTGCTGTCCCCTTGGGGTTTGAGCAGCACTGGGTTCATGGCGCAGCAGGGCTCCAACCCAGCTGCCCAGGCTTGTAATGCCTGGGAGTAGGCCATTTCACCGCCTTGGCCGTCTACCCAGGCGTTGTTGCTCATGTTTTGCCCCTTAAAGGGCAGCGGCTGCTCGCCGCGGCGTTTGAGAGCACGGCAGAGAGCCGCTGTCATCAGAGATTTGCCGGCGCCGCTGCTGGTGCCAAGCACCATCAGTGGAGAGGGTTGGGTCACAGTCTTGGCCAGCGTCGGCGCAGGCCATGGCGCAAACGCTGCAGCAGTCCAGGTTTGGGCAGACCCTTTGGCCATTGCTGCAAAAGTTGCCGTCCCATGGGTGTAAGCCGGACCCGGGCCGTTAGTCCCTGACCGTCCACCTCGCGCCGCAGGACCCCAAGGCGAATCAGCCAGATGAATGTTTTTTCTATTGCATCGATGCTGAGCCTGCTGCGGCACCAGTTGCTATTGCCGCTTACGTCTTCACTACTGAGCGGCGCTTCGATTGCTGCGTGATAAAAATCGCAGCTCAGTGGAAGGCATGGCAGGGCTTCGGCCGCCCGTGCCAGCGAGTGGGCATCACAAGAGGGGCTTGTTGGGCTCAGCATGGGGGCAACCCTAGGCACCGGAGCTCATGACTTTGTTGCTGGCGTCTGCATCCCCGGCCCGCCGACGCTTGTTGGAGCAGGCCTGCATTCCCCATCAAGTGCAGGTGAGCGGAGTGGATGAATCATTGATTAATGATCCGGATCCGCTGGAGCTGGTGCAGCAGCTGGCACGCACGAAGGCCGGCGCGGTTGCAAAGCAGATCAATCCGTTGCAATGGCCTGATTTCGGCGTGCTTGGGTGTGACTCTTTGCTGGTGTTTGAGGGGGAGGTCTTTGGCAAACCTGCCGATGCTGATGAGGCCATTACCCGCTGGCTACGCATGGCCGGTCAATGGGGAGAGCTGCACACCGGCCATGCCCTTATGAAGGACCCCAAGAATCGAGCTAACGATTGTTGTTGCGTTGTCACCACCAGGGTGGCCTTTGCCGATCTCAGTGAAGCTGAAATTCGTGCGTATGTCTCCAGCGGGGAACCGTTGCAATGTGCAGGTGGGTTTGCCCTTGAGGGACGAGGTGGGATGTACGTCGAGCGCCTCGATGGCTGCTACAGCAACGTGATCGGTCTCAGCTTGCCGTTGCTCCGCCGCTGGCTTGGAGGGCAGTATTGATGGCCTTTTGGACCCCCTATGCCGACTGGATTTATGTGGTGGTGAGCACCACAGGGATGCTTTTGATCATCATTTTGGTGCTTCGGCCTCGATCATGAACTACGCGGTATTCTCATTGTCTGTTGATATCGTATGGATGTGGGAATCGTAGCCAGTCTGGAATCTCTAGGGAAATATTCATCACGTTATTCATGCTTGCCTCTTGAGCAGTCTTTTGGGCAGTATTTCACGTATATGACGGCATATGTTGAAGACCGTTTGTCCTCAAGGTTTCCCTACAGGCCGTCTATCAAAGAGTTGAGAATTGAGCTCAATCGAACTTATAAACTATCTATCATGCCTAATCAATTTGGGATGATGGCTGAGTTTTTGGAGTTAGGGGAATGTAAGGGCATTCCGCTTGAGTCTTCGCCTGCGCGTGTTCTTACGCTCGGTGCAAATATTGGTCTTGGAGTGATTTGTTTGCGGGATGAGTTCCCGGAAGCAGAGCTTGTTGCTGTTGAGGCTGATCCCAGGAATTTTGAGCTGCTCTCTCGGAATCTTCAGCAAAACAATGTTGATGCTCGCCTGATTTCTGCGGCGGCTTCAGTGCATGGGGGAGAGCTCTTGGCTTTACGCTTATTTGATAATACGACCTGTTCAACCTTGATTGCTGAAGACGGCTTTCATCCTGGACATCAGGCAGTTGTTCAAGTCCCGACCCTGTCTATGGATCAACTGCTGTCTTCGGCTGGGTGGGACTCGGTTGATCTTCTGAAAATTGATATAGAAGGAGCAGAAGATGAGCTCCTTTCAGTTGACAACCAATGGCTTGAGAAGGTTGGCGTTTTGATGTTAGAGATTCATCCCAATACAACACCTGTGAAGATTGAATCTTATCTACGTCCTTTCGGGTTTGTGCTTGAGAGACATCACAACAGCTTGGAGCCTGTTTTTGTTGCTTATCGTCCAAAGCCATAAAAAAGCCTCCGCCGAAGCGGAGGCTTTTGGGATTGGATTGCTGTGAAGCTGATTGAAATCAGTCCAAATCGGGCATAGCGAGAACTGGCTCAGCCTTGCGGTCGATCCCTTTCTCGAAACCGGCTGCAGCAGCTCTGGCGCGGCCCGCGTGCCAGAGGTGTCCAACCAGGAAGAAGAAAGCGAGCGTGAATTGAGCAGCTCCCAACCACTGACGCAGGTTGACGAAGTTCACTGAGTTGGGCTCAGTGATGATTCCACCAACGGAGTTCAGTGAAGCATTAGGAGCGTGGGTCATGTATTCAGCAGCCCGACGAACTTGCCAGGGCTGAATGTCGTTCTGCAGCTTGTCGAGGCTCAGACCGTTCGGCCCACGCAGAGGCTCAAGCCAAGGACCACGGAAGTCCCAGAAACGCATGGTTTCACCACCGAAGATGATCTCTCCAGTTGGAGAGCGCATCAGATATTTACCCAGACCAGTGGGACCCATTGCAGAGCCAATGTTGGCGCCGAGACGCTGGTCACGAACCAAGAAAGTGAAGCTCTGAGCCTGGGAAGATTCGGCGTTGGTCGGACCCCAGAATTCTGAGGGGTAGGCGGTGTTGTTGAACCAGATGAAAGCCGAGGCAATGAAGCTCATGAAGCTCAGAGCACCGAGGCTGTAGCTCAGATACGCCTCACCATTCCAGATGAAAGCACGGCGCACCCATCCAAATGGCTTAGTGATGGCGTGCCAAATACCACCAAAGATGCAGGTCAGGCCAAGCCAGATGTGGCCGCCAATGATGTCCTCCATCGAGTTCACACCGATAATCCAACCTTCGCCGCCAAAGGGAGCGCGGGTCAGATACCCGAAGATGACTCCCGGACTGAGGGTGGGATTGGTGATCAGTCGGACATCACCACCACCTGGGGCCCAGGTGTCATAAACACCGCCAAAGAACATGGCCTTGAAGACCAGGAGAAGGCAGCCAACCCCAAGCAAAATGAGGTGATAACCAATGATGTTGGTCATCTGGTTCTTGTCACGCCAGTCCTGAGAAAAGAACGAGGAGTAATTCTCGAGAATTTCAGGGCCACGCAGAGCGTGATAAAGACCACCCAAGCCAAGTACGGCTGAACTGATCAGGTGGAGCACTCCCACCACGAAGAAGGGGAACAAGTCGGTGACTTCACCGCCAGGACCAACGCCATAACCAAGAGTGGCGACGTGAGGCATGCAGATGAAGCCCTGTTCATACATGGGCTTGTCGTAGGTGAAGTGACTCACCTCGAACAACATCATGGCGCCGGCCCAGAAGACCATCAGTCCGGCGTGTGCAACGTGGGCGCCGAGCAGGCGACCAGAAAGATTGATCAGGCGTGCATTACCGGACCACCAGGCATAGCCAGTGGATTCCTGGTCCTTACCACCACCTGCAATCAGTGAGTTATTAAAGGGCGTTTCCACGGGGCAGGACCTCTTCGGGGAAGATGAAGTTTTCGTGAGGCTGGTCGGCCGGAGCCATCCAGGCGCGGAGGCCTTCGTTCAGAAGAATGTTCTTCGTGTAGAAGGTCTCAAATTCGGGGTCTTCAGCAGCACGGAGTTCCTGGCTGACGAAGTCGTAGGCACGCAGGTTCAGTGCCAGGCCGACGATGCCAATGGAGCTGGTCCACAGGCCCATCACAGGCACGAACAGCATGAAGAAGTGCAGCCAGCGC
>CAJWXK010000097.1 GCA_913048995.1 uncultured Synechococcus sp. | reverse complement strand
GAGCGCACCGACCAAGTCATGGATGTGATCTGACATGTGCGGCATCGGAGGCGTTTTTACACACCACGCGGGTGATTCGATTGACCCCCAGCTGTTGGTGAACATGGCCGCAATTCAGGCCCATCGCGGCCCCGATGGATTTGGCTACCAGATCCACGACAGCGGCGTCGGGATGACCCATGCGCGGCTGTCAATCATTGATCTAGAAGGCGATCGCGCCCGCCAGCCATTCCGATCCAGCTGTGATCGGGTGTTGATGGCCCACAACGGCGAGTTCTACGACTTTCAGCGAATCCGAGCCGAACTGGTTGCCCAAGGGGTGCGGTTCAACAGCAAGAGTGATTCAGAAATCTTGCTGCACCTTTATCTACAGCAAGGGCTCGAAGCCACGCTTCCGCAATTACGCGGCGAATTTGGCTTTGCCCTGTTTGATCGCGATGTTGATTGTCTCTACCTGGTGCGCGATCGCTTCGGTATCAAGCCCCTTTACTGGACGATGACGAGCGAGGGGTTGGTGTTTGGCTCTGAGCTCAAGGTGTTGTTCGCACACCCGGCGGTAAAACGAGACTTCAGCTCCGAAGGTCTATTCCACCAACTGATGCAAACGATGGTGCCTGGCAGTACAGCGTTTGCCGGCATCTTCCAGGTTCAACCAGGCCATGTGGTCAAGGTTCAACGCCAAGGAGGCCTGCTTCGGACCTCCGGCCATAAGTATTGGGACCTGGATTTCCCGAAAGCCGACGAACGGGACCCAGCCATCGGCGAAGAAGAGCACATCAAGGCGATTCGCAGCTCACTTCTAGAAGCCATCGAAATGCGACTAGTCGCTGATGTGCCTGTGGGCTGTTACCTCTCTGGCGGCATCGACAGCTGTTCGATCCTCGGTTTGGCGGCGGCAGTGAATCAAACCCCGATCAAGGCTTTCACGATCGGTTTTGACGACAGCCGCTACGACGAAACCGACATCGCCAGGGAAATGGCCGAGGTCACCGATGCCGAACAGGACGTCATGAGGCTCTCAGGGGACGACCTCTATGACCATTTCGAAACCACTCTCTGGCATACCGAGCGCACGATCTACAACACCCTCGGCGTGGCCAAGTACCTGATGAGTCGCCACGTGCGCCATGTCAATTACAAGGTGGTGCTTACTGGAGAGGGCTCCGATGAACTGTTCGCCGGCTATCCCGCCTTTCGGCGCGACATGTTCCTCCATGGCCAAGACCACCTCAGTAATGGTGATCAAGAGCAACGGCAAAAACGGCTGGATCAGGCCAATTCTCTGGTAACCGGCGCCATGCTTGCCGCCAAGCCAGTGGAAGACCCTCATCTCACCGCTGCAGTGGGCTTCACCCCGAGTTGCTTGCAGCCGTGGCTGGCCTGTGCCCCGTTAGTGCCGTCGCTGCTCGCCCAACATCACCGAGAAGCCATGCAGGGCTATGAGCCCGGAAAAGCTATTGCTGCAGCCCTCGATCGCTCTCAAATTGAAGAGCGCCACGTGCTGGATCGAGCCCAGTACGTATGGATCAAAACCATGCTCGAGGGTCAAATCCTCACCTGGGGAGGGGACCGGGTGGATATGGCCAACTCAATGGAAGCGAGGCCACCATTCCTCGATCACCATCTCGCTGCTGTTGCCGTGCAGGTGCCACCCGAGTTGCGGATCAAAGATCAACGAGAAAAGCATGTGCTGCGCGAAGCAGTAGCGGGGCTTCTGCCTGAGCGTCTGTATCACCGCGAGAAGTTCGCCTTCATGGCGCCCCCAGCCCATGCGGACGATGAAAAGCTACAAAAGCTGGATCAGCTCGTGCAGATGCATCTGAGCCAGGAATCCATTGAGGCCTGCGGCCTGCTTGATCCTGAAGGTGTTCAGCAGCTGCTAGAGCGCCACCGCAACGCCGAGACACCAGCCCACGAAAGGGTTCAGCTCGATGCAATGGTCAATCACCTGTTGGGGGTTCAGATCCTTCACAAGCTATTTGTGCAGACCGATGTGCCCTCCCAGGCCAGACAAGCTGCCGACGCGCGCGGTTGGCAGGTTCGTGAACCGGCAAAAGTTTTTTAACTGAGTAGAGCGAATAGTCGCGTGCGCTACCTCGAGGGTCAGCAACCGTGGCCATTGTTACCTGGTGTCTGCATTGCCGCATGCCACCTTCAGTTGCTCTTTCGCTCCAAAAACCCAGTTGGGCAGCAACTGTTGATGAGTCACGTCTGAGCAAAAGTCTTGAAATCATGGCCGCCATCGGCCTTCAAAACGATGGCTCAGTCAAGCGTCTGGCCTTCTCTGAGGAAGATCGCCAGGCGCGCTCATTGTTGACCGATTGGCTCATCGCTGCCGGGGCCTCGGTGCATATTGATGCCGCAGGCAATCTGATTGGCCGCATTGAAGGCACTGAGCCTGGTCTTCCTGCTCTGGTCACAGGCTCTCATCTCGACACGGTGCCCACCGGCGGTCGTTTTGATGGTGCATTGGGCGTGCTGGCAGGCCTCGAGGTCATGCGCAGCCTCAAGGATCAGGCCATCAGCCTTCGCCATCCCTTCGAGGTGGTGGTGTTTGCTGATGAAGAATCCACCATGGTGGGATGCAAAGGCATGACAGGAGTGGCCAGCACCACCCCTGGGGACTACACCTGCAGCAATGGCGCCCCCATCCAGCAAAACCTGTCCTTGATTGAAGGGAATTGGGACCTTTTGCCAAAGGCCCGTCGCAGCGATGCAGCCATCGCTGCCTTCCTTGAACTGCACGTGGAACAAGGTGGGATCCTCGAAAGCCGCGGCGATGCCATCGGTCTGGTTGAAGGCGTTGTGGGCCAACGCCGCTTCCTGGTGCGAGTCGAGGGCATGGCCAACCATGCCGGCACCACACCAATGAATGCCCGTCAAGACGCCCTGGCCACAGCAGCTCAGGTGATCCTGGCTGTTCAAGATCTCACCACCAACAATCCTGGAGATCCTGTCGGCACGGTTGGAAAACTTCAGCTCTGGCCCAATGCCGCCAATGTGGTGCCTGGTCAGGTGGAGATGAGCGTAGACCTGCGCGACCTCAGCGTTGATGTCCTCAATGACCTGGTGGAAGAGCTTGAAGTACGACTCAACAGCATCAGCCAGGTCAGTGGCTGCCCGATCACCTTGGCACCTCAATTCAGCGTCGATCCAACCCCAGCTCACCTGAGTGTCACTGAAGCCATCGCAGCTTCCGCCCAGACCTTGGGCTTGAGTTGCAGTCCTTTGCCAAGCCGCGCCAGCCACGACTCCCAAGAGATGGGACGCCGCTGGCCGATGGGCATGATTTTTGTGCCGAGCCGAGGAGGCTTTAGCCATTCTTCAGCGGAGTTCACCACTGAACGCCAGTGCGCCGATGGCACTGCTGTGCTGATGCAGAGCCTCGTCCGTCTTGATCATCGTTTAAATCGGGTACGCGGCTGATGACCTTTTCGATCGTTGCCCGTGATCCCGGTAATGGTCGTTTTGCCGTCGCCGTAGCGACTTTCCACATTGCTGTTGGTGCGACGGTGCCCCACCTCAGACGGAATACAGGTGTTGCCGCTAGCCAAGGAGCCAGCAATCCCTATCTGGCCCATCGCGGACTGGAAGCTTTAGGCAATGGCCTGAGCCCCAACGAGGCCTTGGAGTGGTTACTAAAAATCGACGAACAGCGCAACGCTCGCCAGATTCAGCTTGTGGACGCCAAAGGCCGTTCATCAGCCTGGACAGGAGAGGAATGCCATGACGTCGCGGGCCATCTCTGTGATGAGAATTTCAGCGTTGCTGGCAACTGGTTGAAGAGCACAGCTGTCCTGGACGCCATGGCAGAAGCCTTCCGCCAGAGTGATCCCAGCTGGAAAATCGGCCGCCGAGTTCTGACAGCCCTGGTCGCCGGCGAGGCCGCTGGTGGTGATAGCCGCTCACCTATGGCCAGCTCAGCGGCCCTGCAAGTGAGCGGTGAATTGGATTTCCCTCTGCTGGATCTCCGCGTGGATTTCAATTCCACGGCCGTGAGCGAATTGCAGAACCTCTACAACCAAAGCCAGCAGAACTGGGCTCAGCACTGGCGCGATCAGTTGGCCATGCTTCCCGACGGCAGAGGGAGGGCCGCCGATGATGACAATTTCAATGCAGGCGCGGCCTAGGCAGCTTCACGCAAAGGCAGGTCTACAAAAAAGTAGGCGATCACGTTACTGATGGCGATGGCCAGAAAAGTGCGCTCAGGCCAGCCGAATTTCACCCCCATGCCCATGGCCGCGATCCAGATGTTCAGAACCACTGTCACCTGCAGAAACACTGCCAGCAACAAAGTCAATGGCACAAGAGTTTGCTTCCGCAGAACCCAGAGCTGCGAAAGCAGAGCCAGCAACACCAGCCTTGAGATGCCGTGGGAGATCCGCGTGAACGCAAAGCAGCCTGAGCCAGTTGCTCTCAGGCTGCAATGGCCGGCGCCAATGTGGCATCGAGGTAACCCTCGAGCTGATCGCGGGGAATGATCTTGTTGGCCACCCCTTCGCCAAGGGGCAGGATCCCCAGACCGGGGAATTCAGCAAGGGCCTGCCGATCAACGCGGAAGACATTGCCGATCTTCTGCACGCAAAGCAACTCAAGGGCACCGTCGAGATTGCGGCGTTCGTAAAGACGGGCCTCGTGGATCTCGCCCAAGTCAGATGGCTGGTAGCCATGTTGAGCGACCATATCGCTGAGTTTCATAGGCCATAGGCCTCCCGGATGCGCGGTGTTAATTCGTCGCTGATTCGGGCGGTGAGCTGGAGCGCGCGAACGATGTTGCCCTCATCAAAGGCAAGGTCGATCTGATCCCAAAGATCGAGGCGATCGCTGAGTAGCTGTTGAAGGTTGGTGGTGGTCTTAGTCGTGGCATGTGTTGCGAACTACAGCCTGAAGCTATGGCCGCTGTTGAAGGCCCAACAACGCGTAAACCGCACTCAGCCGGTCGGCATCCCGCACTGGGTGCGGTTCACCGCACAACCGCTCATACAGGTGCTGTAGACACAGAAGTCAGCCCCTGGGCCAGGACGCATGTCAATGCCGTATCAACGCTGAGGGTGCGGCCACCAAGATGGACGCGCCGGGCAATGATCGAACAGACAAGATCAATTTCAAAGGGCACGAAGCCACCCTCAGGCCCCACCATCACAACAGCATCGCCTGCAGGAACATCCGCAAGGGCCTGAGGAGCTCCCAGATCAGTGATCCAGCAGGGCCTGCCTGCGCAGATCTCGCCCAATTCATCCTCGATGAACGGTCGGAAGCGTGGATGCAGCTGCACCACTGGGGCAATGGTGTCTCTGGATCGCTCCATCCCAGCCAACAAGGCCTCCTCAATACGCTCCGGAGCCAGCAGAGGGCTCTGCCAGTAGCTCTTCTCCACCCGAGCGCTGTTAATCAAATGCAAGTGGCTAACTCCGAATTCAGCCACCGTTCGGAAAATACGGCGCAACATTTTGGGCCGTGGGAGGGAGAGCACAACGTCAAAGCGATGACGCGGCGGTGGTGCTTGACCCAGTTCGACATTCAGGCATACATGCCGCTGATCGATCGACTTGATGACCGCCTGGCCCTGCTTACCACCCAACAGTCCGACACGCAGCGTGTCACCGGATTTGGCCCGTAAAACCTCGCGGATGTGCACGGCGCGGTGATCAGCGATCTCGACGATGGAACCTGACAACCAATGATCTTGCGGGTGAAGAAGAATCAGGTTCATTCGAGGGGCAGCAGGCGGCAGGCTCGTTGCGCCAGGTGATCAATAGCGGCTGCATCCAGTGCCTTGTGATCGCCCGTCACCGATGTGTTGCGGCAATCCAGCCGCACCAGCGCTTGCTGACCCTGGTCATCTCTCAGGCGTAGTCGTAGTTCCCAATGATTCTTGGCACTACGGGTGATGTGCACTGCGCAGACGTTGGCGCTGCACAGGCGCTCGATGGCAAGTGCCGGATCGGGCCAAGACAAAACAAGCTGGAGGGCCAACACCACTAAGCAAGAGGCGAAGGCCCTCACGAGCGCACGAGCGAGGGTTCAAAGAAGAAATAGGTCAGCACACAGCTGCAAGCAATGGCCAGGAACACATGGTCGAGCCAGCCGAACTGGACGCCCATGCCCATGGCCGTAATCCAGAGGTTGACAGCCACCATCACGATCAGGAAAACCCCTAGAACAAGGGCAGCCAAGCGCAGATCCCGATGGCGCTGGCGCCAGAGTGCCAGCAGTAACGGCAGCAGGACCAGAGTCGATAGGCCGTGCAGCACACGCATCGACAAATCGCTGTGCAAGTGAGGCGTGATTGCCGCCCAAAGGTTGGCGGGAATCAGCAGCGAACTGAGAACCAGATAGGCAAGCATTCGCAGAAGCTCAGGGGGAATCGACGCTGGATAACTCCACGATGAAGCATGAGCCACCGCGTTCGGCATCAATGACGCTGATGCTGCCGCCCATGGCTTCCACCAACAGTTTCAC
>CAJWXK010000096.1 GCA_913048995.1 uncultured Synechococcus sp. | reverse complement strand
GGCGCCATGGCCCAGCCCCAGCTCAAGGCCTTCCTGGATGCCCATCTCTGAGCGGTTGCAGCAGCTCGGCTCTGGAGTCTTTGCCCGAGTTGATGCCAGCAAGCGCGACTACCGCCGCTCGGAGGCAGCCGCCCAGCTGCCCCTGATCGATCTGTCTCTAGGCAGCCCTGATCTGCCGCCCCCTCCTGTTGCCCTTGAGGCCATGGCCGCGGCGCTGCTGAGACCCGTCAGCAGCAGCTACTGCCTGCATGCGGCAACGGCACCATTTCGTGAGGCTGCGGCCGGTTGGGTGCAGCGTCGCTTTGGGGTGGAGGTGGATCCGCAGCGGGAGGTGTTGCTGCTGGTTGGCTCCCAGGAGGGGACAGCTCACCTGCCCCTGGCGGTCCTGAACCCCGGGGAAAGGGCGCTGGTGCTTGATCCCTGCTATCCAAGCCACGCTGGCGGGGTATTGCTGGCCGGTGCCTTGCCGCAGCTACTGCCGTTACGTGCAGCAGATGGCTGGCGGCCTGTGTTTGAGCAGCTGAGCGCCGAACAGCAGAGCCAGTTGAGGCTGTTGGTGCTGGGCTATCCCCATAACCCCACTGCGACCACCGGTTGCCAGGAGTGGGTTGATGAAGCTCTCGCTCTGGCCGCTCGCTGCGGTGCTGTGCTGGCCCATGACAATCCCTACGTCGATCTGGCCTTAGCGGGTGAGGCGCCAGCGCTGTTGCGGAGCCCAGGCTGGCGCAGCCATGGCATCGAATTCTTCTCGCTGTCAAAAGGCTGGGGGCTGGCCGGATTTCGTTTGGCCTTCGCGGTGGGTGCTCCCCACTTGATCGAAGCCCTGGCCAAGGTCAAGGGGGTGGTGGATTTCAATCAGTCTCTGGCGCTGCAGGCCGGTGCTATCGCTGCCCTGGAGCAAGCGATGGACTGGCCAGCCCGGCTGCTGGAGCAGTACCGCCAACGCCACGATCTGATGCAACGCAGCCTGCAGTCGCTGGGCTGGGAGGTGCCCAGCAGCAGCATGGCGCTCTATCAGTGGCTGCCCCTGCCTGAACCTCTTAGACCCCTTGGCAGCGAAGCCGCGGCTCGTTGGTTACTGGAGCGCAGCGGGGTGGCTTTGACTCCCGGTGTGGGCTTTGGTGCCGCCGGCGAGGGCTGGTTGAGGCTGGCTTTGGTCAGCGGTGCAGAGACTTTGCAAACTGCCAGTGAGCGATTGGGGCGGGCACTGCGGCAGGCCGAATTCTGAAAATTATGTCTGGGAATGAAAACGTTGAGACTCCCTCTGCGCAGTCTTGTTGCAAGACGCACGTGTCGCGCGTGCACCGCTCTTGTGCCATGAACCTCTGGAGCCCTTGGATGGACCCCGCCTCCAACAGCATGCGGGGTGTCAGCCCTGAGCGATATGCATTGGCTGCAGGTCCTGAGGGTGAGTATTTCACCCTCGGGGAGGACGACTCCATCAAGATCGTGCGTTCTGCCCGTGACGCTTTCACCTTCAGCACCCATGAGAAGGCTGTCGCAACCGCCCGCTCCATGGCTGCCGTGCTGCGCCGTCCCGTAGACGTGATCAAGCTGCTTTGAGTTCTGGTGGTCGCCTTCTTGCCCTCGCTGGGGGCGACCTGCAGCTGCCTTGGCGTCTGCGCGTGGTGCCGGTCTGCAGCAGTACAGAAGTGATGCTGAACCGCTGGTTGAGCACAGGTGCAGTCCCACCGCTCGCCTTGATGGCACGCCAACAGCGTCATGGCCGCGGCCAGCACGGACGCCACTGGCAGGCTCCGATGGGTGGCCTCTGGCTCAGTGCAGCCCTGCCCTGGGACGGTCCAGCCCCGACCGATGATCCAAGCCAGTTGCCCTTGCTCGTCGCCACTGCCCTGGCTGCTGAGTTGGCGCCTCTAGCCGAAGCCTCTGGGGCAATCCCCTTGAGGATCAAGGCCCCCAATGACCTGATGGTGGGCCAGCGCAAGCTGGCCGGCATATTGACGTCTGCCGTGTGGCGCGGTGGGGTTTTGCAGCAGCTTCGTGTCGGAATTGGCCTCAATGGCCGCCATCCCATCCGACCTCCTGGCATCACCATGGAGCAGTGGCTGGGATGCCGCTGTCCCCCCTGGCCTCGATTGGCCTTGATTGGGCTTCGCGCCTTGGAACGGCTGGCCTGCAGCGCCGAGTGCTGGGACACTGGGCGCCACTGTTGAATCCTGCGCTGGCCGTTCTGCCGCTGCTGCTGTGGATCACCGCCCTGGGGCAGCTGCCCGGTGGTGTTTTGGATCGCTCGCTCGATGCGCTTGAGCGTGATCAGATCATCACGCCATCTGAGCGACGCCAGCTCGAGCGGGGCCGCCTGCCGTCGCTTGAGGGGCGTCAGGCGCCAAGGTCTCCGGCGCTGGTCAAGCTCTGTCAGCGCGGCGATGGAGCAGTGAATCAACGCGAGTGCTCCAGCCCCGGTTTCCGCTACAGCCCCGAAGGCCTGCCCTTGCCTCCGCTCAGCGTGCCTGTGAATGCCTTGCTGTCAGGCGCCAGTGGCAGTTTTTCGCTGCGTGATGTGCTCCGCATCACACCACGGCCGGCGCCGCTGGCTGGTAATGGCAACCGCTCGCTGCTGTTCCCTCTGATTGGTTCGGCGATCCCCAGCAGCGGGTTTGGCTGGCGATTGCACCCGATCTTCGGCAGCTTGATGCTTCATGCCGGCCGGGATCTGGCTGCGCCGGAAGGGACTCCGGTGGTGGCCGCTCTTGATGGGGAGGTGATCACCTCAGGGCTGGCCGGTGGCTATGGGCTTGCTGTGATGCTTGAGCATCCCCTGCCTCAAAGGCAGCGCACCCTCTATGGCCATCTCTCGGAGCTCTTTGTCGAGCCGGGTGAATCCGTACGCCAAGGGGAAGTGATCGGCCGGGTCGGCAGCACAGGCCTGAGCACAGGTCCCCATCTGCATTTCGAGCTGCGCCGGCCTGCGGCTCGCGGTTGGGTGGCAGTGGACCCTGGTGAGCTCACGACCGCAGCCGGGGGGCCTACGGAGCAGGATCCGGTTGGTGTGTTGATTGCAGAGTTACTGCGAGGACTGAAGCGGGAGCCCTGAATTCAGTTGTTTCGATCGCTGCCGGCGAGTGGCATCACCTGGTGCGTACCGCTGGCTATGGCCATGGCTTTGGTCTGCGCGATAGGACCTTGGAGTGCCCCCTTCTGCCCCTGCTGACAAATCTCAGTTGGCGATGCGTCCATCGCGGAACAGCAGCACCTTTCCTGCGCGCTCGGCCACGTCGTGTTCGTGGGTGACAAGCACCACCGTCATTCCATCCCCATTGAGCTGATCGAAGATCTCCAGCACATCGCGCGTGGTCTCTGAATCCAGTGCTCCAGTGGGTTCATCGGCCAATAGCAGGGCCGGACGGTTGATGATCGCCCGGGCAATCGCCACCCGCTGCTGCTGGCCACCACTGAGTTGGTTGGGGCGGTTATGGAGCCGTTGTCCGAGTCCCACCCTGTGCAGAGCCTCGGTGGCGCGCCTCCGGCGTTCCTCTGCAGGAACGTTGGCATAGATCATCGGCAGCTCAACGTTCTCGAGGGCTGAGAGGTGAGCCAGCAGGTGGAACTGCTGAAACACAAAACCAAGACAGCGGTTGCGCAAGACCGCTAAGTCGTCATCCCCCAGTCCCTCAACCGGTTGGCCTTGGAGCAGGTAACTGCCGCTGCTGGGCCGATCCAGGCAGCCCAGGATGTTCATCGCCGTGCTCTTGCCCGAGCCTGAGGCCCCCATGACCGCCAGGTAATCGCCGGCTTCAACGGTGAGGCTGAGGTCGTTGACTGCACGCACCTCGGTGTCACCGGCGCCGTAGATCTTGTTGATATGGCGCAGCTGCGCCACCGGCGGCGCCCCCATCTCAGCCCGTTGGCAGCTGGGGGCTGCTGGCGATCACCTGACGCAGCAGAGGGGTTCCTTCCACCGCTTCGTTGGCCCAGGTGAACAGGGGGTTGGAGAGCACCCCGCCAATGGCGGTCACCAGCAGGCAGAAGACCAGGGCCAGCCGCAGGGGTTGAAGCCCCGACAGATTCCAGCTCACTTCCGGGTAAGCCTTGACGACATCAGAGGCTTCCTGGGGCTCCTTCACCACCATCATCTTGATCACCGAGATGTAGTAGTAGATCGAGATCACAGAGGTCACAAGACCCACCACCACCAGCAGGTACTGGCCGTCTTCCCAACCGGCGAAGAACAGGTAGATCTTGCCGAAGAAGCCCAGCATCGGCGGGATGCCGCCCAGTGAGAGCAGGCAGAGGCTCAGCCCCAAGGTGATCAGGGGATCTTTTTGATAGAGGCCCGAATAATCGGAGATACGGTCACTGCCGGTTCTCAGGGAGAACAGGATCACGCAGGCGAAGGCGCCCAAATTCATGAACAGGTAGGCCGCCATGTACAGCACCATCGCGGCGAAACCTTCCTCGGTGCCGCAGACCAGGCCGATCATCACGAAGCCTGCCTGTCCGATCGAGCTGTAGGCCAGCATCCGCTTCATGGAGGTCTGGGCCAGGGCCACAACGTTGCCCAGCACCATGCTCAGCACCGCCAGAACGGTGAAGAGCAACTGCCATTGGGTATGGAAACTTTCAAAGCAGCCCACCAGCAGGCGCAGGGCTAAAGCAAAGCCAGCAGCCTTTGAGCCAACGGAAAGGAAGGCCACCACAGGGGTGGGGGAACCTTCGTAGACATCTGGCGTCCATTGGTGGAATGGCACCGCTGAAATCTTGAATGCGACCGTGGCCAGCACGAACACCAGGGCCAGGGCGCTTAAGGGTGTTGCTGCACCGGTCTGTAGCGCGGCGGTGATGGATTCCAGGTTGGTGGAGCCGCCGCTGACGCCATACAGCAGCGACGTTCCATAGAGGAAAACGGCGGCAGCTGCAGAACCCACCAGTAGATATTTCAGTGCCGCTTCTGAACTCCGGGCATCGCGCTTCATGTAGCCCGCCAGCAGATAGCTGGACACTGAGAGCGTTTCTAGGGCCACAAAGATGGTGACCAGATCAGTGGCCCCGCAGAGGAGCATCGCCCCCACCGTGGCGGCCATAAGGATCGCGGCGTATTCACCAACAGGCGTGCCGCTGCGTTCGACGTAGCGCCAGCTGATCAGTAGGGAAAGCAGGGTGGAGGCGGCGACCACGGCGCGGAATGCAATGCCGAGTCGGTCAGTAATGAAAGACGAGAAGAACGCCCCTGCGACCGGCTCATTCCACTGCAGGGCCAACAGCACCAGGCTGATGCCGAGGCCTAAGTAACAGAACGGAGGCACGAAGCGAGAAGCCGCCTTCTCGCCTGCAAGATCGGCCAGAAGGCAGGCCAGCAGAGCAATCAGAATGGCTGCTTCTGGCGCGATGGCACCGGCGTTGAGCGACTGGGCCAGGCTGTCCATCGATGCGAAGCACGGTTTCGTACTAAGCCGGATGCTAGCCGTCTCCCCCTGTCCACTCGGATATACCCTTCAGGACTGGATCCCTCTGCATTCGGCTGCCGCCGCCTGTGTCCAATACCCTCGTCATTGTTGAGAGCCCCACGAAGGCCCGCACGATTCGTGGCTTCTTGCCGCGGACCTTTCGGGTGGAGGCCTCTATGGGGCATGTGCGAGATCTGCCCAACAACGCTGCTGAAATCCCGGCAAGTCATAAGACCGAGAAGTGGGCCAAGACCGGGGTCAATACCGAGAACAACTTCGAGCCCCTCTACGTGGTGCCGAAGGACAAGAAAAAAATTGTCAAAGAGCTCAAGGACGCTCTCAAGAGTGCTGATGAGCTGCTGCTAGCGACCGATGAAGACCGGGAGGGCGAATCGATCAGTTGGCATCTGCTGCAGCTGCTCAACCCCAAGGTGCCCGTCAAGCGGATGGTGTTCCACGAGATCACTGAGGACGCCATCAAACGGGCACTGAGCGATACCCGCGAGCTCAACATGGAGCTGGTTCACGCCCAGGAGACCCGCCGCATCCTCGATCGCCTGGTGGGTTACACGGTCTCGCCGCTGCTCTGGAAAAAGGTGGCCTGGGGCCTTTCAGCCGGCCGGGTCCAATCGGTGGCTGTGCGCTTGCTCGTGCAGCGAGAGCGTGCTCGCCGGGCGTTCTGCAGTGGCAGCTACTGGGACCTCAAAGCCCAACTTGAGCACGGTGGGGTCGCCTTTGAAGCCAAGCTCAGCCAGCTCAAGGGGGAGCGCATCGCCACCGGTGCGGACTTCGATGAGAACACCGGTGACATCAAGGTCGGTACCAAGGTCCGGTTGCTCAGTGAGTCCGATGCCAAGGGATTGCTGCAGTCCATCGACGGCAAGACCTGGTCGGTGGCCGAGGTGGAGGAGAAGCCCACCACCCGCAAACCAGCGCCGCCCTTTACGACCAGCACCCTTCAACAGGAAGCCAACCGCAAGTTGCGCCTTTCGGCCCGTGAAGCCATGCGCACGGCTCAGGGTCTTTACGAGCGGGGCTTCATCACCTACATGCGAACCGACTCGGTGCATCTCAGCGAGCAGGCGATCACGGCCTCCCGCAGTTGTGTGGAGGAGAAGTACGGCGCTGATCACCTCAGCCCTCAGCCCCGC
>CAJWXK010000095.1 GCA_913048995.1 uncultured Synechococcus sp. | reverse complement strand
TGATTGTTCTGGACTGATCATTTTGTAGCAACAGATCAGCAGACTCTCAGCCAAGTAGCAGTCCACTCACCAGACCACAGAAGCACTCGACGATTACAAACAAACAGCTCCCTTCGACAGCCATGCAGCAGGCCTATCACCGCCGGCAACACCACCGGCGGATCTTTCACTCCAGCAGCTCGACGAAACGCCGCGACCGCTGGTTCATTCTGCTTGCGATGGTGCCTCTGACGGCTGGCCTAGCCCATGGGCTCAGCCTCAATGCTCCATGGCAGCAATCAGACCCTATGCAGCTCTCTAGCGGCAACCCGCTTTGATCAGGCGGCCAGCAAAGCTAGTTCGGTGCGATTGCGCACCTGAAGCTTGCGAAACAGACGATGGAGGTGGCTCTCCACCGTGCGCTGCGACAGCGAAAGTTCACTAGCAATGCGCTTATTGCTGCAGCCATCTTTAACAAGTTCGAGAACTCTTCCTTCCGCAGGACTAACGGCTGGCTTCTCATCCAGCGGCAGCTCTGCTCTTTGGCGACGCTGGTGAAAACAGTCCCGCAATTGCCGCGCCAGCAGCTGAGAAGGATGCTGCTTTGCAAGCAAAGAAGTTTGCCGGCGAGAAAGCCCCACCACCGGCAACACCGAAACCCCACGCGAGGAGGAACCAAGCTCCTGCTGTAAGCGCTGCCAGAGCTCAATGGCATCCCAATCTGCTTGCCCAGAGGGAAGGGGTAGTGAACGAAGTTTTGGAGCAAGGCGGGCAAGCTGCCGCACAGCGTCATGCCAGCCCCCATAAGCAAGCGCCTGAAGGCCAAGATCAGCCAAGGATTGTCGAACGGAGCGACGAATCAATACATCAGCATCAACGACCACTGCGATGTCGTGATGAAGCAGGACAACAGTTCCAAGCATGCGCCAAGTTGAGGCAAACAACAGCGCCCAAGTCCTCCAATTTGCCCAAGGACCTCCAGTGAGGCCCAAACCAGAGTGAGAGAATCTCTAGAGGAACTAACAGAACCTGTCAAGAGAACAGTCAGACCAATCTCAGGCAATCTTCATTTCAACTTTACCCTCAATGAGGGAAATAAATTACCCAGACTGAAAGCATGCTTTGCATGCATCTCAGGAAGCTGAATTGCGTGGACAGATCGTCAAACCACCGATCTTGGTGGATCAGTCGAACGATTTTTATGTTTGTCAATAAGAAATGACTGCTATTGGCCTATCCCTCTCACAGGCTGGTGCTGCGCGATCTGTTTGAGATTCACCCTTTTGGGGGATCAATCGCTGCGCGTTCAGGCCATAGGACATAACGTCTGATCAGAGGTGTTCTTGAGCACAGCCCCTGTGAGCCCGGCAGAGGTCTACAGCCCCCAGCAACTATCCCAGTGGGGCCTACTGCGTCAGGTGCGGCGGGAAGCCCTGATCGACGGCTGCATCAAGGAAGTTCCGCCACCCCAACCGGAGACATTCAAGAAGCTGTTGGAACAATGGTGCAGCCAACTGCGCATCGACTCACCGGAAGCCTTGCAGCGCTGGCAGCAGCAACAAGGGCTAAGCCCCGAGCAATGGCAGGCCTTTGTGGCCCGGCGCTGGCGCTGGCTGAACTGGTGTGAAACCACCTTCGCCGGAAAGGTGAACAGCCATTACCTCGAACGCAAGCCGCAGCTCGATCAGGTGAGCTACTCGCTGCTCAGGGTCTCTGACGCCGCTCTGGCCAATGAGCTGTATCTGCGCATCAAAGAATCTGAAGTGAGCTTTGAAGATGTGGCCGCTGAATACTCAGAAGGGCCCGAGAAGGCTCAAGGCGGGAAGCTCGGTCCTGTACCCCTCAGCCAACCCCATCCAATGCTGGCCAAGTTGCTCCAGGTGAGCAGCCCTGCTCAGTTATGGCCGCCCAAGCAACTCGAAAGCTGGTGGATCGTGGTGCGACTGGAAGAGATGCACTGCACTGAACTCACCGATGAGCTCAAACAACGCCTGTCCTTGGAGTTAGGGGATCTACATCTTGAGCAATTGCTCAACGATCCGAAAGCCGCTCAGGCCGTTCCCGCCAGCCCTGCCTAACTTCGATCCATGGTGAGCGCACAGCCACAGCAAGCACTGAGCGGTTGGGGACCCCTAGCGGATCTTCCGTCGGAGCAGCAGCGGGAGCTGCAGCAGGAGCTCAAGTCTTTCCGGCTCAAACCCGGCCAACAGCTGAATGATCTTGAGCACTTACCTCCGGGTGTTGTCCTGCTCAAAAGCGGCCAGATGCGCCTGCTCGGACTTGATCAGCGCAAGGAGCTGTTCACGCTCGAGCGCTTCGGCCCAGGCGAGCTGGTGGGAGTGGAGCAACTGCTACGCGGCGTCACCGGTCAGGCGCTAGCGGCCTCAACCGAAGTTGAGGGGCTGGTGCTACCGACAGAAACGTTTCTGCAGCTGATCCAAAACACTCCGGACCTGCAGGAGGCCTTCCGCACGGTCCAAGCTTGGGAGCTCTATGCGGTCGCGGCCGCACGTCAGGATCCCCGCCACCCGGCAGCCAAGGAGTTGCTGCAGTGGGCCCAAGGCGAGTGCAGCCTTGGCGAACACAAGGCAATGTTGCTTAGCAGCGGCCCACACGATCTGCCGGTGGATTCGGGCCTCTGGTTGGTGAGCAGCGGCAACGTCGAGCGTCAGAACCCGGGCACCCTGCTGCAGAGCCCGGTGAAAGTAGAGGTTCTGGGGCGCATGCCCGCTCGGCTGCTCCCGCTACCTACCCACTGGCCGCCCCAGCGTCGAGTGGATCCACCGCTGGGGCAACTGGTCAAGCCCGCAAGCGGCGAAGAGCTAGCTGCTGCAGAAGCCTCGAACATCAACTCACCGCAACTGCAACGGGAAGCGCTTGAAGATTGGTATGGCCGCATGCGCGATGACGGCACGTTCCCTCAGCACAGCGGCAAGGGCGCTGTCGAGGAAAATCTGGCCTGCCTGCGCATGCTCTCGCGCCATTTTGATCTGCCGTTTCGCAAGGACGTGCTGCAGCGCATCCTTAAAGACCAACTTGCGCGCGCTGGCGAGGCGGGGCTGGGACTGCAGCCAATGGCAGCCATCTGCGACCTACTGGCCCTGCGTGCAACAGGGTTGCAGCCCGGCAGCCCAGAACTGCTCTGCCGCACCCCGTTCCCAGCGCTAACGCTCATTGATGGGCACCCAATCGTGCTGTGGGACTCCCGCAATGGTCAGATCCTGATCGGCGACCCCCGAGAAGGGCAGCTCTGGATCAATGCCGCGGATCTTCTGGCCCAGGCCGAAGGCGAGCAACTAGGGCTACTGACCCTTGAGCGCAACTCCAACGCCCCAAAGGCTCGTTTTGGTCTGAGCTGGTTCATTCCCGCCATTCAGAAGCACAGAGGTGCCTTGATTCAGGTGGTGATCACCAGCTTCTTTGTGCAGCTGCTGCAGCTCTTCAATCCGCTGCTAATTCAGCAGATCATCGACGCGGTAATCAGCCAGGGCAACCTTTCAACGTTGAACGTTCTTGGCACGCTCCTTGTCGCCATGGCTCTGGCCCAGGCGCTACTTGGAGCGCTTCGTACCTATCTGTTCTCCGACACCACCAACAGGATCGACATCTCCCTTGGCGCGACGATCATCCATCACCTCCTGCGATTACCGCTGGGCTACTTCGCCAAGCGACCGGTAGGGGAGGTGAGCAGCCGCATCGCTGAGCTCGAAAAAATCCGTAGCTTCCTGACAGGCACCGCACTCACAGTCCTTTTGGACGCCGTCTTCTCGGTTGTCTACATCGCCGTGATGATGGCTTATTCGGTGACGCTCACCTTTGCCTCATTAGCGGTGGTTCCCCTGTTCGTCGGTCTCACCATTGGGGTGTCACCAATCATCCGCCGCCAGATCCGCCAGCGCGCAGAGGCCAACGCCAAAGTGCAAAGCCATCTGGTCGAAACCCTCTCCGGCATGGAGACCGTCAAAGGTCAGGGCATGGAACTGCCCAGTGTCTGGCGCTGGGAGCAGCTGTATGGGGGCCAGATCGAGGCTGGCTTCCGCAACACCATCACCAGCACTGCCGCGGGTTCGATCAATCAAGTGCTTGGGCAGGTCTCCAGCCTGGTCGTGATCTGGGTCGGAGCCATGCTTGTTCTCAATGGTGAGCTCACCGTTGGCGCTCTGATTGCCTTCCGCATCCTTTCAGGCTATGTCAACACTCCGATCTTGCGGCTGGCTGGGCTGTGGCAAAACTTCCAAGAAACAGCCCTCTCGCTGGAACGTCTCGCAGATATCGTCGATCACCAAGAAGAGATCGAGATCGCAGGTGAAGGCTTACCTCCGCTGCCACCCATCCAGGGAGCAGTGAGCTATGAAGCCGTGAACTTCCGCTTTGGGACGAGTGGGCCACTGCAGCTACTCAACGTCAGCTTTGATATTCCTGCCGGCAGTTTCGTTGGCATCGTCGGTAGCTCGGGCTCGGGCAAGAGCACACTGCTCAAACTGCTGACCCGACTATTTGATCCATTGGAGGGGGCGATCCGAATCGATGGCTACGACATCGCCAAGGTAGACCTCTACTCACTGCGCTCCCAGGTAGGCGTAGTCCCGCAGGACAGCTTGCTATTCGACGGCACTGTTCAAGCCAACCTGGCCCTAAGCCGTCCTGAGGCCAGCTTTGAGGAGATCACTGGGGCGGCACAGGTGGCCTGCGCCCATGACTTCATCCAGTCCCTCCCAGGCGGTTATTCCAGTTCTGTCGGCGAACGGGGTTCAGCGCTTTCAGGGGGTCAGCGCCAGCGAATGGCCTTGGCTCGCATGGTCTTAAAGCGACCTCGTCTGCTGATCCTTGATGAGGCCACCAGTGCCCTTGATGTTGATACTGAGCAACAGGTGACCCGCAACCTGGCGGAGGTGTACCGCGGCAGCACGGTGCTTTGGATCACCCACCGCTTGGGCAGTCTGCGCCATGCCGATCACATCTTGGTCATGCACCAGGGCAACCTGGTTGAGCAGGGCACACACAACGAACTCATCAAGTTGGGCGGCCGTTACGCCACGCTCTACCGCCAACAGGAGGCTGGCCAGGAATGAGCCTGCAAACCCCGCCAGATGACAACAAAGACGAGTCGGCGATCGTTCCCTCGCCAGGCGGCAGCCTCAAGCCTCTCGCCCATCAAGAGGTGCGCTACAAAGCCGCGCCCACTTGGACGAGAACACTGCAGTGGGCCATTGTTGGAATGGTGGGTTTCGGTGTGATCTTCTCCTTGGTCGCCAGGATTGACGAGGTGGTGATCGCTCGCGGGGAGCTACAAGGCAAAGGTGCTGAGCGCCCGATCAAGGCACCGGTGCAGGGAGTCGTCTCTGCGATCCCCGTCAATGAAGGAGAGCTGGTCAAGCCGGGCCAAGTGGTTCTTCAATTCGACCCGGATGTCAACAAAGAGCGGCTCAGCTCACTCAAGCTGCAGAAAAAACTAGAAACAGAACGCCTGGACAAAGAATCCATGGCATTTGAGGCGCGGGAGGACAGCCTTGAAGCCAAGGTGGCCAGCCTCAAGCTGACCTTCGCCACCAATCAAGACATCCTCAACCGCATGACACCGCTAGTCGAACAGGGAGCGATGTCAATGGTGCAGTACCTGCAACAAAAGAACCAACTGCAGGAGGTGGAATCAGAGATTGCTCAGGCCGAGGCACGACTCCGAGAGGTGCAAGCCGAGTCGATCAAGAACAAGCAGCAGATCCAGAGAGAACTTTCCAACCTCAATCGCCAGATTGTGGAAACTGTGAAAGCACAGGAATATGAAGCCCTGCGTTCACCCATCAGTGGCCACGTGTTTGATCTTGTGCCCTCGAGCCCCGGCTATGCAGCAAGCAATGGAGAAACGTTGCTGAAGATCGTTCCGCTTGGCGCTGTAGAGGCCAAAGTATTCGTCACCAATGCCGACATTGGTTTTTTACGACCGCAAATGCCAGCTCAAGTCCGAGTCGATGCCTACCCCTTCACCCAGTTTGGAGACATCAATGGCGAACTCAAATCCATTGGGAAGGAAGCTCTACCTCCAGATCAACAAAATCCAGAATCCCGTTTCACTGTCATGGTGAATCTTGAGCGCCAGTTCCTCGAGCGCAAGGGCAAGCGCTACCCCATCAGCTCAGGACAAAGTATCTCTGTGAACTTCATCGTCCGCGACAAGCCTGTGATCAGTCTGCTAACCGATGCGGTGGAGAAAACATTGGACTCCCTACGTGGTGTCAAGACCGACCAGCCCTGAATCATGTCTTTGCGCGCACTCACCCTGATACTTCCACTGATCTTGAGCGCCCCAACGCTGGCAGCGGAACTGGAACTGCGCCGCACCGGCAGCAGCTACGACAACGGCGATCCCATCTGGATGCTGCAGTTGCGCGATGGCGGCCATGTGCGAGAACAGTGGCAGGCGGTAGCCAGCGCCAAACGACACCAGCAACTGGACCGGCGCTGGTCTCCTGGCAACGGCTCACCCTTGCCCAAGGGCACCTACCGCGTCGGACCGCCAGAGCCCTGGGGTGCTGATCTCTGGCTTCAACTCGATCCGCTATTCCCTACGAGTCGCTCAGCCCTGGGCATCCACAACTGCTACCCCGGCATCGGGTGCATCTGCATCCCCGACCGGCAAGAGCTCAGTGATCTGGCTGATGCTGTGCGTC
>CAJWXK010000094.1 GCA_913048995.1 uncultured Synechococcus sp. | reverse complement strand
ACTGCCAGACCCGCCGGCAATGCCCTCAGGCTGGCCTGCTGAAGCACGATCCCCAACGAAGTACCCAGCAAGGTTGCCGCCAACACCAGCGGCCAACGTGGTCGCCCCGGCCGAGGCCCCTGAGAACGGGGCAATCGCACCCAGGGCAGCATCACCACAAGTGCCGCCAAAAGCCGTAGGGCCGCTGCCTGCAGCGGGGGCATCAAGGTGAGGCGCAGGGCCCAGCGCGAGAGCAATGCGCCGCTGAGTCCGCATAACAACGCCAACGCAATGCAAAGCAGACCTACGCCCTGCTCACGCAACGGCCCATTCTCCGGAGGCGCCTGCCTGGCCACGGTCACCACCGCCAAGCAGATGAAGGCGATGCCTAGCCAATGCTGCGGCATCAGCGTCTCGCCCAGCGTGAACTGGGCCACCAAAGCCGAGAGGGCTGGTCCACCTGCATCGAGCGTCAGGCTGCGGCGGGTCCCCAGCCGCCGCAGAGCAGCGAAGTAGAAGCTGTCTCCCAGAGCGATCCCGAGCACCCCGCTGAGCAGCAAAGCCACAACGGCAGCAAAAGGAACACCCTCGAGAACCCCTGGAAGCAGGAGGGCCGGCAGCAGCGTGAGCCCTCCGATCAGATTCTTGAGCAGATTCAGCTGCAGAGCCGAAAGGGAAGTGGGCAGACGCCGCCAGAGGCCACTGGCGAGTGTCCAGCACAACGCCGCCGCCAGGGAGGCCACCACACCGATCAACATGGGAGATCGCCCGGCAGGCTGGTTGCCATGGATTCCATCACCGACGCCCTCAGTTTTTTTCGCATGAGCTGCGGGCGGTGGCGCTCCCAGCGCTCCCAGCACCATCTGCTGCACCGCCGCGCGGAAGCGGGCGCATCACTGGTGGAGGTGGACATCGTCGATGCCGCTGACCCCCGTCTTGAGGCACTAGCCAAGGTCCACAGCCAGGATCCAGCTGGCGTGGTCGGGGGATGCCATGTGCGCTGGAGCGGATCGATGGCCTGGGACCGAGCCGGCGAGAACCACGAAAGCGAAACGGTCTTTGCTCTGATCCCAACCGATGAAAAGGGTTGTGAGGGTCTACTGCTGCGGGACATGGGCTACTCGGTGAAAGAGCCCGTAGCTGGGCATTTCCGCCTTGATGAGGAGAAGAGCCTGTGGCTGAGCACCAGCTACGAAATGATGGACAGCGGCGAGCGCTTCTGGTTTGCCGGGCCCAACATCCGGCTGCGAACCAGCACAGTGCAGGGGCTATCGAACACTGCTTCGCTCTGCATGGAAACTCGTGTCCTGGATGACCAGCCAGCAGTAATAGCCGCAGGGGCGAACGCAGCAAGCTCCCTGCTTGGCTGGTAAAAAATACCTAGGCAATTGTGTAGAAAGTTACGGGTTGTGATTGCGGCACCGCGCAAACGGCCTGGTTAAGAGCACTACTTCTACGATCAGCGTCGTCGGATGCTGACAACTGAGTGGCTATTCCCCTCCTGCCATACGCGCCAATCGCCCAAAACGCCCGGGTAGAGCGGATTCGTGTGGGCTCCGACGAAGACCTCAAGGTGGTCGCCCTCGACCAGTCGATGGACGCGGGCAACCTCACCACGGTGATCGAGTCGGCATACCGCCAGATCTTTTTCCACGCCTTCAAGAGTGACCGGGATCGCTTCTTGGAGTCCCAGCTGCGCAACGGCCAGATCACGGTTCGCGACTTCATTCGCGGCCTGTGTCTCTCTGACACCTTCACGCGCACCTTCTACGGCTTTAACAGCAACTACAAGGTTGTTCGCCATCTGGTGGAGCGCCTGCTTGGCCGGAAGACCAGTGGCAAGGGCGAGGAGCTTTCCTGGGCCATCGTGATCGCCACCAAGGGTGTGGCCGGCATGGTGGATGCCCTACTGGACAGTGAGGAATACCTCGACAACTTCGGCTACGACACAGTTCCCTACCAGCGTCACCGGGTGCTCCCCGGCCGCGACCTAGGAGATACCCCTTTCAACATCACCACCCCGCGGTACGACGAATACCACCGGGACATCCTGGGCTTCCCCCAGATCGTCTTCACCGGGGATATCAAGCGTTTGCCCGAGCGCGCCCGCCGCAAGCGTGGCGGAGACCCCTCCGACTACATGGCCTGGGTTGGCGGAATATCGGCAGTCAACATGGTGCGTGCCACGGCCCGAACCAGCGACAACTACATGGAGCGGGTGCCCTACCGGAGCATCTCCCGCTGAGCCAAGCAGCAATCCCAAGCAAAACCTTAAGCGCCTTTCCCGAGGCGCTTTTTTTTTGGCCTTTGCTCGAGCTGCCTGCTGCAGGAGCAGATTGAGCCCTTCACGATCAGCAATTGCTGACGCTGCCGATGGGGGTAGTTGTGAGTTTTGCGCGGCGGATGCAAAGTGATCCCAAACGGATTCTTTAGCGGTGAACCAGTCACTCTCCTCGCTTGCCCGGCTAACCCTGCGTCAGCTGCGTCGTGTTGCCAGTGATCTCGGTGTTGCCCTCTATAGCCGTAAATCCAAAGACGAACTGCTGGATGCCATCAGCCATCAGCAGGAGTTCAGCGCTGGCGAAAAGCGAGTAGAAACCGCCATCAACCTGGCCGAAATCGAGTCGAACCTTGGCGAAGCGCCCCTGCCTTTGCCAGAGACCCGAGTGGTCTTCCTACCCCGAGATCCCCAATGGGCCTATGTGTTCTGGGAGATCTCCGCTGACAGCCGCCGTTCCGCTGAATCCGCCGGCGCCCGTCAGCTCTGCCTTCGTGTGTCCGATGTGACCGGCCTGCACGACGGTTCGACTCACCCCCACACCCTGCAGGAAGTTGTCGTCGATGCCGGCACCAGCGAGTGGTACCTGCCCGTTCCCCTAAGCGATCGGGATTACAGGGTTGAGCTGGGCTACCGCCTTGCCGATGGTGGTTGGTTCTCACTGGCCTACTCCGCTGTAGCCCGTGTGCCTGCCATGCACCCCAGCGAACAGATCCTTGATCAGTTCGTTCCCTTCTCCCTAGAAGCTGCGCCAACAACCCTGCCAGCACCGGCTGAATCCGCAGACAACAACCTTCACGAGCGCCTATATCAGACCGCCACCGTGCGCTGGCGCCGTTTGGGCCGTGGATCTGAAGCCTTCCACGAAATGGAAGATTCCGGTGCTGAAGCTCGTGGCCTGAGTGATTCTGGTGCTGGCCGCTGGGCCAGCGGGCGTAGTGAAAGTGGCATCGGCGGTGTTGCTCCCCGCAAGCGCTCTTTCTGGTTGGTGGCTGATGCCGAATTGATTGTTTACGGCGCTACCGATCCCGCTGCCACGCTCACCATCGGAGAAGAAACCGTTCCTCTCTCCGCTGATGGCACCTTCAGGGTCCAGGTTCCCTTCCGCGACGGCCAGCAGCTCTATCCCATCAAGGCCGTAGCCGCTGACGGTGAGCAAAGCCGCAACATCACCTTGGAGTTCCAGCGCGTCACCCCTGAGGACAACAGCAACACTCCTGAGCAGGCCAAGGCTGAGTGGTTCTGAAGCGTCGCGCACTCACCAAGTTGCTGGTCCTTGTCCTGCCTATGGCAGGGACCATCAGCCTTCCTCTCGCTGTGCCCCTGCTGATGCGCTCCGCTGGTATCGGTGCCGGTGTTGCTCTTGTTCTTGCTGTCAGCTGCCTCTGGTTCGCAGCCATGCTGCGCTTTGCCGAGATGCCGGGCCACGATTAGAGGAAACTCACGACATCAAAGCCTCAGGAGCCCCCCGCCAAGCAGGGGAATCCTGGGGTTTTTTGTTGGATCCATGCGGCAGGCGCTGCTGACACTGGCCAGCACACTCACGCTTTGCGGCTGCACCCATGCAGGGGTTTATATCCCCTTGCAGCAGCCTGAAGTGCCCCAAGCGGCAGGAATCGAGGTGCTGTTCAATCAGCGGCGGGGTCAGACCTACACCAGCCCACTGACTGGAAAAAAGCGGAAGGGAGACAACCTCGAGCAGGCCCTCATCGAGGCCATCGCATCAGCAAGATCGGAGGTGCTGGTAGCAGTCCAAGAGCTCACCCTTCCCGGTATTGCGCAAGCCCTGATCGAACGTCACCAGGCTGGGGTGAAGGTACGCGTGGTACTTGAACACCAATACCGGCAACCCTGGAGCCTCCAACACCCTGCAGGCCTGGAGCCGCACGCGCAGCAACGCCTCAGGCGCCTCAAACGCCTGGGCCATGAGGATGCCATCCGCCTTCTGGATGTTGCCGGTGTGCCTGTGATCGACGACACCGCCGATGGCAGCAGTGGCAGCGGCCTGATGCACCACAAGTTTGTGGTGATTGATCAGCAAGTGGTGTTGACCACCTCAGCGAACTTCACCAGCTCCGGGATCCATGGTGATGGCGACGCAGGCCAGACCCGAGGCAATGTGAACCATCTGCTGCGAATCAAGAGTGAAAAGCTCGCAGAGCTCTTCAAGGCCGAATTTGCGCAACTCTGGGGAGACGGCCCCGAAGGCAAGAGGGACAGCCGTTTTGGCCTCCAGAAAGACAACGGGCGGTCCCAGACATTGGTGCTGAACCAGCAACGGGTCAGTGTTCTGTTCGCGCCCCACCGGCGCAAAGACCAAACCAACGGACTGACACTGATCAAGCAGAAACTCAAAAATGCCAACAAAAGCATTGATCTGGCCCTGTTTGTTTTCACAGCACAGGAACTAGCTGATGTCCTGGCTCAGAAGCAGGCAGAAGGAGTAGCGATCAGGGCACTGGTCGATCAGAGCTTTGCCTACCGCAGTTACTCCGAACTCTTGGATCTACTGGGGCAACAATTGCCCGATCACCGATGCGTGATTGAAAAGGGGAACAAGCCCTCGAGTTCTCCACTCACAACGGCAGGAGTTCCCCAAGTTCCGCGGGGCGACAAGTTGCACCACAAGTTCGCTGTCATCGACAACCGCACCGTTATCACCGGTTCCTTCAATTGGAGCGCCTCAGCTGCCCACCGCAACGACGAAACCCTGCTGGTCATTGAGTCACCCCAACTCGCCGCCCACTTCTCCCGTGAAATGGATCGCCTCTGGGACCATGCAAAGCTGGGCATCACCCCAAGACTAAAAAATAAACTCCAACAAGCCCAGAAGCTTTGCGGCAGTGGGGTTCTCCTTCAGCAATAGCCGAAAATTTAAGCAATAAAAAGAGAGAGATAACTAGAATACAATCAGAACTGATTTATTGCTCAAGTAAAGCCATAGAGGCTGATCAAAAGAAAGCTACACTCACAAATTGAACGCTCAAAGCTGATATCTTCAGAGTCGCGATTACACTCGATCATTCGCAGAGTTTGGCCTCTTGCTACCTATAGACCTTGAGCCCCAAACAAACACTGCTCACCTTCGAGATGGGCATTAATTCCATCCGCGGACAAGGAATTAGATATAAGAGTTCCTGCGTTATTGCAATAAAGCCAGGAAGGACAACTCTTGCAATAAATCATGGGTTCGAGTCACAACCGTGACTTAATCCTGTCAACAAAGTGCTCAACGTCTGCTGTATCGGCATCCACAAGGGACAGGGTAATATTCTCGAGAGTATTTCGCACTTCTTTAATTGTGGCATCAGGCAGCTGCCACTCTATTGAGTAGTAGTAACAGAGAATTAGCCTTGCATCCTCTGCTTTGACACAAGGATGGGCGTCGAGGATTCGATCAATTCGCGACTTCACCTGCCGCATAACCTTCAAATCAACTAATTAAAAGTACAGCGAAACATCATTTGCTGCTTTTACAGGTAACATAAATAATTGTACTCTCGCGAACAGAGTGTAAGTACTTAGTTCAAGCGGCAACATTTACAGATTTTGGAATATTGATCCTCTCAACCTTCCCAGAGGAGATTTTTTGAGTAGGAGTATAGACACAACCTTTGAACAACTAACAGAGACGCTCATAGACATTCACCAACTGCGTTGCAGTAAAAAGACTGCCGACAGCCAGGTAGATGTATGTATTGGCATTAAGAGGCTTGAATTCATAACCCTGCAAACGACAAAACAGAATTCCACTCAGAGCCAAGCCGAAGCAAGACAGAAACCATGCGATCAAGAGCTCCACCATGTTTCCCACTCCTTAGTCGTTCTTTACTCAGTATGGAATAGCCCAAATGAGCGTCAACCCATTTCACCGATTAGTTCTTTTTCTTACTGCCACTTGCAGATAGAGAAAGCCAAGCGATCAACTTTGACAAAAACAGACACCCAGAGACTGCTGCCCTGAGCAGAACAAAGAAGCTGCCGCCTCTAGCTAATCCACCAGCAGCACGAGATACCAGAAGAGGGGGGGGCTAAATCTGTATTGCAAGGACCATCGCCTCCCCTTGGCTTATCAACGAGCCAGCAGGTCGTTGCACCTGATCAAAAGCCTAAAGAACAAGGCTGATTCACATAAAAAAGAGGCATCCACGCTCCAAGATGCCTCTTTGTGCCCACTCAACCCATGACTGGGTCTATTCACAATCTAGACAATGCAAATCTACCTTCAATCCGCATCTGTACTCATTGGGGGCGAGGGGAACAGTGATGTCCGATAAAGTTTGTCTTAATTTTTGGGAGCTTCAGTGGCCGTGAGTCAGCCCCAGCAGGCAGACCAGCTCACCCACTGGTGGTTTCACAGAAGTAGCACAGCGAGCCAAGCTGCTGTACAACTGCACCTGAATTTTTCCCGGGTCAGTCTCCAGGACCTTTTGTCAACATCATCCACGACCAGTGAACGAGAATAGACATGATTCCAGAGAATTATATTCAACAAAAATTAGACTGAAAATAATTACATTTGTCA
>CAJWXK010000093.1 GCA_913048995.1 uncultured Synechococcus sp. | reverse complement strand
ACCGACAAGCGTTTGGATCTGATCCAGACCGATGCAGCCATCAATCCAGGCAATTCTGGTGGCCCCCTGCTCAACGCGGGCGGCGAAGTCGTGGGCATCAACGCCCTGGTTCGGACTGGCCCCGGAGCCGGCCTGGGTTTCTCAATTCCTATTAATCGGGCACGCACGATCGCTAATCAGCTTGTGAGCAACGGCCGAGCCAGTCACGCGATGGTGGGGTTGGCTTTGGTCAAGGACCCTGATGGGGTTCGTGTGAGCTCGGTATTACCCAATGGCCCAGCGGCTAGAGCTGGTTTGAAGGCTGGTGATCTCGTCCTCAAGGTGGCAGGGGAGTCGGTCCAAGACCCCGCCCAGTTTCTGGCCCGCATGGAAGATTCCGGTGTGGGGCAGCCGCTGCCCATCGCCCTCAGGCGTGATGGGCGCGAGCTACAGCTGACAGTCACCCCGGTCGAGATGGCTTCTTTGCAGGGGTGAGCTCGACCTCGATGTTCCAGAACACGGGGTGTCCTTTTGTCAAGATCGATGAGACAATCCGTCTCAGACTGCGTCCAACTTAAGGAGCATGGTTTGGATCGTCTCCGTCTTTCGGTTGCTCTTTCCGTGGAAGCGGCTCGCTGCTGGAGCCAGCAACGCCGTGAGCTTCTGGCCTGTCAGGGCATGAGTGCTGAGGCGGAAGCTCTCAAGCAGGAGTTCGCTCCCTGTGGCTTGTCGAGTCAAGTGCTGCTGGCACCGTTGTGTCAGGGCTGATCGAGGTCAGTCTCCAATTACTCCCAGGGCAAAGTGGCCCGATCGTCCAAGTCGTCATCGCGAATGAGCTCAATACTCTTTGGCTGATCCCAGAGTTCTGTGGGTCTGAGCATTAGCTCTTGATCGCGAAAATTGACCGCTTTCAATTCTGACCAATGCGGCTGATTGGCTTCGGCACTGTCTGTCACGGAGAGACCGGTTGTCGACCTCTCCATTTCACACCCCAATCAGAGCGGTGGAGCAGTCTCCTGCTCCATCACCCAGCGCGTTGCTGCCTGCTGGCTATGCCAGGCGCTCAATAGTTGCTTTGCCAAGCCACGCAGGACCTGAGGATCTCCCTCGGCATCGATGGCGCGTTGCATACGCTCCAGCTCGAACTGCTGTCCAAGTGTGAGGCCCAATGCATTCGACATGGCAAATCCAGCGGATGAGCTGAACTTACAAAGTGTGTCGGATGCTTGCGTAGCGGGGGCTACATGTGCTGTCAGTTTGTTCCCGTTTCGTCACTGAGGCGCAGGTCCTCAACGCAGCGGGTGACGCACTCCCCGTCATCGAGTGAGCATTCGGTGATGCAATGGAAGTAAGTTTCCACCGCGTCCCAGCTGTGGTCGTGAGCGCTGTGGTCGGTCAGATGCGATGTACTCATCACGTGTTCCCGGCGACATTTCGTCAGCGTATGCAGACCAAATCAGCAGGTCCAGCAAGTTGAGTTTTCCTGCCTAGCTCGCTGTGAAGTTGCGTATCTGCTTGGTGCGCCGCAGGGGCTCACGGCGCTTCCAGCTCAAGGCGCGCAGGAGTGGAGTCAAGGTCAGAGCGTCATTGGCCAGCATCAGCCTGTAGCGGCTGAGCGTCCCTTCGCTGATGGCTAGGCCGCGCACTTCGCCTTTATGGCTCTGCTCGCAGCAATCAATGATCTGGGCGTCGGGGCGCCATGCGCGGCGCAGGGCGGCTTCTGCCCGCTTGCGGATGGGTGGCATGGCCGACTGTTGGCAATAGGGGGAGACCTACCTCAGCGGCTGAAGTCCATCGCTGCAAGCCCTCTCCTTTGCGGATCTCTAGGGCTGACCCGACGGGGGCACCATGCGTGATGGCCCTGTCGGCCCAGACGCCATAGGTGGGGTGTTGATCGCTACAACCGTTTGGAAATCAAGATGCGTGATTAGGCGGGGCGCTTGCGTCTGTTTTCGGCTTTGGCCTTTTGCTTGGCTCTGTTGGCCGCTCGTTTGGCTTCCCGCGCTGCCTCTTCTTCTGCGGCACGCAGCAGTTCTGCCTCTTCTTCTTTTTTCTCCTGGTAATAGCCGTAATCGCCCCGGTACAGGACGAGCCCGCCGTCGCGCAGTTCCACGATTCGGTTAGCCACACGGGAGATGAAGGTGCGGTCGTGGCTGACGAGCAGCGCCGCGCCTTCATATTCCAGCAATGCGTCTTCCAGCATCTGTTTGGCTGGAATGTCCAGATGGTTCGTTGGCTCATCCAGCACCAGCAGATTGCATGGGGTGAGCAGCATTAATGCCAGAGCTAACCGGGCCTTCTCGCCTCCGCTGAGTTTCCCTACCTCTTTGAATACCGCATCGTTGCTGAAGCAGAAGCTGCCCAGGAGGGAGCGGACCTGGGTTTGGGTCCAGTCGGGGACGGCTTCAAACAAGGTGTCGATCACCGTTTTGCCAAGGTCCAAGGCTTCCGCTTGGTTCTGCTCGAAATAGCCCGCCATGACGTTGTGCTCTCCAAGGCGCGCTTCTCCCTCGCTGGGCTGCTCAAGGCCCATCACCAGGCGCAGCAGGGTTGACTTCCCAGCGCCATTGGGCCCGACAAAGGCGATGCGATCCCCTCGTTCAATTTCGAGGTTGGCGTCGAGAAACAGGATGTTGTCGTCGTAGTGGTGAGTGAGGTTCTCGATGAGAGCAATCTGACGGCCACTGCGCGGTGCAGCAGGGAAGTGGAACTGGGGCCCCTGCACCGATTCCACTGGGGCATCAATCCGTTCAACCTTGTCCAGCAATTTTTCGCGGCTCTTGGCTTGTGTGGATCGCGTGGCGCTGGCCCGGAAGCGATCGATGTAGGCCTGCTGGGCTGCCAGTTCCTTCTGCTGTCTTTCAAAGGCCGACAGGCTTGCTTCGCGCTCTAGGACCTTCTGCTCGAGGTGCTGGCTGTAGTTGCCCAGGTAGCTGCGGGAAATGCCCCTCTCGGTCTCAACAATCTGGTTGCAGACCCGATCGAGAAATGTGCGGTCGTGACTGATGACCACCAGGGGGACGCTCAGTTCAGTGAGGTAGCTCTCAAGCCACTCAATCGTGGCCATGTCAAGGTGGTTAGTGGGCTCGTCGAGCAGCAGCAGATCCGGCTCCTGCAGAAGGATCTTGCCCAGGGCGATGCGCATCTGCCAGCCGCCGGAGTAATCCCCCACCAGCCGTTCGGCCTGCTCTTCGTCAAAACCGATGGTGGGCAGCAGTTTGTCGATACGGGCGTCGAGCTCGTAGCCGTGTAGTCCTTCAAAGCGGGTCTGCAGGCGGCCCAGTTCCTCGATCAGCTCCTGCAGGTGGTCGCCATCCTCTGCTGCGCGTTCACTAGCCATGGCCAGCTCCACCTCCCGCTGGCGGTTGCGCACCTTGGCCGCTTCCGCGAAGGCCTGAAATAGCTCCTCGCGCACGCTGCGTCGTACGTCCACATCGAATTCCTGCTGCAGGAAAACGATGCGCGGATCCCCCTGTTTGACCACCTGGCCGCTGCTGGGTTCCTCGAGCCCGGCGATGATTCGCAATTGGGTGGATTTGCCTGCACCGTTGACCCCGACCAGGCCGATGCGATCTCCGTTCTTCACCTCCCAGGTGACATCCCGCAGCACCTCGCCGGTCGGATAGATCTTGCCGACGCGCTCGAGACGCAGCACCAGGGATTTGCGGTTGGGGGGACCTTACCAACCGTGCGGCAGGTCAGACTCATCGTTGTGACTACAGCGTGCCGCGGCGATGCTGAAGCGACTCGAGCCGGTGATTGCCCTGGTGGTGACAGCCGGTCTGGCCATCGTCAGCTACTGGTTGTTCTTCAGCTGGGCCAACGGAGGTGACACTCGACGTGAGCCCCAGTCGCTGCTGCCGCTCAGTCGCCCCCTGCGTTCATAAACCGCCGCGGGCCTTGACCAGCCATTGCCTCGTGGCGTCGTCGGCACTGGTGTTCAGGTAAGCGGTGATGTCCTCGCGACTGACCTCAAGTCCCTTGGCATCGGCGATGGCTAGCAGCTGGTCAAGGGTGCCCTGGGGATCCTGGAGGGCCTGGCGAAACAGAGCACGCGTCAGTTGCTCATCGCCGCGTACCAGGTCGTATAGGGCCTGCGCCTGTTCAAGACCCATAGAGCTTGCGCCACTGCAGGAAGACTATCCACCCCGGCCAAACATGCTGCTGATGTAACGGCGGGTGAGATCCCTTTCCTGAACACCGTTCTGCAGCAGAAATCCCGCCAGTGCAGCCTGCATCAGGCGGTATTGATCCCACTGCGGGTGCTTTTCGATGAAGCGCCCCATGGCAGCGTGAAGGTTTCCAGGCAGCGGCGTCTGGAAGCTCACCATCAGCTCCTCACCATGCTGCTGGCCGCAATCCTCGCTGGTGGTGGTGAGGAGGACGGGAACAGCAGGCATGGCGCCACAGGTCGATCGACGCACTAGTTCGCCACGAGATGGCGCTCACGTCAAAGGGAGCCCAAAAAGACGGTCGCCCGGGTCTCATTGCTGAAAACCATCTCACTGACTGGATTTTTCTTTTCCAGGCCCGCCAGAATTTCTGTAACTGATTGGTCGCGGATCACTGTCAAGTGGTGGTGTGCCTGACTCGGGTCTTTCCCCAGCGCAGGGTGTTCCTGGGCGATCCGAGCGGGAATCCTGTGGAAAACCCTGGCGCTGAGTTGGGAAAACGGGGGGTGGCTGGGGAAAAGTCAGACCAATCAGTGTTGCTGATCAGAGTCACCGGGGGGACCAGTCTCGTCGCTGTCGCCACCTTCAGGCAGCCATGTCCTCGTGGATCTCCATGGCAGAGGCGTCCTGCATCGTGCGGGCGTCCATGCAGAGCACTTTCCGGAGTTGGGCGTAATTGCGGGCCATGGCCTGGCGGCCATCGCGCAAAGCGCCGAACTCAGCGCGTTGCAGGACGTGGTGGAGGTGGGTCAGCAGGTAAGTGCTGATGACCGCCGAGACAAGCACGTCACTTTTTTCTGCGGATCTGGCCATGGGCTGAAGGGGTACCGCGGGTGGTTCGGTGTGGATACCGGTTCAAGCAGCATACTGATGGATAGTATCCATGACGATCTCAGTACACTTGTGGGGATGACTGCCCTTCGCGTCAAGCCGTGGCCACCCGCCAGAACTCCAGCAGCGGCCGTCCGAAGTCGCCTCGTATCCAGGTGGTGTTGTCAGAAGACCTGCTACGGCGACTTTCTGCGCTAGCTGAAGCTGATAGCCGCACAGTTAGCAATATGGCGCGCGTGTTGATTCAGCAGGGCCTTGATCGCCATCAGGCTGGTTCCCCTGCTGCCCAGGAAGCGCCTGCTGAGACCGTCCGCCAGAAGCTTGAGCGTCAGCAGCAGGATCCAGGCCGCCTGCGGGGCCGCCCCCGCCGCATCCGCCTCAAGGGTTGATCAGAACCCCAAGCTGGCCGCCACGCTGCGCCCCGGTAACTGCCGGGTTCCCTGCTGGCAGCTGCAGCACTCGCCACCAAGCCAGCAGGGCAAAGGCCATGGCTTCTCTGTGTTGAGGATCGATCCCGATGGCATCGAGAGGTCGCAGCCAGATCCCGCGGCAGCGCCGGCGTAGCTGGTTCATCAGGGCCTGATTGCGGCAGCCGCCACCTGCAACGAGTAGCTCGATCACTCGTGGTGGACGACTCAGATCTGCAGCAACGATGGCTGCCGTGAATGCAGTGAGCGTGGCGAGGCCATCGGCTGGTTTTACATCAGACCCAAGTTCCTGTAGGCGACGTTCGAGATCAGCTTCCCCAAATAGTTCGCGGCCTGTGGACTTCGGGGGTGTCTGTTGGAAGTAGGGCTCCTGAAGCCATCGCTGGATCAGGGTTTCATTGATCGTCCCCTGCAAGGCCCAGCGGCCGCCCTCATCAAACAGCAGCCTGCCGCCGCTGAAACGTTCCACTGCAAGATCCAGCAGCGAATTGGCCGGGCCGCAGTCCCATCCCCGCAGCGGTGCATTTCGATCGGGCCCTGCGGCAGGGGGCAGCAGGGTCAGGTTGGCAATGCCTCCGAGGTTCAGCAGGGCACGCCAGCCCCCCGTTGGTGCCACAAGGGCGGTGTCAGTCAGTGGCACCAGGGGGGCGCCCTGGCCGCCTCGGGCCAGATCAGCGCTGCGAAAGTCGTAGACCACCGGCTGTTGCAAGAGTTCCGCCAGCAGCGGGCCATCGATCAGCTGCCAGCTAGCGCCGCGAGCGGAGCCCTGGGGTGGTTGGTGCCAAACGGTTTGGCCATGACATCCGACAACCCTGGCGCGGCGGTCTGGATCTGTCGCACGGGCGCAGGCTGCCTGGGCTGCAGTCACAGCTTGGCGTAGTGCAAGCCATTGGGCAGCAGGCATGGCACTTCCCTGGCCCACGGCTACCAGCTGCTGACGCAGCTTTGCTGGGTAGGGGGTATGGATGCTGGCCAGAATCCGCCAGCTTGGATATTTCGGGGATCCGGTGAACCGCACCAGAACTCCGTCGACGCCATCGGCGCTGGTGCCGCTCATCAGCCCCAGCGCCGTGGTGCTCACTCTCAGCGGTTGGGCTGTGGAGTCATGCGTAGATAAGGGCGGATTTCGGTGACGCCTTTGGGGAACTTGGTCTTGGCTTCCTCTGTTGGAATCGAGGGCACCACGACGCAGTCCTCACCGTCCTTCCAATTCACAGGAGTCGCCACCTGGTGGTGGTCAGTCAGCTGCAGCGAATCAATGACGCGCAGGATTTCCTGGAAGTTGCGGCCGGTGCTGGCGGGGTAGGTGATCTGCAGGCGCAGTTTTTTATTCGGGTCGATGATGAACACCGAGCGCACCGTCAGATTGTTCAGGGCCTTGGGATGAATCATCCCGTAGAGGTCACTGACGGTCTTGTCCTCATCGGCAAGGATTGGGTAGTCGACCAAGGTGCACTGAGTCTCATTGATGTCACCAATCCAGCCTTTATGGCTTTCGGCGGAATCAACACTGAGGGCAACGGTCTTGACGTTGCGCTTGTTCCACTCGTCGCGCAGCTTGGCCACTTCGCCGAGCTCGGTGGTGCACACCGGGGTGTAGTCGGCGGGGTGAGAGAACAGGACCACCCAGCTGTCGCCGGCGTAGTCGTAGAAGTTGATAGGACCCTGTTGGGAGTCCTGCGTGAAATTGGGAACGGTGTCCCCAAGCTGGAGCGCCATCGCGGTGGACAGTGAGTCA
>CAJWXK010000092.1 GCA_913048995.1 uncultured Synechococcus sp. | reverse complement strand
GCCCGATGAAACCAGTCAAGGTGGGCGTGATCGGCATCGGCAACATGGGCTGGAATCACGCCCGGGTGCTGAGCCTGCTGCGGGATGCAGAGCTTGTGGGTGTTGCCGACCCTGATGCTGCCCGTGGAGCTTTGGCCAAGGAGCAATTCGGTTGCGAGTGGTTTGAGGACTACAACGCCCTGATCCACGAAGTGGAGGCGGTCTGCATTGCCGTGCCCACCCTGCTGCACCATCCGGTCGGAATGGCCTGCCTACAGGCCGGGGTCCATGTCCTGATTGAAAAGCCGATTGCCGCCAGCGAGCAGGAGGCCAGGGAGCTGATCGCCGCTGCAGAACAGGCCGACCGACTGCTGCAGGTGGGGCACATCGAGCGGTTCAACCCCGCCTTCCGCGAGCTACTCAACGTGGTGGCCAATGAAGAGGTGGTGGTGCTCGAGGGTCGCCGCCACAGCCCCCATGCCGATCGCGCCAACGACGTATCGGTGGTTCTGGATCTGATGATCCATGACATCGATTTAGTGCTGGAGCTAGCCGGAGCTCCCGTAGTGGGCTTCGCTGCTGCCGGCGGACGCAGCGGCGATGGGCCGATCGATTACGTCACCGCCACCCTCAACTTCGCCAACGGCGTGGCCGCAAGCCTCACCGCCAGCAAGATGAGTCACCGCAAAGTGCGATGCCTCAGTGCACACTGCCGCGCCAGTCTTGTGGAAGCTGACTTTTTGCACCGCAATCTGCGCATTCACCGTCGTGCCCAGGAGTCCTATTCCGCAACCCGCGGCGAGTTGCTCTATCGCCACGATGGTTTCATCGAGGAAGTGAGCATCACTCCAACCGAGCCTCTTTACGCCGAGCTGGAGCATTTCCTCCAATGCGTTCGAGGGACCGCCAGGCCAGCTGTGGACGGCCTGCAAGCCTCGCGCGCCCTGCGGCTTGCAGACCTGATCGAGCAGGCTGTAGAGCAACCTCAACAAAGCCTGCTGCAGCTACCCCAACCTCTTTAGACGCCGGCGAGCTGACGCAGGGCATCCACACAGAGCTCACGGCAACGGGTGGGTGAGCGACGGTAAAAACCATCCCAGGCTGCAGCTTTTTGTTGTGGATACTGGCTGGGATTTCGGTCCGGATGATCGGCCTGCCAGCCCAGACGTACGGCATGGCCGATCACAACATCAAGGGACAGGTGATCTTCAAAGCAGACGCTGGGATTGGCTTCAAAGAAGGCCATCAGTGAAAGCAGAGCTTCAATCGAAAGCTGGCGGTACTCCGGCGCTTCAATTTTGCTGAGAAGATGATCGACCACAGCAGCGAAATTCTGCTCCCCAGGTGTCTTCTCCGCGAGCAGATCGCTGTCGAGTCTGTTGCGACGCTCAAGCTTGTCGCCGATCAGCAGGCCTCGACAGTGCTGCAATAGTCCCCAGACTCCGGCATAAAAGTTGCGCGGCACCCGCTGCAATGCCCCCTGACGCAAACGGTGCTGCAGCCAGCACCCCCCCATCGGTCGCTCCGCCGCCGGTGGGGGGGCCTGCCAAAGCGCCTGACCCCGTAGATGCAATTGCTCGCAACGCTCCAAGGCGGCCCTGGCCCGGTTGAGATCCGCCAGCACCAACCCGAGCCTGCGGAAGATGCCATGGGGAGGCAAGGCACAGAGGGCTTCAAAAGCCTCTGAAGAGGTGAGCTTGCGCTCAGCGGCCAGCTCGCTGGTTAGGAGAAGTAGCAATTGACCGAGCTGAAAGGTGAGCGTGCCATCCAGCAGCGCCGGCCGCTGGCGGGCCAGTCCTTCCAGAGCCAGCAACAGCTCCTGCTGCAGCAGTGTTTCGCGGCCATCCTCACCGCTGAAGCGACGCATACGCGCAGCAATGGCACTGCTGTCGAGTGGTTCGCTGATCCGGGACTGATCGGTGTAGTTGCGTCCCACCACCAGCTGGCGGTTGCGCACCAACAGGTCATCGAGGGCATCCTCCAAATGAGGATGGACCAACCCAAGCAGGCCGGCACAGCGGCGCACAGGCTCCCAGTCCCCGGCCTCCAGGCTGCGGCGATACACCGCTTCCATCAGCTTTCGCAGGGGCATGGGCTGCGGTTGATCCGGCGCTTGGATCTGGCCGGTGGCCCCGAGCCGCAGCTGCAACTGCTCCAACAGCTCAGCCTGCTCTCTCAAAGAGGTGCTGTTCCAGAGCTGACCTGCCAGATCCAGAACCGAAGTGGATTCCAGTTCAAGCTCCTGCTCACGGGCCACGCTCAGTGAGCGGTGACCGCTGGCCTCAGCCAGCCGCAGAGGCGTCGCTGGCACTGGCACCGCAGACCCAAGAGGAGGCAGTTGAAGACGCTCACAACCCAGATAGGGAAGGTGCTGCTCCAACGTCCCGAGCACCACCTCCACTCCTCCCACCGCACCGGAGGCAAGGCTGCGAGCCAGCGCCAACATCTGCTCGCGTCGCCGCGCAAAGGGTGCCGACGCCAAGGGCACTAACAGCAGTGGCTCTCCCTGGGCCTGCCAATGACGCTGAAGCAGGCGCAGCTCACCAAGCACCGCATCAGCCAGCTGCTCAGGATCATCGGCCAGATAGAACGTGCCCTCCTCAAGCACCGGAGGCAGGAACGCTGTCAGCCGATCCCCACAGCGATAAATACGTGTGACCGACAGAGTGGCCAGCCCCCCTTCAGCGGGTCCACTGAGGCCCAAAGCTGGGCAGGTTCCAACTCCCTGCAGCGCCTCTGCCAGACGGTGGGAAGGCTCGACGGCCACACCTCCATCTCCGGGGGTGACCATTGGCAGACCCTCTTCCGCCAAGGCATCAGCGACAGCACGATCACCAGGCACTAGGGCCACACGCACCCGCTGACAGCCAGGGGCAGTTGGCTTGCGGCGCCCGCACGGGTCCAATTCGGCCGCTGTGATCAGACCTTCCAACAGCAGCTGGCCCAGAAGCCAGAGGCTCTGGCTCCAAAGCAGAGGGACATTCTCATTTGCCTCGCGCGGCTGACTACCGGGATAACGGCGCTCCGCCTCGACGCCGGCCTCTGGGACCCGATACAGCTCCGGTAGTACTGCATCAGGGCCCTGCTCGACAGCAAGACCTCGCAAGCGCAGGTCAAGAGCACGGGCCTCCTCCCAACGCTCTTCGAGACATGCCGTCAGCAACTCAAAGGCCAGGAAAAGGGGCCACTGACACTCAATGTTCTCGAAACAAGCCAGCTCCTCAGGCTCGTAGTGGAGCCGCGAGCTGTCCTCAACCACGGTCTGGTGGCCATCGCGGCGGAATCGGGCATAGCCGTAGCGCCCACCCAACTCACGGCGGATCGCCTCGAGCGTGCGATGCCGCAACTCTGGGCGCTCAACGGCCCATGCCGGGTAGCCAATCACCGCCAGACAGCCGCTATCCACCTCCTTGCTGGCAGATTCTCGCGGCAGCAGAGCCTCCAGCGAGCGACGCAACCGCACCACGGAATCTGGGGGCACCCATAACAGCAATCGGCCGTCACCTTTCGGCCCGAAGGGGTCCAACCCATCAACCGCCTCAAGGGCGGCCTTAACCAGGCCGATGGAGCTGGCATTGCGCTCGGGGGCGCCGTTATTTCCCTTATCTCCCCGCTCCCAGATGCCGTAATCAGCTACCCGATAGGCACGACTGAGATAAAAAATCAGGTTCTGCAGAAAGGCGACCTGGGCCTGACTGACCACCACCACGAGACCTGAACGTGTCAGCTGAGCCAACTGCAGCAGAAACAGGGATGTGGCATCGAGCTGCAGATGGCCCCAGGCGTTATCGGCGACCACCGGCTGGCCTGTGGCGGTGTCGTACTTGGCATGCAAGGCATCGAGCAAATCCTGATCAGCCTTGAAGCGCTCCACCTTGGCCGCCTGGCCCATCATCGAGCGCAGTAGGCCACGCATCAACGCCAGCACGCTCTGCTCGAGTTCAAACACCCGCTGAGGCCTCCCCCCTTGCCGGCGCCAGGCAAGAGCCATGCCCCAGACCGCCTGAATCGTGTAGATGCCATCACGCACCCAGGCATCGCTGTAGTCCCCATGCACCGTGACGGCAGTGCTGGCTGGCATCAGGCCAGAGATGGGGTGCTGGCGCGCCAGAAAGACGCGATCCAGCTGAGCGTCAAGCTGGACCAGAGATGTCGGCGCCGTTGTCAGGCTGGTCTTCATCGATCAGATTCTCCCCCGTCAGCCGTTCGCCCCCATGACCAGCGCGGTCAGCCAGAGCAATCGCCACCAGGTGCTCGGCCTTCCCATCGATGCCTGCAGCAATGTGCTGGAAGCAGCTTTGGCCTTACACAGTCGCGGAGGAGGCCAGCTGGTCACCCTTAACGCTGAAATGGCCATGACTGCCCTGGAGCAGCCGGAGCTGGAGCAGACGATCCGTCTGGCCGACCTCGTGATCCCTGACGGTGCTGGCGTGGTCTGGGCCCTGCGGCGCCAGGGAGTCTGGGTGCGCCGCAGTCCTGGGATTGAGCTGGCCCATGAGCTACTGGCCCACAGTTCTCGCCATGGGTGGCGCGTGGCATTGGTGGGGGCATCCCCGCAGGTCATGGAGACCCTGGTACAGCGCCTGCCGGAACAGCATCCCGGCCTGCAGTTCGTGATGGCACTGCATGGATATCAGCCCGCAGAGGTCTGGCCTGAACTGGAGCGGCAGCTGCTGAGCCTGAAACCGGATCTGGTGCTGGCAGCCCTTGGTGTCCCTCGACAAGAAACCTGGATCTCCAGGCTGCATCGCGATCAACCCGGCCTCTGGATGGGGGTGGGCGGTAGTTTTGATGTCTGGTCTGGGCAAAAGAAAAGGGCCCCACGTTGGATGGGAACCCTTCAAATCGAATGGCTCTATCGGCTCATCCAGGAGCCCAGCCGCTGGCGACGAATGCTGTCGCTGCCAAGGTTCGCTGTAGCGGTGATTAGCGGAAGCCGACCGAGGCCTGCCACACAAAAGCAAGCAACAGGAAAAACAACGGAATGAGTGGAAGGATATCCACTAATGGCGAGAAGGCGCGGTAAGCCTCGGGAAGCTGGGCCATCAGGGGCAGAACAGCGTTCACCATCGGGGTCGCAACCAAGCACTCGCTGGACGCTACCACGTGTGTGCGGCAGGAGAGCCGGGCTCCCAAGGAGCGAAACGCTCTGAAAAGACACCATCGCGAATGGCCTGACCCATGGCAGTGGTGAAACGCACCAGCTGGGTGATGTTGTGCAGGCTGAGCAGCGTCAAACCAAGGATTTCATCGCTCTTGATCAGGTGGTGCAAATAAGCGCGGGTGTGATGCTTACAGCAAAAGCAAGAGCAGCTGGGATCAAGGGGCCTGTGGTCCTCGCGAAAGCGCGCGTTTTTGAGGTTCCAGCGCTCACCACCTACGAGGGCCGCACCGTGACGCCCAAGCCGCGTGGGCAGGACGCAATCAAACAGATCGATGCCATGGGCGACGGCCTGGGCCATCTCCGGCAAGGTGCCTACACCCATCAAATAACGAGGCTTGTGCTCGGGCAAGAGCGGAGTGCACCAGCGCACCACCTCATGCATGGCTGCTGACGGCTCCCCCACACTGACGCCACCGATGGCGCACCCCGGCAGATCAAATCCAGCCACCACCCGGGCTGACTCCCGCCTGAGATCCTCATAGACCCCTCCCTGAACGATGCCGAACAGGGCCTGATTGGCCCGCTTGTGGGAACTGACGCAACGCTCGAGCCAGCGATGGGTACGCCCGCAGGCCTCACGTACATCCTCATGACTGGCGGGGTAGGGCGGGCACTGATCAAATGCCATGGCCACATCGGCACCAAGCTGCTCCTGGATTGCCATTGCCCGCTCAGGAGTCAGCTCCACCACCGCCCCGTCACGAGGCGACTGGAAGGTGACACCACGCTCCTTAATCGCATTGAGACTGGCTAGAGAGAAGACCTGAAAGCCCCCGGAGTCCGTGAGCATCGGACCATCCCAGCCCATGAAACGGTGAAGCCCCCCCGCGTGGGCAACGATTTCTTCACCAGGCTGCAGATGCAAATGGAAGGTGTTGGAGAGAACCATCTGCGCGCCAGTGGTGCGCAGCTGCTCGATGCTGATTCCCTTCACCGTGGCAGCGGTCCCCACCGGCATGAAGCGTGGGGTTTGCACCACACCATGGGGGGTGTGAAAACGTCCCACCCGAGCACGGGTGTTGGCGCAGCGCTGCAGCAGCTCAAAACGGAAAGGAGCAGCTGAGGCGTTCAAATACCAGAGGAAGCATTCCTCACCCTATGGCGACGCCCAGGATGGAGAGCAGTCGCTCGGCGCTGCCATGCCCCGCTGGTGGCCTGACCTGGCAGGCAGCTGGATCTTCTACAGCACCCTGCCACCACTGCCAGGAGTGAGTCCGCGCTTTGAGCGCATTGCTCGCTTTGCGCCCCTGCTGGGGTTGGTCATCGGCGGTGCCCAGGCCGTGCTCTGGTGGTTGGGGCAGCAGCTAGGCCTGCCAATCGCTGCCTGTACAGCCCTGGTTCTGGCTTTCGGGCTCATCCTCAGCGGCGGCCTGCACCTCGATGGTGTGATGGACACCGGTGATGGTCTGGCGGCCGGGCCACGCCAGCTGGAGGCAATGGCTGATAGTCGCATTGGCGCCAGCGGACTTCTCGCTGTTGTTCTGGTGCTGCTGCTCAAAACTGCTGCGCTGCTCAGCCTCGGACCACTGGCTCCTGCGATGTTGATCTGGAGTGCTGTCTGGGGGCGAATTGCACCGCTACCGGCCATGGCCTGGTTCCCCTATTTGAGAAAGGAGGGCAGTGCTGCATTTCATCGCCTGCAACGACAGGAGCTGGCGATGGAGCTATTGCCAGGCGCACTGCTGATTGGGCTGCTTGCGGCGCTGTGCCTCAGCACCAATCCCACCGGTCTGAGGATCGTTGCCCTGGTAGCAGGTCTCTCGGGCTTCCTGCCCTCGGTCCTGGTGCCCCTGGAGCTGGGCCGTCGTCTCGGCGGCCACACCGGTGACAGCTATGGCGCCTGCGTGGAGTGGTCAGAAGCGCTGGCGCTCTGGTGCGGTTGGTTCAGCTGGTGGTTGCTGAACTGACTGGCACGGTGAGCACAAACGCATTGCCACTGCCGGCCAGTTCAGGCGCAAGCTGTGAGGCCGGCACCACAAGATCGAGTCGACCACCACAAGCCTCCGCCTGATCACGGGCCAAGGCCAACCCCAGCCCTGTACCGCTCA
>CAJWXK010000091.1 GCA_913048995.1 uncultured Synechococcus sp. | reverse complement strand
CTGCAGCTGAAGCAGATCAAAAACTCCTGCGGCTTAAAAGTTGATACCGCTTAACCGAGATAAAGCTCATTTGGAGAAATGAGCTTTGGCTTCGTAAAGCACCTCGTCGGTGATGGCACTGATGCCATGCTCCTGGGCATAGGTTTCGGTATTTCGTTTTACTTTTCCGCGTACAAAAAAGGGAATCCGCCCCAGCTCGGCCCGGCCCGAGTCTGTCCAGCTGAGCACATCGGCCTCATCAATTCCGGCTTCAGCCGCCGCCGCTGCGATCGCCTCGTTGGTATCAACAGGCGTTGGAGGCTTCTCTCCTTTATGGCTCATATGACCCTCCACGAATTCAAAGTCGTGGCGGAACATGCCGATCAAATGCTCTTCCAGGCCCATCATCAATGGATGCACCCAGCTGTCGAAAATCACATTGGCCCCCTCCCAGCCCATCTGGGGCGCGTAACGGGCTGGAACGTCCTGCACATGCAGCGGAGCTGAAATCACTGCGCAGGGGATGCCAAGGCGTTTAGCGCTATGGCGTTCCATCTGGGTTCCCAGTACCAGTTCTGGTGCAGCCGCCGCCATGGCGGCTTCCACCTCCAAATAGTCGTCGCTGATTAGTGCCTCCAGTCCCAGCTCCTTGGCTGCAGCGCGAACCGCGCGGGCTTGCTCGCGGCTGTAGCTGCCAAGGCCAACCACTTGAAAGCCAAGCTCACGGCTGGCGATGTGGGCCGCGGCGATGGCGTGGGTGGCATCGGCAAAGATGAACACCCTCTTACCGGTCAGATAGGTCGAATCCACTGAGCGCGAGTACCAGGGCATGCGGCTGGCGCCACCCCCGTCGGTGATCTCATCGAGCTGGAGCACCTCCTGAAGCTCGTGGCGGAAGCGTTCAGTGGCCGCGATCCCGATCGGGATGCTGGTCACCATGGCCATGCCGAACTGGCGCTCCAGCCAGCGGCAAGCGCTCTCGGCAACTTCTGGATAGAGGCAGACGTTGGCATCAGCCTGCGGAATTCGCAGCAGATCTGCTGGTGAGGCTCCAAGGGGAGCCACCACATGAGTGTCGATGCCTAATTGATCAAGTAGCAACCTCACTTCACGGATGTCATCACGGCAGCGGAAGCCCAGCAGACTGGGCCCCAGCAGATTCACTCGCGGTCGGCGGCCCTCACTGCGCCAAGCGCAGGGGTCTGGTTTAGAGCTGCCGGCTGCAGGAACCTTGTCCTTGAGCAGGCCTCGGATCAGTTGATAGAACGTTTCTGCAGCACCCCAGTTCTCTTTTTTGGAGTAGGCCGGCAGCTCAAGGGTGATTACCGGCAGACCGAGTCCCATCCCTTGGGCCAGGGCACCTGGCTGGTCCTGGATCAGCTCGGCAGTGCAGCTTTCACCTACCAGCAGTGCTTGGGGCTGGAAGCGTTCGACGGCATCAGCAATCGAGCGCTTCACGAGACCAGCGGTGTCTCCGCCCAAGTCCCGCGCTTGGAAGGTCGTGTATGTGACTGGCGGTCGTTGGTCGCGCCGCTCAATCATCGTGAACAGCAGATCGGCGTAGGTGTCTCCCTGCGGTGCATGCAGCACGTAGTGCACGCCTTCCATCGAAGCGGCGATGCGCATCGCTCCCACATGGGGCGGGCCTTCATAGGTCCAGAGCGTGAGTTCCATGGATTCAGGCGAATGCGAGGGCGGTGCGGCGCCGCAGTGGCCGCGCGAACAGTTCGGCCAGATCACCGGCTTGGTCGCAGCCATGGATCGGGCTAAACACGAGCTCGATCGACCACTTGGTGGCGATTCCTTCGGCTTCTAGGGGATTGGCTAGGCCCATGCCGCAGACCACTAAGTCAGGACGGCTGGCTCTAACGCGCTCCAGCTGCTGTTCCAAGTGCTGGCCTTCACTGAGCTGCAACTCATCGGGCAGCAGGGCCAGCTCCTGTTCCTGCAGTTTGCGATCCAGGTAAGGGGTACCCACTTCCACCAGTTCCATGCCGCACTCGCGATGTAGGAAACGGCCGAGGGCCAGCTCCATCTGGGAATCTGGCAGTAGGAACAGGCGCTTGCCCTCGAGTTCTCGCCTGTGCGGTGCGACTGCGGCCCGACCCCGTTCTGCCAGGGGATTCAGCACCGAGGCAGTGTGCAGTGGCGTAACTCCGAAAGCAGCAGCGGCGGCTTCAAACCAGCGGCGGCTGCCCTCCACCCCAAGCGGGTAGGGACTGCTGATTATTTCTGCGCCGCGGGCCTCCAGGGCGCGGGCGGTGGTGCCTAAAAACGGCTGGGTGAGAAGCACCTTGGTGTTAGGCCCCACGGCCGGAAGCTCTGTTGAGCGGCGCGGCGGCAGGCTGGTGACAGGGCCGATACCGAGTCGCTCGAACAGGGTTAGGAAGCGGTCTTCCACCCCATCGGCCAGGGTTCCCACCAAGAGGAGTTGGTGCTCTTCCGTAGCCGGCAACAATGGAACCAGGGCGGTCAGTGCGTTGTCTTCACCCTGGGTGAAGGTGGTTTCAATGCCACTGCCGCTGTAATTGACGACGCGCACTCGGCCTTGAAGCTGATTGTTGAGTCGTTCTGCAGCTTTGGCCAGATCGAGCTTGATGACCTCACTGGGACATGAGCCAACCAGGAAGAGGGTGCGGATCTCAGGACGACGCCCTAGGAGATCGGTCACTACCCGATCGAGCTCTTCGTTGGCATCAGCCATGCCGGCTAGATCCCTCTCTCCCAGGATCGCTGTGCCGAAGCGCGGTTCCGCGAAGATCATGACCCCCGCAGCGCTTTGAACTAAATGGGCGCAGGTGCGAGAGCCCACCACCAGAAAAAACGCATCCGGCATACGCCGGTGCAGCCAGACGATCGAGGTGAGTCCGCAGAACACCTCACGTTGACCGCTCTCCTTGAGAATCTCCAACGCCGCCGTGCAACACCCTCCTTACTAGGCACAGTTCTTGCTCGGCGGCCACACGAAATCTTTTTCCTTCCAGATCAGAGGCGGCGCCGGAAGGCATCGCCATACCCGCGCTCAGTCGACTCACCGCTGCGGCTCAGCTTCCAGACATTGCGGCTGATGCGGCGTGCCATCAGACCTCCTCGTTCAACGATGGGTGTACCGGGACGGGCACCCAGGAGTGCAGTGACTTCAGCTGTACTTAGTGGTGCGCTGGTGCGGATGGCCAGGTCGGTGAGTTCAAGGCGTTGACGCAGGGATTGAAGGTCAGCACTTCCCTCTGTCGCTTCGTTCGCAATGGTGGTGAAATCGGCTCCGTCGGGATCGCCAAGCCGTTGCATCAGCCCTAGGCCGACAAAAGCAAGGGCTTGCTCCGGCTTAACGCCATCAGCCATGGCCTGGTTAATCCAAGCGGTGTAGGCACCGCTAGCTTCCGAAGCGGGTATGGGTTGAGCTTCTGCAGCGTGCCCGTTTGCCTTGGCCATGGTGGAAGCAGCGGTTGGCCGGAAGGTACCGGCTCCTCCCCGTGGTGCAAGTGGCTTTCAGCTGCGCCGTAACCAATCAGGGGCACCGCTAAACCAGTCACCGAGGTCGTCATCAGGTCCTTGCCGTGGGGAGGTGTCTGGATCCACATCGCCGAGGTCGAGACCGGTGAGTAGCTGATCTACGCCATTACTAGTAACTGGGCGCTGCATGCGTCGTGCACGCCGTAACCAGCTGGCGACGGTGGCGTCATGGTCGGCGAATTTCTGCACATAGATGCGCTCGCTAAGCGAAACGCTCTCGTTGTGGCCGATGCGGCGCAGGATCGCTTGGAGTTTCAGGCGGGTGCTTGGTGTGAGCATGACCCTTGTCTGATTACTCCTTTTGATAGGGGCGATCAGCGCTCTTGCTGTATCGGTTTAAACGAAAAGAATCCGCAGCTTCTGCCGGTAGAGTCCCGCGACCCTTGGGACCAAAACCCCTGGCGGAGTGGGCTGACGATCGATCCATCCGGAACCGACGGGCAGGTCTGCGCCTGGCCGGATCCAGTGTGGCGATTACCGGCACCCAGGTTGATCCAGGTTCCAGCGGACCGAGCTGCGTCACGGTCACCACCGATAGCGAAGGTCATCGTCTGGCTGGTCAGAGAAGCGATGTCGGCTCGATTGAGCTGCGCACCCACGTCTTTCTCGATTCGCTGCAGCCCCAGTTGGCTGCCTACATGGGCACGGTCTCTCAGGGCTTCCTGCCGATTCCTGGGGATGCCTGCCTCTGGCTGGAGGTTTCCCCAGGCCTGGCCGTCCACCGTGTCACCGATATAGCCCTGAAGGCCAGCACCGTTCGTCTCGGCCAAATGGTGGTGGAGCGGGCCTTTGGCTCGTTGGCGCTTTATCACCGTGATCAGAGCACCGTGCTCCATTCGGGCCAAGTGGTGCTCGAGGCCATTGGCAGCACGATTGAGCAACGCTCTCCCTGCAAGGTGACTTGGACGGAGATCATTCGTGCAATCACCCCCGATCACGCGGTGCTGATTAACCGTCAGAATCGCCGCGGCTCAATGATCCAGGCCGGGATGAGCATGTTCATCCTTGAAACAGAGCCAGCGGGCTATGTGCTGATCGCTGCCAACGAAGCGGAAAAGGCCTCCAACATCACCGTTGTGGATGTCAAAGCGGTGGGTGCTTTCGGCCGATTGACGCTGGCCGGCAGGGAAGGCGATGTGGAGGAGGCAGCGGCAGCTGCAATGCGTGCGGTTGCAAGCATCAACGATTGAATTAGAAATTCAGCAACCGGCGCATCGCAGTTGCGATCTGGCGGATGGCTTTACCGCGACTGCCTAGTTTGCTGAGCTGATGCGGGGTTAGCTCTGCGTAGGTGCAGCCAGCTTCTCTGACCCAGAACACGCTGTCGTAGCCGAATCCATGGCCACGAGGTTCCATGAGGATCTCGCCGCGGCAGATGCCCTCAGCTTCCAGCTGGATCGCTCCTGTGGGGTCGGCGACAGCGACTGCACTGTTGAAGCTGCCACTCCGGTAAGGGCTGTCGCCAAGCTCTTCCAGTAAGCGCTGGATGCGCTCGTCATCGCTGCTTCCATATCGAGCGGAATAGATCCCAGGAGCGCCGCCGAGGGAGTCAACGGCAATACCCGAGTCATCTGCGAGAGCCCAGTGACCACTTAGGCGTGCCACTTCCGTGGCTTTCAGGCGTGCATTCTCGAGGTAAGTGCTGCCTGTTTCTTCGATGTCGAGGCCATCGGGCTGTTGCCGAACCTGCAGGGTCGTGGCATCAAGCATCGAGCGAATTTCAGCCACCTTGGCCGGGTTGCCGCTGGCGATGATTAGCAGATCCGGACTGCGCTCCAAAGCATTCGGTGATCAGAAGGGCGCCCATTGTGGGGTGTGGAGAGGCGCCCTGTCCCATGAATCTCACCAACTGCCCGCCCCGTAACGATTCCTACTGAATTGATGAGCGCTGCTTATCAAACCCCCCGCGGACGCTGATTGGTCAGGGGTCCCAAACGTCTTGACGGATGCGCTGCCTTCAAAGCACTGTTAGCCGCGAACTTCCGCCTCTTTCAGGAGTTGGCAATGGCAAGCGAAACCATGGGCATTGCCCTCGGCATGATCGAAACCCGCGGTCTGGTGCCCGCGATTGAAGCGGCTGACGCCATGACCAAGGCTGCAGAAGTGCGCCTGATCGGTCGTGAATTCGTCGGCGGTGGCTACGTCACCGTCTTGGTGCGCGGCGAAACCGGTGCAGTTAACGCAGCTGTCCGCGCCGGTGCTGACGCTTGCGAGCGTGTGGGTGACGGCCTCGTTGCAGCCCACATCATTGCCCGCCCCCACCGCGAAGTTGAGCCTGCTCTGGGCGGCAGCAGCAACTTCCTGGGTTCCAAGGACTGAGATCCCAGTAGTCCGATGATCGGACGCTGATCTCATTCATTCATCTGAACCCATAGGAGTTATCCCCATGAGCAAGAAGTACGACGCCGGGGTCAAGGAGTACAGGGACACTTACTGGACTCCTGATTACGTCCCCCTCGATTCCGACCTGCTGGCCTGCTTCAAGTGCACTGGCCAAGAAGGTGTGCCCAAGGAAGAGGTTGCAGCAGCTGTGGCCGCTGAATCCTCTACAGGCACCTGGTCCACCGTGTGGTCCGAGCTCCTCACCGACCTCGATTTCTACAAGGGCCGCTGCTACCGCATCGAAGACGTCCCCGGCGACAAAGAGTCGTTCTACGCCTTCATCGCCTATCCCCTCGATCTGTTCGAGGAAGGCTCAATCACCAACGTTCTGACCTCCCTGGTCGGCAACGTCTTCGGTTTCAAGGCCCTGCGCCACTTGCGCCTTGAAGACATCCGCTTCCCACTGGCCTTCATCAAGACCTGTAGTGGTCCCCCGAACGGCATCGCGGTTGAGCGTGACCGCATGAATAAGTACGGTCGTCCCCTGCTGGGTTGCACCATCAAGCCGAAGCTTGGCCTCAGTGGTAAGAACTACGGCCGAGTCGTCTATGAGTGCCTCCGTGGTGGTCTCGACTTCACCAAGGACGACGAGAACATCAACTCTCAGCCCTTCCAGCGCTGGCAGAACCGTTTTGAGTTCGTTGCCGAAGCCGTTAAGGCTGCTGAGCAGGAGACTGGCGAGCGCAAGGGTCACTACCTCAATTGCACCGCCAATACTCCTGAAGAGATGTATGAGCGTGCCGAGTTCGCCAAAGAACTGGGCCAGCCCATCATCATGCACGACTACATCACCGGCGGCTTCACAGCCAACACCGGTCTTTCAAAGTGGTGCCGTAAGAACGGCATGCTGCTGCACATTCACCGCGCCATGCACGCGGTGATCGACCGTCACCCCAAGCACGGCATTCACTTCCGTGTTCTGGCCAAGTGCCTGCGTCTCTCAGGTGGTGACCAGCTCCACACCGGCACCGTGGTGGGCAAGCTCGAGGGTGACCGTCAGACCACCCTCGGCTATATCGACCAGCTGCGCGAGTCCTTCGTGCCAGAAGACCGCACACGCGGCAACTTCTTTGATCAGGACTGGGGTTCCATGCCCGGCGTCTTCGCTGTGGCCTCCGGCGGTATCCACGTGTGGCACATGCCAGCACTGGTGGCGATCTTCGGTGATGACTCCGTTCTGCAGTTCGGTGGTGGTACCCACGGTCACCCCTGGGGATCTGCTGCTGGCGCCGCTGCCAACCGCGTGGCTCTCGAAGCGTGCGTCAAGGCACGCAATGCTGGCCGCGAGATCGAGAAGGAAAGCCGCGACATCCTTACGGAAGCCGCGAAGCACAGCCCCGAGCTGGCCATCGCTCTCGAGACCTGGAAGGAGATCAAGTTCGAGTTCGACACCGTCGACAAGCTCGACG
>CAJWXK010000090.1 GCA_913048995.1 uncultured Synechococcus sp. | reverse complement strand
TTCGGATGCACCAGAGCGATGCGGTGTTCCTCGAGGAACTCTGTCCCAAGCTCCGAGTCCGACGTTGGCGCCAGTCTCTTCACGAGTACACGCAACACACCTGCATTTATTGCGGCAAACCTTCTGAATCGATTGATCATGTGCTCCCGCGGGCGCGAGGAGGACTCAGCGTTACTGAAAACTGTGTTCCCTCTTGCCTCTCGTGCAACGGCCACAAAAGTGACTCAGACGCGTTCCAGTGGTATCGACGTCAACGTTTCTACGACCCCCGCCGCGCCATGGCCATCCGCGCCTGGATGGATGGAGATTTAAGACTGGCGGTGCGACTACTGCAGTGGGCCACTCCGACTGAATCAACTAATACACGTAATCGCCAACGCAGCCGCAGTGCCAATACCTCAGACATGGACAACGATCTCAACCTGCAGGCTGCCTGAAGACAAGCATCACCAGACCTGACAGGCCTCAGCGCTGCCATAGCGCTGACAAAGCTGCTCTTGCAGCTGGGGTTGCTCCGGCATTAGCAAGCCGCCCAGCACAAGGCTCATGGCCAAAAGTGAGGTGCCAAGCCATGGCCTTAGCTGAAGCAGAGCTCGGCGGGATGGCGCAGCAGAGATGATGGAAAGCGAGGTCATGAAACAGGTGTATTAGTGAGTAATACAGGTGTACTCACGACAGCGATGACTGTCAACCCGCTGCCGGCTGGGAGCCAGCTCTTGGTGGTTGGTGGCGGTTACTGCGGAGGCCGATTGGGCCGCAGGTTGCAGGAACTAGGAGCGCGGGTGATCACCACCCGGCGCAACCCAAAAACTGAGTCAGGCGAGCTGGCCTTCAATAGCGACGGTGGTCCCGTACCAAGCAGTGAATCGCTAGCTGGCACCACTCACGTTCTCATCACCGCCCCACCGGATCGAGAAGGCAGGGATCCCTGCTTGAAAGCACTCCAATCACAGCTGCGCCAATTGGAACTCCAGTGGGTGGGCTACCTCTCCACCACCGGTGTCTATGGGGACCACCAGGGGGGTTGGGTGGATGAAAACAATGACGCGCCCCTAGAAAAACTGCTGCGCCGAAGCGCTGCGCGCCGACGCTGTGAGCAAGCCTGGTTGACCAGCGGCTGGCCGGTGCAGGTGTTCCGCCTGCCTGGGATTTATGGACCCGGACGCAACCCCATGGGAAACCTGCGGCGGGGAGAGTCCCGACTGGTGCATAAAAGGGGACAGGTGTTCTGTCGCATCCACGTCGATGACATCGTCGGGGCCGTAATGCACTGCCTCGCCCTTCCAGCTGAGCAGCGGCCTGCACTGCTTAACGTGGTCGACCAGCAGCCAGCACCGAGCAGCGAGGTCATCAGCTACGCGGCCCATTTACTGGGATGCTCGCTGCCGGACTATCAAGACTTTGAAGCGATCGCAGCGGAACTGAGCCCCATGGCCCTGAGCTTCTGGAGGGACAACCGGCGCGTCAGCAATCGGCGACTCACACAGGATCTTGGCTACAAGCTGCTGTATCCCAGCTATCGCGAAGGTTTACAGGGCTGCCTCAACGAGGAGGGATATTCGTCGGATTGAGCTGGCGCTCAAGATCACGCCCTAATCGGTCCCAACGCACCTCCAACCAGCCCCTCTGGAAGCCTGTGGCCAGTCCAATCAACAGCAGTGCCAGAAGCAAAAGGCGCAGCATGGTTCAACTAGAACAGTCGGGACAGACAGGTTCGTGGATCATGCCTTAGTGCACTCTTAACGCGTGCTCACTTGAATCAACATCCAAGAATGCCTTGATCGATGGCTCGATACGAGTGCTTCAGCCGAACCCAGCAAACAGATCAGGAGCTACTGCCCCTGGCTAAAGAAGCACTCGAAAGCCAAGGTTTCAAGGTGAGATCAGTCATGGGCGACTCCCTCAGCATGATTGACACTCAACCGGTCAAGCGACTCCGTGATCGGGTAGTGGTCATCCTTGATCAGAACCGAACCACCAGTGGCAGCCAAGAGCTGCAATGCGTGATGAGTAATGAAGCCATCACCAATGGCGCCGACTGCCGCTGCAAAGACGCTTTCAACTTTTTGCTCGGTCAGCTGCATGCTGTGCCTGATGTTCAGGTGGAGACAGCTGCGGCCTAACGTCAGCATCCTCTCGTAGCTCTGTCTTGACCCGTCTGGCGATCGCCCTGGGCGACCCCGCTGGTATAGGAGCGGAAGTTGTCCTCAAAGCTCTTGCACGTCTGCAAGCGGACTCGCCACAGGTGAATCCCCTCCTTGTGGGCTGCCGTAGCTGGCTGCAGCAGAGCTACGAGCAATTACGCCAACGTTGCGATGAGCCCCTGGCCAACCCAAGCGAATTGGCAGTACTGGATTTACCACTGCAATCCACCATCACCCCAGGAAAAGGCTCAACCAGCAGTGGCGCGGCTGGATTCCATTGGCTGACCCATGCCACCCAAGCTGTGTTGGAGGGGAACTGTGATGCCTTGGTGACAGCACCTATCGCCAAACACCTGTGGCATAAAGCAGGGCATCACTACCCAGGGCAAACCGAGCGGCTGGCCGAACTGTGTGGCGGCTGCGAAGCCTCAATGCTCTTCACAGCACGCTCCCCGCTAAGCGGCTGGCGCTTCAACACACTATTGGCCACAACACACATCCCTCTCTCAGAGGTGCCGCAGACGCTGAACTCTGACCTCCTGGATCATCGGCTGGATCAGCTGCATCAATTCTGCAAGCGCTTCTCGTCAGCTCCGCGATTGCATGTAGCCGGACTCAATCCCCATGCCGGAGAAGCCGGTCAACTGGGAGAGGAGGAAATGAGATGGATCACACCCGCGCTCGATAGGCACCGCCAGCTGGGAATTCAGCTGGAAGGTCCTCTTCCACCGGATACCTGCTGGATGGGGGCAGTTCAGGCATGGCAAACACTCGACAATCAGGCAGCAGCGGCAGATGGCTACTTGGCCCTGTATCACGATCAGGGCCTTATCCCGGTCAAGCTGCTTGCTTTTGATCAAGCCGTGAACACCACCCTCGGGCTGCCGTTTCTGCGCACCTCACCAGATCACGGCACCGGATTTGATCGCGCAGGACATGGCTCTGCCCGCGGGGAGAGCATGCTGGCAGCTATCGAAACAGCGCTTGAGCTGGGTTAGCTGGGGCGGACCAGCATCAAGACCTGGTTGTATTCAACTGGAGTGCCGTTTTCCACCAAGATTTCGGCGATTTCACCTGAGAGCTCAGCCTCAAGCTCATTCATGAGCTTCATCGCCTCAAGGATGCAGACAGTCTGGCCATTACTGACCTTGCTTCCCACCTCAACAAAAGCAGGCTCACCGGGTGCTGGAGCGCGATAGAAGGTACCCACCATCGGAGCTTTGATTTCCACCAAATCTCCGCGACTAGCCGCAGCTGCTGGAGGAGGCGCCGCCGGTGCAACAGCCTCGGGCATTGCTGAAGCAGCAGCTGTGGGGGCAACAGCTGCTGCTGGCATCACCATGGCCGCCGGAACCGGCAGATTGCGACGCACTTCAAGGCGGAAGTCATCCCCCTCAAGTTTGAGCTCCTGGATATCGCTGCCGGACAGAAATTCCAGCAGCTCACGCAACGCCTGTTGATCCATCTGCATCGGCTCAGGACTCCCGGCCTAAATAGCTGTCATTACGGGTATCGATCTTGATTTTCTCACCGATTGACAGGAACAGGGGCACCATCACCTGAGCACCGGTCTCGACGATCGCCGGCTTAGTACCCCCGGTAGCAGTGTCGCCCTTGACCCCTGGGTCTGTCTCTGTGATCTGAAGCACCACCGAATTGGGCAGTTCCACCTCAATAGGGGTGTCCTTCCAGGAAACAACATTCACTTCCATACCTTCCTTGAGGTACTTGCGTTGATCACCGATCTGCTTTGCAGAAAGGCGGGTCTCCTCAAAAGTGGACATGTCCATAAAGATGTAGTCCTCACCATCCATATAGGTGTGCTGCAGGGTGGACTTCTCCAGCAGGGCCGATGCCACCATTTCGCCAGCGCGAAAGGTCTTCTCAACAACGTTGCCGCTTTGAGCCGACTTCAGCTTCGTGCGCACAAAAGCAGAACCCTTCCCTGGCTTGACGTGCAGGAACTCGACCACACGCCAAACCTGACCATCGAGCTCGATCGTGGTGCCGGTTCGAAAATCGTTGCTGGAGATCATTCCGGCTGAAAGGCTTGAGGCGGATTGTACGGTGGTCGCCGCTACCGAACAGGCGGCCGTGCTCAGCGCCCTGATCCCTCAGTTGCTGGCCGCGATGCTGGCTGTGACTGTTCTTCTCACTCCCTGCACAAGCTGGGCAGCGCTACCCCCTGGGAATGCAGTCACCGACCCCGAGGCAATTCTGCGCGATGCACTGCCACTGCAGCAAAGCGACCTACGCGACCTACAACACCGTCTTGAGGGCACCAGCGATGACCTGCGTGCCCGCCGCTGGAGCAGCATCAAGAGCAGTTGTGATCGCACCGAGAAGCGTCTAGCTCTTAGTGGTACTGCGATTGTTGACAGCTTTGACGGGGAAAAGCGTCCACAAGCTGAAGCTCTGCTGAGCCAGTTCGGCAGCCAACTGGAAGAACTCTGTGTCATCAGCACGAGCAAAGACCGCGAAGCATTCCTCGCACAGCGTCGTGCTGCCCTCAGCAGCTTGGGCAGCCTTGAGGCCCTCTGGGTAGAAGAAGAGTTCCCCTTTGCTATCCCTGCCGAATTCGATGAACTGCCCCGCCTGCTAGGGCGGGCCACCGTGAAGTTCAACACCACACAAGGCGAGCTGACCGCCGTGATTGACGGCTATAGCGCCCCGCTAACTGGCGGTGCCTTTGTTGATCTAGTCCAGCGGGGCTTCTATGACGGCCTGCCTTTCACCCGAGCGGAAGACTTTTACGTGCTCCAAACCGGTGATCCCGAAGGAGATGCGAAGGGTTATGTAAAACCCGGCAGCAAGGAGGAGCGCCACGTCCCACTGGAGATCCTGGTGCCAGGCGATGACTCACCGATATACAACATGACCTTCGAGGATCTAGGTCTGTTTAAAACCACACCCACACTCCCCTTTGCCACGCTCGGCACCCTTGGCTGGGCTCACTCCGATGAAGCCCTCGATGACGGCTCGTCTCAGTTCTTCTTCTTTCTCTACGAAGCTGAACTCACTCCTGCTGGCCTCAATCTTGTGGATGGGCGATACGCGGCATTTGGCTACGTCGTGGATGGTTCCAAAGCCTTGAAGGAGATGGGCGTGGATGACCGCATCGTTAGCGCCAAGGTGGTGAGCGGCGCCGAAAACCTTTATCCCCATGCCTGAGGGGCTCACCCTCGCCGAACTGGGTGAACTGGGACTGCTTCAGCGGCTCTCTGTGCATGCGCCACCTGGTCAATGGAGCGATGACGCCGCCCTGCTGCCCAACTCCGAGCACCAGCAATGGGTGGTGAGCACTGATGCGCTTGTGCAAGGCGTGCACTTCTCTGAAGCCACAACACCGGCCTGGAGTACAGGATGGCGGGCCGTTGCAGCCAACTTGTCAGACCTATCGGCCATGGGCTGCCACAGCTGCGCTGGGATCACGGTGGCCCTAGCAGCCCCAGGCAGCACGTCTGTGCTTTGGGTGGAGGAGGTCTATGGCGGTATGAACGAGCTGCTGCAACACCATGGGGGAACCTTGCTCGGTGGAGATTGCACCCGAGCTGATCAAGTCATGCTTTCGATCACCGCCATTGGCCTGGTCGATCCGGATTGCCTAGTGAGGCGGAGTGATGGCCAGGCTGGCGATGTCCTCGTGGTGAGCGGCCCCCATGGCCTCAGTGGACTGGGTCTGCAGCTGCTCCTTAGCAACAAGTTCAAGGCCGAAGACTTCAGCGAAACCATGATCCAGCAGGCGATCACTGCTCACCAACGGCCCCAACCACGCTTTGATGCCATTGCAGCTCTTCATGCCAGCAAACCCCAGGGGCTGCCTTGGCGCATTGGCGGAACTGACAGCAGTGATGGGCTGCGACGCAGCCTGGAGCTCCTGGGGGAAGCCAGCGGCTACCGCCCAGAACTAGATCCAGCAGCCCTGCCACTCCCAGCCGGCTGGCAGAACAACAACCTGATGCAAAGCCTCTGCCTCGACGGCGGAGAGGACTTTGAGTTGGTGTTGACCCTTGATCCAGCATGGGCTGAAACGTTTATTCAGGCGCTGCCCGGAGCCAAGATCATCGGCCGTCTTGGCGAAAGCAGCGGCCCGCCTTGCTGGGCTGACAGCAAAAACCCCCTGCCCGAGAGCAGAGGGTTTGAGCACTTCAACTGAGCAAGAACTCTTAATCAGGAAGCCCAGCGCTGAGCAACGATCTCGGCAAGGTCAACCACGCGCTGGCTGTAACCCCACTCGTTGTCGTACCAGGAAAGGATCTTCACCTGGTCACCGCCCATCACCTTGGTGAGCTCAGCATCCACAATGGTGGAGTCATCGGTACCGGCCAGGTCGGAAGAGACCAGCGGCAAGGTGGAGTACTTGATGATGCCCTTGTAATCGCCCTCAGAAGCCGCCTTCAAGACAGCATTCACCTCTTCGCGGCTGGTGTTCTTGGCGATGTTGAACACCATGTCCACCAACGACACGTTGGGGGTGGGGACCCGCAAGGCCAAGCCGTCAAGCTTGCCCTTCACCTCGGGATAAACCAGAGCAACAGCCTTGGCAGCACCAGTGGTAGTGGGAACGATATTCATGGCTGCCGCACGAGCGCGGCGCAGGTCGCGGTGGCTCGCATCCAGGATGCGCTGATCGCCGGTGTAGCTGTGCACGGTGGTCATCGAACCCTTGACGATGCCGAACTCCTGGTCGATCACCTTGACGATCGGAGCCATGCAGTTTGTGGTGCAACTGGCGTTGGAAAGGATGTCGAAATCTTCGTGGCGGTACTGATCAGCATTCACACCGACCACAAAGGTGCCCACACCAGGGCCTTTGCCAGGAGCAGTGAGGATGACCTTCTTGGCACCAGCTTGAAGGTGCATGCTGGCTTTTTCATCGGTATTGAAAACACCGGTGGACTCGATCACGATGTCGATCCCCCACTCCTTCCAAGGGAGGTTCAGGGGGTTGCGATCCGAGAAGCACTTGATCTCGTGGCCATTGGCAATGATTGTGTTCTCGGTATGACCAATCTCAGCGTCCCTGATGCGACCCAGCATCGTGTCGTAGGTCAGCAGGTGGGAGTTGGTAGCCGGATCAGAGGTGTCGTTTAGGCCCACCACTTCAATGCCCGTGTTGGCACCGCGGCTCAGCCAGCAGCGCATGAAGTTGCGCCCGATGCGGCCGAAACCATTAATGGCAACACG
>CAJWXK010000089.1 GCA_913048995.1 uncultured Synechococcus sp. | reverse complement strand
CGCAGGGGCAGTAGCTGTTGAGTGTTGATCAGCTGCCGCCTTTGCTGCTCCAGCCCCTGTTGCTGCTGGTCTCTCTGCTGTCCAACCTGCTCTCGGCCCTTGCTGGGGGTGGGGCTGGGTTGGTTCAGCTGCCGGTTCTGATTCTTCTTGGTCTTCCGTTTCCGCTCGCGCTGGCGACCCACAAGGTTGCCAGCGTGGCCCTTGGTCTGGGGGCCACGCTGCGCCATTCCCGCGAGCAGTCCCTGAATTGGGGCTTTGCCGGTTTCATGTTGCTGGCGGGTCTGCCGGGGGTCTGGCTTGGTGCCCGCACGGCGCTGGTTCTACCGGCGCAGCTCAGTACCGCCATGCTGGGTCTGCTGACGGTTGGCCTCGGTCTGTATTCCATGGCCCGTCCTCAGCTGGGCGCCACAGTCCTCCGTCGTCAGCTCAGTTTGCCGCTGTGGTTTGTGGGTGGGGCAGTGCTGTTTGCCATTGGCTTTGTCAATGGGTCCTTGGCATCAGGTACCGGACTGTTTGCCACGCTCTGGCTGGTGAGCTGGTTCGGGCTTGATTACGGCCAGGCGGTGGCCTACACCCTGGTGATGGTGGGACTGGTTTGGAACGGGGCCGGTGCCCTCACCCTTGGCTTGCAGGGCCAGATCGCCTGGAGCTGGCTGCCAATGCTGTTGCTTGGTTCTCTGCTTGGGGGCTATCTGGGTGCCCATTTGGCGATTGCCAAGGGCAGCCGACTGGTGAAGCGAGCGTTTGAAGTGCTTGCTTTGCTGATGGGTACTTCATTGCTGCTGCGCAGCTTCTGAGCAGAGCAAATTGAGGGCTTCCCGGCGACTGTTGACGCAGCGCACGGCGCTGTTGCGCTCGAGCTGTAGGCGCTCGATGCGCTGACGCTGTTCTCCATCGGTTATGGCAATCAGCACCTGACGGCCCTGCTTGGCTGCATCGCGGCATAGCGAGTCGATCGCCAATGAGGCGGTGACATCGAGGTTGGTCACAGCTCCGAGGTCCAGCAGCATCGTTCGGTACATCGACGACACCGTCAGCAGCTGAGTCAGGTAGCGACTTGCCCCGAAGCTCAATGGCCCCTGCAGGCTGAGCAGCACCACATCCGAGCCCAGTTGCTCGAGCAGGGCCTGCTCCTGATTGTTGAGATCCTCGTAGTGACGTCCTCCTTCAAAGCGACGTGTCTTGCGTTCCAGTGCTTCTGCCTGTCCTTTGATGGTCAGAACGTTGGCGATGAAGACGCCTACCACCACCGCGGTCACCAGATCCCAGAAGATCGTCAGAAGCAGAACCAGCCACATCAACGCCGTGGCCATGACCGAAAGGCGCGGGGCTCGGCGTAGGAAATTCCAGTCAACGATCTCAATACCCACGTTGACGAGAATTCCTCCCAGCACCGCCAGTGGGATCACAGAAGCGAGTCCGCCGGCACCAAGGGTCACCACCAGCAGCACCACCGAATGCACCATCCCTGAAAGAGGGGTGCGGCCGCCGGCTTGGACATTGGTCACCGTGCGCATGGTGGCCCCGGCCCCAGGCAGGCCCCCCAACAGTGCGGCGGCCATGTTTCCTACCCCCTGGCCGATCAGTTCACGGTCGGAGTCGTGTTGAGTACGGGTGATGTTGTCGGCCACCAAGGAGGTGAGCAGCGAATCGATCGAGCCCAGCACCGCCAGGGTGAGGGCGTAGCCCCCCAGCACACGCACGTCGCCGATTCCGAGTTGGGGCCAGCGCAGTTCGGGAAGTCCTTGGGGTATCTCCCCAAGACGCGGCAGCGCTTCTGGTGCCAGCAGCATGCTCAGGGCCGTTACCACGACCAGCGCGACCAGCGGACCGGGCAGCACGCTGTTGAACCGCTTGGGGTAAAGCCTCACGACAGCGAAGGTGATCAGGCCGATGGCCAGTGCTGTCGCATTGACGTTGCCGAGTTCACGCCAAACACCGGCGAGGATCTCCGGCACCGAGCCTCGCAGGGTGAGGCCCAGCATCACCGGCAGCTGCAGCACCAGCACAATGCCGCCAATTCCCGACATGAAGCCGGAGATCACCGAGTAAGGCATCTGCACGATGAACTGGCCCAGTCGCAGCACCCCAAAGATCACCTGGAACAGTCCGGCCACCAGAGCCACGGTGAAGGCCAGGGCTAGGCCTGTGCCTGTTCCGTAGTTCTGCACCATTGAGGCGATGATGGCCGCCATGATCACGGTCATCGGTCCGGTGGGACCTGACACCTGGGATGGCGTGCCTCCTAGGGGAGCGGCGATCAGGCCGAGCACGATGGCTCCCCACAGGCCGGCAATGGCTCCGGCCCCGGAGGTCACCCCGAAGGCCATGGCCAACGGCAGGGCTACCACGGCTGTCGTGAGGCCGCCTGTGAGATCACCTCGCCAGTTCTGTAGCCATTGGCTTGGCCGGAAACGGCTTCGCAGTTGACGACGAACCTCAGATGATTCGCTGGAGGAAGAGCGCATCACGACTCAGGCGCAGCATTTGGATTGATTGTGCGGGAGTTGGCCATTTATGCCGAGCGGATTTGTTGCAACAGGCACGCTGCTGATCTCGCACTGGTGGGACCCTTGGCTTGGGCGAAAGGACACGGACCCCGCTGCATCAGCGGGGTTTTCCTTTGAAGACCTTTCTATTGGCTCTTGATTGTCGACATTGATCCTCATACCAATGAAGCCGGGTCGGCATTCGGGTTGAGCACTAACGATTCTGCATCTCCTCAGCGTGGTGAGCCGTTGTAAATCACTTGCTTGAGCTCATTACCGTCCGGTGAGATCAACAGCTCGGTTTCCAGTGTTGGTTCCTGCCCCAAGGCCTGCCAGCCTGGAGGGCCGCCAGGGATGTTGAAGCGGTAACCCTGAGCGCTGGCTTCCACCATGCAGGGACCGCCTCCGGAGCGGTGCATGCAGCGAGCTGTGGAGTAGTCACTCAGGCCGCCATTGAGTTGTTCGGCTTCCATGCGGGCCAGGTTGCCGGCGCGCAGCTGGCTTTGAGGCACCTGGGCCAGGGCTGCGGTTGAACTTAGTAGGCCGCTGATGACAGCAAAAAAAACGGGGACGCTTAATGGGCGGCGCGCCATGACATGGGTGCAGCTGTGGTGTTTCTAGCCATGGCTGCTTAGGCCGGCCGCTGAGGGTGCAGAGCTCAGATTCTGGGCATAAAGGAATCGATGTTTTTTTCGATGCTCTGCCAAGGCGCAGGTTCGGCGAGAAGTGGAGAGTCAGTGGAAATGGCGTCTTTGATGAGCACGTTGCCTGTAAAAGCAGAACTAAAGAGCTTGCGGACGATCATGAGGCCATCGCCAAGGGCTGTGGCTCTGCCATCGCCATCAACGTCCAAATGGAAGAGCAGCTGCGCTGGAGATAGATCAGGCCCCTGGCTGAAACTTAATTGCTCGATACCAACGAGCGTGGTCCGCCCGTCTTTGTTATCGGCGCGTTGATCGTTGATGGTGTAGACATCACCCAACAGTTTGTCTTTGCGCAATTGGATGCTGTAGTCCTTTTCTGCGCCAGAGAAGAGAACGGTGTCGATCGCTGATGCGTCGGTATCCGTCTTGTTTTTGCGGCAACCAAAGATGTGGTCATGACCGCGGCTGGCGGTGAAGGTATCGCTCCCCTCACCGCCAGCGAGGATGTCATCGCCGACATCACCTTGGAGCTGGTCATCAGCATCGTCACCCTCGACGGTGCCGCCGCTGGTGCGGGTCGATGAGCCGTTGAAGAGCAGCTGGGAGGGGCTGAGGCGCTTGCCGTCAGCAAAGACAAGTTCGTCGATATCGAAAAGCTCATCGGTGCCGTCTTGGCCGTAGCGCTTGTCTGTGATGCGGAAGCCTTTGCCGAAGTCAGCGTCTTCTATTTTCTCGATCAGATAATCCTTGGCTAGACCGCTGAATTCGATGCGGTCGAGATCCCGGCGCTTGGGCCCGTGATAGCCGGGCTTGCCGCCAAAAAAGCGGTCATGACCTTTTCCGGCTTTAAAGCGGTCGTTGCCAAAGCCACCGCTGAGTAGATCGTTGCCGTCATCCCCCTCGAGGAAGTCGTCGGCATCATCGGCATCGATGCGACCGCCGGCTTTGCGGTTGGCTTTTTGATTGAAAAGGAACTGGCTGATGGAGAGAGTTTTACCGCCAGCGAATTGGAGCTGGTCAATGGCGTGGAGGGTGTTGATGCCATCGGGGCTCCCCTCGCGTTTGTCTGTGAGCACAAAGACCCAGCCGAGCTCAGGGTCTTTCTTTTTGCTGAGGGAATAGTCGCGAGGTTGCCCGGTGAGCTCGACCGTGTCGACATCCCCTGCGAAGCTGTCTACTGAAGGCTTGGATTTGTTGTTGCTGGGTTTGCGTCCACCAAAGATCCAGTCTTTGACCTTGCCGGGCTTGATCAGATCGTTGCCGCGCCCGCCCTCAATCTCGTTGTCCTTGTCATCGCCGATGATCACATCATTGTGTTTTCTTGGTTCCCCCCCCCCCCCGATGCCACTGAGTTCATCTTTGCTGATGCCAGTGCCGGAGTCGCTGCCGAGCATGAAATTGAAGTTGATGCCGTCGGTGGTGGCGGACCAGAAGACGATGTGATCGTGGCCCTATCTGCCAAGGTAGAGATAATTGATACTGTAAAGGCAGCCAGTAAGCCAACAATTAAGTAATCATCATAACCTGATCAAATTAATCATCAATATCGATGGCAATTTTTGTTAGACCCACTATCCAAGACTCTACGCCTGTGTCGAGAGTTTTAGGCATCTTGGGCTGCTGATTGGTGCCGTTTTAACTCTCGGGGAAAAGCAGTTCAGCGAGTTCCTCGGCATCGACGTCATAGGCCCGGGCCAGAGTGCTCTCCACGGTTGACGTGACCTCGGCAGGCAGGAAACGAAGGGCGTTCATCGCGTCCTCAGCGATTTCCTCACTGGCTAGTTTTTCGCCTTCTGGATTGAGCTTTTCGTCATTGAGAACAGCCAGGACCCAACTCTGGTAGGCGTAGACGAGATCGGACAGTTCGAGATCGGGATCGTTGAGATCGAGGGCCATGCCGGCGCTTGCAACGTTTCTAGTCTGCCTGGAGAAGTCCGTTCTGCAGGCCCAAAAGGACAGCCTGGGTGGAGCAGTGGGCTCCGAGTTTGTTGTAAAGCTGACGTTGATAGCCCTTCACGGTGCTCAGCCGTAGCCCCAAACGCTTGGCCTGTTGCTTGCTTGATTCGCAGCGTTGCAGTCCTTCCAGCACCTGTTGTTCCCTGCCCGTGAGCTGGAGCTGGGCTTCGCAAGCGGTGCAACGCAGGGCTGGGTCAATGAAGCAGCCACCCTGCTCCAGGTTCTCCAGGGCTTTCAGCACTACACCGCGTCCCAGCTGAGTGGCACAGCAGGCGGCATCAATCCCGAGATGCAGCACTTGTTTCCAGGCAAAACGCTGAGGCTCCTGCACAATCAGCAGCGTGCGCAGCTCGGGGTGTTCCGCCTTGCAGCGATGGATGAGCCGGACGCCATTGCCTTGATCCAGCCGGTCTTGGCAGATCAATAACTCGGGCCGGTGACGCAGCACCAGGGTCAGCCCTTCGTCTTCTGTGGTGCAGGCGCCAAGCACCTGGGGTCCGCGCTGCAGCACACAGACCTGGCTGACCAGCAGGGGCCAGCTGCTGCTGCAGAGCACCAGTCGCCGGCCTTGCAGCAGGGCTTCCCCCTTCCTTCGTCGGGCTTCCATCACAGGCAGTGAGGGAGTTAAGTCCATGGCAGGTGTCGTCCTGCCCTGCTGGTAGGAGAGAAGGATTGTGATCTGGTAAGGCCCGATGGGCGCGTCGTCAGCTCAGGACCTGCAGGGTGCGTTGCTCCATTTCGCTGTCGAGGAATTGGTGCGCCGCGAGCGCGAGGGATTTGATCCGCTTTGGACCCGTGAGAGCTGGGCCAAATTCTTGATCTGGCTCTCGCTGCAGTGCGGCGCTGGAGTGAGCCATGACGAGCTTGAGGCGTTTGCCCATGCTTTGGGTCCGGTGCTCACCGGCCGCCTGCGGCGCTTGTTTTTTGAGCGGGAGCTTGGGGACCTCGACCTCAAGTTGATGGCGGATCCCGCCGAAGCCCAGGTGTTGGTGATGCCCTTAGGGCCGGCTCGAGCGTTGCCTGAGGCTGAGGTGCTGACTGCCTTGGAGCAGGTCCAGCTCAAGCCTCTGGTGCTGCTGGATTCAAGTCGGTGGCAGCAGCTTGAGGCCCTGGTCGCCATTCCTTGGCAACAGAGTTGAAGTCAGCGCAGCGTTTGTGCTCAGTCTTGGCGCAATCAGCATCATGTTGAGCAGCCGTTGTTGTGGGAATGGCTTCGCTGGATCAGCGTTTGCTGCAGTCACGGGGTTGGGTATGGCTTTGCCGTTGTCTGACCTGGTTCATCGCGATTGGTTTTCTTGCCTCTGAGACTCGGGAGGTGTTTCAGCTCCAGCAGCTCACTCAATTAACGCAGTTTGCGTTGTTCTTTTTGTTGGCCAACTATCAACTCAGCATTGCCCGTTATCACCTGGCAGGACGTGACGATGTCATGGCACTCAAGCTCAAGTCCTGCAGTCTGCAGATGTTTTTCGCGTCGGTTCTTGCGGTGTCTGATGCTGCACTCGATGAGTTGATTCATTCGATCGTGACGGCTCCTGTCGGGGCGGAAAATCTCTTGACAGGGGCTTTGTTTGTTTTTGGCTGGCTCATTAATGTGGCGATGATTGTGTTGGCTGCACTGTCGTTGGATCGCACAATTCGTCTGTTGGGCCGCGATTTGAGAGGCGCATGACTCTTGTTGCGTTAGAGCAACACCTGTTCTGCGTTAGCTCTTGCCCCTTCTTTTGCGAGCATGGCCGCTTCGCGCCGCGCCGCAGCTCCGCCTTGGTCGGCGGCCGGGTTTGTACTCGCGACCGTGGGTGGTGTGTTATCAGGCGAGGCATCTGGCTGTGCCGTGTCGACACCAGCGTCTGGGACCGCCGTATCTGGGATGAACGTATCTGGTTGAGCCGTATCGACAGGCTGAGCCGTATCGACCACCGTATCCGCAGGTACAGTATCGGGAAGCGTCGCATCGTTGAGCGGTAGATCTGCTGTCAGAATGTCTGCTGGAGTGGGGGTTGTCGTTCCATCATCCGAGCAGGCACCAAAGATTAATGCTGTCGGAACCAAGAGTAGGGTCAAACCCTGAATGATGCGCTTCGCCATTAGTTACTCCCAAAATCTCTTTATACGGGGTGCTCTGGTATAACTGGCTGGCCGGGACGAAGTAAAGCAGGGAACGCTAACGAACCGAGACGATCACGCATCACAGGGCTAACTTGCCAAAACCCGGGAACAACTTTACCCCCCGTCGCATCTACGCTTGCTTCGGGCCATGGCTCGCGGTAAGTCACGCTCAGGCCGACTATGATTA
>CAJWXK010000088.1 GCA_913048995.1 uncultured Synechococcus sp. | reverse complement strand
GCGTGTTCTCCGTATTTGCTGGCGCTCTCCCGGCGTATTGTGTTTTTCGGGTATTGGCAGCGGCTTTTTCTCCGGCGGTAGTAAAACATTTTCTTTGAGACTAACATGGGTGATTACGGTGGTTGGGGTCGTGGTGGTTATGGCGGCTATGGCGGTGGTGGTTACGGCGGTGGTGGTGGACAGGACGGTGGCGAACGCCGTTCCGGTGCCCGTGGTTGGGAGGATCGCAGCTATGGCGGCGGCAACCAGGGCGGTGCTGGGGGTGGTGATGCCTATGGCGGCGGTGGAGGCGGTGAGCCCAGCCGAGATAGCTTTGATGAAGGGCGCAGTCGCCGCAAACGCGGCGGTGGTTCTGGCGGCGGTGGTGCTCCCTCAGAGGACTGGGGTGATTACGGCGGCGCAGAGGGTTGAGCCTTAAAGCCCCCTGTCTTCCAGTTGTTCAGCTGCGCGCTTCAGCACCTCTGGGCGGGCTGATCGTTCCCCCGCCTCTCGGCTGAGCTGCCGTCTCCAGTAGCGCGCGCCGCTTACACCTTCCACCAGGTGCACCAGGTGCCTGGCGATCGGCCAGAGCCGTCCGCCGGCACTGCACCAGCGTTCAGCATGGGGGATCACCCCACGCAGCACTTCAGAGGCCTTGAGTGGTTGGCGGCTGTGGTCCCCGAACACCTTCTGGTCAACCAGTGTCCACTGCAATGGGTGGGCATAGGCAGCACGCCCCACCATCACACCGTCTACTTTTTTGAGCTGCTCGTTGCAGTCCTCGAGAGTCTCGAGGCCTCCATTCAGTTCAACAGTGAGTAGAGGTCTGTCGCGTTTGAGCGCATGAACCAGCTCATAACGCAGTGGAGGGACTGTGCGGTTTTGTTTTGGGTCCATGCCATCCAGCCAGGCCTTACGGGCATGGACCGCAAAGCGGTTGCAGCCGGCCGCGGCCACCACATCGACGAAATGCAATAGCTCTTCGTAGCTGTCTTGTTTATCGATACCAATTCGGTGCTTGACAGTGATGGGCAGGTCGCAGGCGGCTTGCATGGCTGCGACACAGTCGGCGACCTGCTGCGGCTTTGCCATCAGGCAGGCCCCAAAACGTCCCTGCTTCACCTTGGGGCTGGGACATCCCACATTGAGGTTGACTTCGTCATAGCCCCAGCGCTGCGCCAGTTCAGCTGCTTCCGCTAGCAGTTTTGGCTCATCACCACCCAGCTGTAGGGCTATGGGTTTCTCCTCTGGGTCAAATCCCAGCAGCACCTCACAGCGGCCATGGTGCAGAGCCTGCGCTACCACCATTTCGGTGTACAGCAGTGCATGGCGGCTCACCTGTCGCATCAGCACGCGGAAGTGCCGATCGGTGTAATCCATCATCGGCGCCACACTGAAGCGGTGTGCCGGAGGCAGAAAGGGGCTGGCGCTGGTGCTGGTCACTCCCCCATGCTGCAACCAAATGTGCACGCTCAAGCGATGGCCCAGTGGCAACGGCGCTCTCTACTGCAGGCGGTGGCGGTATCGATCGCTGCTTTGTTCCGACCAAAGTCTGCTGCAGCAGCCAGTGCGGCAGATCCTGACTGGCAGCTCAGTGATGTTCAGTGGCGTGAGCGCCTCTCGCCTGAGGCCTATCGCGTCCTGCGTCAGGAGGGGACTGAGCCGCCCTTTTCCAGCCCTTTGAACAATGAAAAGCGCAAAGGCACGTTTGTCTGCGCCGGTTGTCAGTTGCCCCTGTTCTCTAGCGCTGCGAAATATGACAGCGGTACCGGCTGGCCCAGCTTCTGGCAGCCGCTGCCTGATGCGATTGACACCCAGGTGGACTTCCGTTTGATCATTCCCCGCACCGAGTACCACTGCCGCCGCTGCGGGGGACATCAGGGTCACGTTTTTGGTGATGGCCCCAGGCCTACGGGGAAGCGCTACTGCAACAACGGTGTGGCGCTCGCCTTTGTGCCAGATGCTTAAGGTTGATTCGCTGCCTGTGGTGGTCGTTGGCGGTGGGGCAGCCGGTTTCATGGCGGCCATCACCGCTGCAGAAGCCGGTGTTGAGGGCGTTGAGATCTGGGAAGCCACTGCAGAACCCCTGGCCAAGGTCCGCATCAGCGGTGGGGGCCGTTGCAATGTCACCCATGCGTGCTGGGACCCAAGCGAATTGGTTGCCCACTACCCCCGTGGTCAAAGGCCCCTACGGGGACCTTTCAGTCGCTTTGCCGCAGGTGATGCGGTGGCTTGGTTTGCTGAGCGTGGTGTTGAGCTCGTGGAAGAAAACGACGGGCGGATGTTCCCTGTTACCAACAGCTCGGCGACGGTGGTGGCTGCTTTGCGCGCAGCGGCTCATAGGGCAGGGGTGAAGTTGCAGTCCCAGCGAGCCCTGCAGGAAGTGACACCGAGCACTGATGGTTTTCTTCTTCAGGCCAGGGGCATGTCAGAGCCCATCCGCTGCAGGCGATTGCTGCTGGCTACTGGCGGTCACCCCAGCGGTCGCCGCATCGCTGCAGCCTTGGGCCATCAGGTGGTGCCACCAGTGCCTTCGCTGTTTACGCTGCGCCTGGATGCTCCTTGGCTCACTGCCTTGGCAGGCCTGAGTCAGGCGCCAGTGGATCTTGAGCTGCAGGTGGGCTCAGAGCGCTTCCGGCAGCGCGAGGGCACTGTGCTGATCACCCACTGGGGTCTCAGTGGGCCTGGTTTGTTGCGCTTGACGGCGTTTGCCGCCCGCACCTTGCAGCAACACAGCTACAAAGCTGAGCTGCGCATCAACTGGTGCGGCGGTCTTGATACTGAACAATTGCAGGTGCAGTTCGCAGTGGCCCGCCAGGAGCTGGCACGCCGTCAGCTGGGTAATGGTCGGCCTGAGCTGTTGTTGCCCATGCGACGTCGGCTCTGGTTGGCTTTGCTCAAGCAAGCCGGCCTTGATGTCAATCGCACCTGGGCTGAGTTGCCGCGCCGAGGGGAACAGCGCCTTGCTGGGCTGCTGCTGCGCACTGAGCTGCCGGTCATTGGTCGTGGCCCTTTCGGTGAGGAGTTCGTCACTGCCGGGGGGGTGGATCTGGGTGAGGTCAACATGGCCACGATGGAGAGTCGCTATGTCTCAGGGCTGCACTTTGCAGGTGAGTTGGTGGATGTGGATGGGGTGACTGGCGGCTTCAATTTTCAGCACTGTTGGAGCAGTGGCTGGATCGCCGGGGGGGCGATCGCGTCAGCGCTTGCTTGCAAGCGTTGACGCAACCTTGTAAGACGGGGCAAGGCCGCTTCAGTGGTAACAATGAAACGCATAAATGAAGTCACTTTTATATTATTGAGAACAGGCTTTCTAATTGATTATTGTAGAAATCTTTTCAATGATTGTTTTATTATTTCTGCTCGTACATATCAATCAATGAGGAGATTATTTGTGCTGACTCATGGAACAATGAACCGATATCTGGCGCTCCCATTCCGATTAAAATATCAAATCTCTAGAGGCGGTAATCGCTTCCGATCTAAGACTAGGCAATTGAATCATAAAGGGTATACTGTTATTCTTCCTGTTGGCAATATCGTTGATTTGAGTTGTCAAATTCGCAGAGACTTGCGAAGCAAGCCTGTTCGGGAAGATAGACAAGTAAGTAGTGATTCTGCTCAACCTATTTATGATAATTTTGAATTAGCTCTTCAGGCACCAGAACGAAGAGCGCCTCGTCTTTTTCATGCCATTGCTGATGTTTATTCATGCGCCTCTATATGGTCTCTTATTGAACATCTTCAGCTGACTAATCTTGCAGCTGATTATCTTCAATGTCAGCCTTTATTGATGCAGATTCAAAGTTGGCATGTGGTTCCTCTAAAAATCAATGAACAAAATCACCAATCTCTTTATAGCTTTTCAGCCCAGTCATTCCGCTTTGATATGGATTGGTTGAAATTTATCAAATTTTTCATCAATTTGACCAATGTAGGTGACCAAGATGGGCCCTTTGAGTTTCAGCCATATACCCATGATGGTCGTCATCAGTTTGTGGGCCAGCGTCATGATTCTGACAATAGTAGCCGTCGTGATGATCTTGAGATCGTTAAAGCTACCGGCTGTCCTGGAATCTGTTTTGCTGCAGACACCTCAGGCCTTCATCGTGATGGTCGATCGAAAGGAGGGTACCGTCAGGTCTTGCAAGTCGAGTTTGCAGTTTCCAGCTTTGGGGCAGCTTATTTATACAAGTCTTGTATTGAAAAAGGTCGCAGCTGGATCCCTGAAAATGTGTTTCAAAACGCCTCTTTTAAAGGCAGGACTTTGGCACTTTATCAAGGATAGTAGCTCATTTAATGTTATCGAAGACGCTGAACATTGGTAGATACATCGCCAGCAAGATTGAGCCGACGATGCCGCCGACAATCACGATCATTGCGGGTTCCAACATGGCCGTCATGGCTTTGACAGTGGCAGCGATTTCGTCTTCGTAAAAGTCGGCCACCTTGGAGAGCATGGCGTCCACTCCACCGCTCTCTTCACCGATGACCAGCATGCTCACGGCCATGGTGGGAAACACCTTGCGCCGTTGCAGCGCCAGGCTCAAGGTGCCTCCTTGCTGCACTTCATTCTTGGAGGCCTCGATGGCCTCCGAGAGGACCCGGTTGCCAACGGTGTCGCGCACAATGTCGAGTGCCATCAGGATCGGCACTCCGGCGCGGGTCAGGGAGCTGAAAGTTCTGCAGAACTGAGCTGTGGCCGTCTTGCGGATCAAATCACCAAAGAGCGGCAGCTTGAGGGTCAACCCGTCGATGCGCCGGCGACCGACTTTGGTGCTGTAAGCCCGCTTGATCAGCCAGATCAAGAGCAACAGGCCGCCGAATAGCAGAAGCGAGAATGAGGAGCGCAGCAGGGCGCTGAGGTCCACCATCAGCTGGGTGAAGGCTGGTAATTCAGCTCCCAGATCTTCAAAGATTCCAGCAAAGGTGGGGATCAGAAAGATCGTCATACCCAGGAATACACCGATAGCTATGACCAGCACCGTGACCGGATAACCCAGGGCGCCGCGGATCTGGTTCTGGAGCTTGGCGTTGTCCTCCAGCAGCTTGGCCAGGCGCTTGAGTACCTCCTCTAGGACCCCTCCCGCTTCTCCAGCCTCCACCATGGCCACGCTGAGGTTGTCGAAGACCTTCGGCCACCGGCGCAGGGCGGCCCCCAGCGATGAGCCCTGGTTCACATCTTTAGAAATACGCAGCAAGGCCCGTTTGAACATCGGTAGTTTCTGCTGCTCGGCAAGGATCTCGAGGCTTCGCACGATCGGTACTCCAGCGCTGACGAGCGCGGCCATCTGGCTGGCAAAGACGGCCTTGTCCTTGACGGCCGGCACCTTCTCCAGTGACAGGCTGAGCCCTTGCCGAACCTTCTCATTTCCTGTGGTGTCGCTGCTGAGGCTGACGGGGATGATGCCCCTCTGCCGCAGACTGCGTTTGGCGCTGGCCAGATCCGATGCTTTGAGGCGCAGATTCTTCTCCTTGCCTTGGCGGTCTTTGTAAACGGCGAGGAAGGTCTGTGCTGCCATCAGGCTTTACCAAGCAGCCGCATGAGTTCATCGGGTTTGCTGGCTTTGGCCAACGCCTCTTCTTGCTCGACACTGCCGTTGCTCACCAGATCAGCCAGGGCCCGCTCCAAGGTCTGCATACCCATCTGTCCGCCGGTTTGCAGCTGGGAATAAATCTGTGCGGTTTTGCCTTCACGGATCAGATTTGCCAGGGCCGGAGTATTGATCATGATTTCTTGGGCCATGACCCGCCCGAAGGCACCCGGGGGTGGGTTGAGCCGCTTGCAAAGGGTCTGGGCGAACACCCCTGCCAGGCTGCCGCTGAGTTGCACTCGGATTTGGGTTTGCTGGGCCGGTGGGAACACATCCACCATGCGATCCACGGTCTGAGCTGCCGAGCTGGTGTGCAGCGTGCCGAACACCAGGTGACCGGTTTCTGCCGCGGTGATGGCCAGCTGGATGGTCTCAAGATCACGCATTTCCCCCACCAGGATCACGTCGGGGTCTTCCCGCAGGGCGGCCTTGAGGGCATTGGCAAAGCTGCGGGTGTCTTCACCGAGCTCACGCTGGTGAATCACGCTGCGGGCCGATTGATACACAAACTCAATCGGGTCTTCCACCGTGAGGATGTGCTCGGCCCGCTCTTGGTTGATGTGGTTCAGCAGGGCCGCCAGGGTGGTGGTTTTGCCTGACCCCGTGGGCCCGGTCACCAGCACCAGCCCTCGCGGTCGCTCGCTGATCTCGCGGACCACATCGGGCAGGCCCAGTTTCTCCAGGCTCGGAATGCTGCTGCCCAGGGCCCTGAGGCAGGCGGCGTAGCAACCTTTTTCCCTGTACACATTGACCCGAAAGCGGGCCACGCCCTTGAGCCCATAGGAGCAGTCCAGCTCCCAGTTCTGCTCCAGCTGTTTGCGCTGGTTGTTGTTGAGCAGGCTGAAGATCAAGCGGTTGCAGCTCTCCTCGGCCAGAGGTGCTTCATGCATGGGCTTCAAGGCACCACTGAAGCGGCCGTAGGGGGGTAATCCGGCGGAGAGGTGCAGATCGCTGCCCCCTTTTTCCACCAACTGCTCCATCAGGGTTTCGATCTGCAGCTCCATGGCTCGCTCTGGTGCCCCTATCTCTGCAGTGTGCCCCTGGGAGTTAGGCAATAGGGGCAATCAAGCCATTCATCGCGAAGTCCGGCCCCACAGCCGATGCACGTGGAGGTGCTGAGGTTGCGGGCCCTGATTTCCTGCTCAAGGCCGGAGTCGGTGAGTAGCACCCGCTCCACCTCCTCCAGGCTGGTGTGGCCTTGGCGGGCCAGCTCCAGTCCGTAGCCCAGCAGCGTTTTCATACCGTTGCTCAGGGCCAGGTGGCGCAGTTGATCGGTGCCGGCGCCTTGGCCAATGGCCGCTGCCATGTCCTCATTGACGCGCATCACCTCGTAGACGCCGATGCGCCCCTTGTAACCAAGGCCATGGCAATGGCTGCAGGTGTTGTTGGCCGGAGGTTGGTAGAAGTTGATGGCGCTGTTTTGGCTGGCCTCCAAACCGAAGCGGGCCAAGGTGGCCTCCTTGGGTTGGTAGGGCTGGCGGCAGTGGGTGCAGAGCTTGCGCAGCAACCGCTGGGAGAGCACGCCAATCAGTGAGGCGCTGAGCAGGTAGGTCTCCACTCCCATCTCCTCGAGCCTGGCCACAGCACTGGGGGCGTCGTTGCAGTGCAGGGTGGTGAGCACCAGGTGGCCGGTGAGCGCGGCTTCCAATGCGGTTTTGGCCGTTTCGAGATCGCGCGTTTCCCCCACCAGCAACACATCGGGGTCTTGGCGCATGAAGGCTCGCAGGGCCTTGGCGAAGTCCACCCCTTTCTCCCGGTTGACCTGGGTTTGGGTGATGCCAGCCAGGGTGTATTCGATCGGATCTTCCACCGTGGAGATGTTGAGCCCCGGATCGTTGCGCTCGGCCAGAAGTGAATAAAGGGTGGTGGATTTCCCTGAGCCGGTTGGGCCTGTGACGAGCAGGATTCCG
>CAJWXK010000087.1 GCA_913048995.1 uncultured Synechococcus sp. | reverse complement strand
AGCGTGATCGAACTGGCTCGCAGCATGGGGATGACCGTGGTCGAGCGACCGGTCGACAAGAGCGAACTCTTTGTTGCAGAAGAAGTTTTCCTTACCGGAACAGCAGCCAAGGTCACCCCTGTAAGACGTGTGGAGTGCACCGATCTGGCGGCTGAGCGCCCCGTGATGAATGCCCTAAGAGAACGCCTCACTGCCATTACCGAGGGGCGGGACCCTAACTTTGAGCACTGGGTGACGCGAATCCGTATCAAGTGATGCACCGGTTCTTGGAGAGACTGCACGCTCCTGAGCGGCCGGTTCTCGTATTCGACGGAGCTACGGGCACGTCGTTGCAGCAAATGGACCTCGGTCCGGATGACTTCGGTGGGGCCGCCCTCGAAGGATGTAATGAGAATCTCGTCGTCACACGGCCTGATGCCGTGCAGGAAGTCCATCGCCAGTTCCTCGAGGCAGGCTGCGATGTGATCGAAACCGATACCTTCGGGGCTACCTCGTTGGTATTAGCCGAATACGACCTTCAAAACGAGGCCTACGAGCTCAACGTCAAAGCTGCCCGTCTGGCCAAGGAGATGGCCGATCGCTACAGCACGCCGGAAAAACCAAGGTTTGTGGCGGGATCAATGGGTCCCACCACCAAGCTGCCGACCCTTGGCCATGTGGGCTTCGATGAGATGCGCGATTCCTTCGCTGAACAGGCGAAGGGCCTGCTTGACGGTGATGTTGACCTGTTCATCATCGAAACCTGTCAGGATCCGCTTCAGATCAAGGCTGCTCTGGCCGGAATCGAAAAAGCCTTTGAAGCTACTGGTGAACGCCGTCCGCTGATGGTGAGCGTCACGATGGAAACCACCGGCACGATGCTGGTCGGCTCCGATATCGCGGCGGTGGTCTCGATTCTTGAGCCATTTCCTATTGACGTTCTAGGCCTCAACTGCGCCACGGGGCCGGAGCAGATGAAGGAGCATGTGAAATATCTCAGTGCCCATGCTCCTTTCGTGGTCAGCTGCATCCCCAACGCGGGATTGCCAGAGAACATTGGCGGTGTAGCTCACTACCGCTTAACTCCAGTCGAGATGAAGATGGCGATGCACCATTTCATCGAGGATCTTGGCGTTCAGGTAATCGGTGGTTGCTGCGGTACCACTCCCGCCCACATCGCCGCTCTGTCGGAACTATCCCAGGAGATGCGTCCAGCCGAACGGCCGGTCCGCACCCCAATGTTGAAGAAGGAACGCCCTCTGCTGGGGGCCGAGGCTTCAGTCTCCTCGATCTATGGCACGACTCCTTACTACCAGGACAACTCATTCCTGATCATTGGCGAAAGGCTCAATGCCAGTGGTTCAAGAAAGGTGAGGGAGCTTCTTAATGCTGAGGATTGGGATGGCCTGGTGGCTGTCGCTCGCGGGCAAGTCAAAGAAAACGCGCACGTGCTTGATGTAAACGTTGATTATGTGGGTCGAGATGGCGAAAAAGATATGCATGACTTGGTGAGCCGGTTGGTCACCAACGTCAACCTTCCCCTAATGCTGGATTCCACTGAGTGGCAAAAGATGGAAGCCGGCTTGAAGGTGGCCGGAGGTAAATGTTTATTGAACTCCACCAATTACGAAGACGGCGACGAACGCTTCTTCAAGGTATTGGAACTGGCCCGAACCTATGGCGCTGGAGTAGTCATCGGAACCATCGATGAAGACGGCATGGCCCGCACGGCGGAACGCAAATTCGCCATTGCTCAGCGCGCCTACAGGGATGCTGTCGAATTTGGCATCCCCGCCCACGAGATCTTCTACGACCCACTTGCTCTCCCTATCTCTACAGGCATTGAAGAAGACAGGCGCAACGGCTGTGAAACCGTCGAAGCCATCAGGCGGATCACTACCGATCTGCCTGGTGTTCATGTGGTGCTCGGTGTGAGCAACATCAGCTTTGGATTATCTCCAGCTGCCCGAATCACACTGAATTCAGTCTTTCTGCATGACTGCTGTGAAGCCGGCATGGATGCCGCAATCGTCAGCCCAGCAAAGATCCTGCCACTGATGAAGATCAGCGAGGAGCATCAGCAGGTCTGTCGTGATCTAATCAATGACTGTCGTCGCTTTGAAGGCGATGTCTGCACCTATGACCCGCTGACAGAGCTCACCACCCTGTTTGAAGGAGTATCCACGAAGGAGGCCCGAGCATCAGGGCCATCACTTGCTGATCTGCCTGTCGAAGAGCGACTCAAGCAGCACATCATCGATGGCGAACGTATAGGCCTTGAGCCTGCTCTCAATGAAGGATTGAGCCAATACAAGCCACTCGAAATTGTTAATACGTTCTTGCTTGATGGCATGAAAGTGGTCGGTGAGTTGTTTGGCTCAGGCCAAATGCAGTTGCCTTTCGTACTTCAAAGCGCTGAAACTATGAAAAGTGCAGTGGCTTACCTGGAGCCATATATGGAAAAGACAGAGGGAGAAAGTTCGGCTAAAGCTAAATTTCTGATTGCAACTGTTAAGGGTGACGTGCATGATATTGGCAAGAATCTTGTTGACATCATTCTCACTAATAATGGCTATGAGGTTGTCAATCTTGGAATTAAGCAATCCGTAGATGCGATTATTGAAGCGCAGCAGAAACACCAAGCTGACTGCATTGCGATGAGCGGACTGTTGGTCAAATCCACGGCTTTCATGAAGGACAACCTTCAGGCTTTTAATGACGCAGGCATCTCAGTTCCTGTCATCCTGGGTGGCGCTGCGCTGACGCCACGTTTCGTTCACAAGGACTGCCGCGAGGTTTATGACGGACAGGTGATCTATGGGCGAGATGCCTTCGCTGATCTTCGCTTCATGGATGCCTTGGTCGAAGCTAAAAAAGGCGACGAATGGGACGACACCAAAGGATTCTTGGGTGCAATTCCGGAAGGACTGGGTTTGAACGGCGACAGTGGCGTTGATGATGCCCCCACCACTTCGGCAGAAGCATCCAGTGAGCCCAAGCAGCCTGCGGCACCGGTTAGCCGCGAGCGGTCAGAAGCGGTGCCAGAGGAACCAGCTCTAGAGCCTCCCTTCTGGGGCACCCAGGTGCTTGATGAAACAGCTATCGATCTCGAAGAAGTCTTCAGTTATCTCGATCGCAATGCACTCTTTGCCGGCCAATGGCAAATGCGCAAGAGCAAGGATCAGAGTCGTGAAGCCTACGAACAAGATCTAGTCGACAAAGCCGAACCAGTCCTGCAGCAGTGGATGTTGCGCGTTCGTCAGGAAGGGCTACTCACACCACGGGTTGCCTATGGATACTTCCCCTGTGGACGTGATGGCAATGCTGTGGTGGTCTTCGACCCACAACATCGAAGCGAGGAACTTGGCCGATTTGAGCTGCCCCGTCAACGCTCAGGTAACCGCTACTGCATTGCCGATTTCTACAGAGATCTCACAGCCGATGGTGAGCCGACCGACGTGATTCCTATGCAGGCCGTAACCATGGGTGAGATCGCCACAAGCACCGCCAAGCAGCTCTTTGCTGCTGATCGGTACAGCGATTACCTCTATTTCCATGGGCTCGGTGTCCAAATGGCAGAAGCCCTTGCTGAATGGACCCATGCCCGTATACGCAAAGAGTTGGGCTTTGCAGCGGAGGAACCCAAGGCGTTAAGGGATGTTCTTGCCCAGCGCTATCGCGGCAGCAGGTACTCCTTTGGCTATCCAGCCTGCCCAAATGTGGCTGACTCAAGGCCTCAACTGGATTGGCTGGCGGGCGAACGCATCGGCCTGCGCATGGATGACAGCGATCAGTTGGATCCAGAGCAGAGCACAACGGCTCTGGTGGCATTGCACTCGAAAGCCCGCTACTTCAGCGCATGAGGCCGAAAGGGTCCATGGCAGTCTGTGGCCGCCCTACAGAGAAACCATGGTGATTGCCGGTCCCGGTGGCGTTGATGAGGCCATCGCAGCAGGTGTCGACCTCGACGGCAGCCCAATCCCTGCACCGATGCTCAACCTCTACAACGAGGTGATGGAGAAGGAGAGTCAACGGGCTCGCAGTGGCGTGAAGAAATCGATGCGGAACCGAATCGTCAAGACCGGTGCCAAGCATTTCGACAAGGAGACCCTGAATCAGCGGCTGATCGATGCCGGTTGGGATGGGCTCAAGGACAAGGAAATCGCCTTTTTCTACAGCTGAGCTTCACTCGCTGACGCGGCCCTCAAGGGTATCGATGACCTCCTGCTGGAAAGCATCGAGAGCCGAGGAATCGGAGAGGTCCTCGCCCTCACCGGCCGCGTTCTGTGTCAGGTCCTGGAAGTGAAAAGCACCCTCGCCATTGGCCAGAAACTCCATGGCCGAGGTCTCGCCGCTCTCGCGAAAGGCATCCGCCAGAGCTTGGAATGCCGCATCTTCGGTGAAATCCCAGCTCATCAGGTCAGCGCGCGTCGTTTCAGAGGGACATGCCGCCTCAAGTGGCGGTCACCCCAAGACCCATAGCGTCTACCCCCCCGATTTCGTCAAGCCATCTGGCGTATTTGTGCAACGGATGGGGACACTGGAGAGGAATGTCAGCTGCCATGGAAAACCCCATCAGCCCAGCTCTCAACGTGCTTGGCACGCCGCTGCAACGCTGCGGATGCCAACCGATGACCGGTTGGTACCGCGATGGTTTCTGCCACACCGATGACGCCGATCTGGGTAGCCACACGGTCTGTTGCATCGTCTCCGCCTCATTTCTGAGCTACAGCAAGGCCCAGGGCAATGACTTGAGCACACCAATGCCCCAGTTTCAGTTCCCTGGTCTTAAGCCTGGCGATCATTGGTGCATCTGCGCTGCCCGTTGGCTTGAGGCCCATGCCGATGGCATGGCTCCGCCTGTTGTCCTTGAGCGCTGCGAGCAGAGGGCTCTGAATGTTGTGCCCCTCGACCTGCTGCAATCGATGGCATCACCAGGGGATAGTGCTGCCGTCCCAGGCTAAAAACCGACCTGAATCCTCAGGACACTGCAGAGAAAGCACGTCCAATAGTTGACATGCCGCACGTTCAGGGCTGAAGAGCTTCTCTGGCGGAACGCCTCGCCGGAAGGGTTCAGACAAATCCGTGGCTGTGGTTCCGGGATGAAGCAATGTCACGCACACCGATGGCAGACACCTCCGCCATTCAATAGCCAGTGTGCGTAGAAGCTGGTTCTGGGCTGCCTTGGCTGCCCGGTAGCCGTACCAGCCCCCCAGGCGATTGTCACCAATGCTTCCCACTCGGGCTGAGAGGCTTGCGAACCAGGCGGCCTCGCCGTGGCCCAGGGAGGACTCGATGGCTCGGGCCAACAGGATCGGCCCATAGGCGTTGATGCTGAAGGCCTGCTCCAATCCGGCACGGTTGACTCGCGCGAGACGCTTTTCAGGCCCGCGCTGACTGTCATGCAGCCAGCCGGCGGTGTTAATCACAAGCCTTAAGGGTGGCTTGCCAGCTAAGACCTCACCCAGTTGATCGAGATCACCATCGCAGCTCAAATCCAGACGCGGTGTGCTGCGGCGGCCAAGCCAGAGCAGGTCAAGCTGAGGTAGCCGCTCGCCAAGTTCTTGCACCAGCGCACTGCCGATACCGCCCTGGCCAATGACGAGCGCTGTTCCCGTGAGACCCTCCCAGCTTGAGGCTGTGGACATGTCGGCTGAATGGCTGTGTCGCATGATGGCGAGAGTCATGCCGCATCCGGTTGGTCCGCGACATTGCAGTACTTGGTGGAGGAGCATGGGGCTCGACACTGACGGCACTGCTTGAAGCCAACGGGCACCGATTGCGTTGCTGGCGACGTCTCCATGGAGATGACGCGCTTGAGCAACTCAAAGATGTCGATCTGGTGATTTCTGCAGTGGCACTAGTGGGCGTGGCCCCGCTGGCGCGCAGGATTAGTCACTGGACGCCCAGACCCCTACTCAGCTGTTCCAAGGGCCTCGATCCTGGCAGTGGAGCGACGGCCAGTGGTCTTTGGCAGTCCGCTTGCCCGAATTGGCCTGTCCTGGTGCTTAGCGGCCCGAACCTTGCAGCAGAACTGCAACAAGGCCTGCCGGCCGCCAGCGTCTTGGCAGGAACCGATGAGAAGTTGCTCGTCGAAATCCAGCAGGATCTCAGCAGTGAACAATTCAGGCTGTATCGCAATCGTGACCCGCGGGGAACTGAACTCGCTGGTGGGCTCAAAAATGTGATGGCCATTGCCGCCGGCATCTGCGACGGTCTTGCCCTTGGTGCCAACGCGCGGGCCTCATTGCTGACTCGCGCCCTGGCAGAAATGGCCTTGGTGCTCGAGCAGCAGGGTGGCTGCGCTGAAACGCTCTACGGCCTAGCCGGAATTGGCGATTTGATGGCGACCGCAACAAGCCCATTGAGCCGCAACTATCGCTATGGCTGTTATCTGTCAGAAGGTCTCAGCAGCGAAGCTGCTTTGCTGAAGGTTGGTGCCACTGTTGAAGGTCTTCCCACCTGTAAGGCCCTCTGTCAGATGGCAACCGAACGTGAGTGGCAGTTACCCATCGCCAGCAGCGTTCTGGACTTGATTCGAGGTGAGGTCAAGCCAGCAGAAGCTTTACGCCAGCTCATGCGCCGAGAACTACGCAGCGAATGATCAACGACGTCCAAGAAGGGATAAGAATTGCCGCGGTTGATGCATTCACCACGACGCCGCTAAGCGGAAATGGCGCTGGTGTAGTGCTCTTAGAGCAACCAGCTGATGCCCCATGGATGCAGCAGTTGGCAGCTGAGCTGAACCAGTCGGAAACAGCTTTCTTGTGGTCTGATTCAGGGACGTGGCGACTGCGTTGGTTCACACCGACTTGCGAAGTTCGGCTCTGCGGCCACGGAACCCTTGCAGCTGCTATTGCTTTGCAGCACTGGGGGCTACTGGATCAAGGCAGGAATTACCCACTTCACACCATGAGCGGAGCGCTTCAGGTGCATCTCAATGCACCGGGACAGGCCAGTGTTGAGCTGCCAAGTGGAGAGTTGCAAGATCGCGACGAGGAAACCTGGATGTCCAGCGCCATTGGTGAGAAAACACAACGGTGTTGGACTTCGCCGCTCGGCTACGGCGTCATCTTGCTGCCGGCTACGGCCAACCTGGAATCACTGAATCCTGATCACCATGGCTGGGCTGAAGGCCCTGAAGTGGGCTGGGTCGTTATGCAAGCCAGTCATGATGATTACGACTACAGACTGCGCTTTTTTGCCCCTGGCCTGGGACTGAGGGAGGACCCGGTGACCGGTTCAGCCCACTCCTTGGTCGCGCCATGGTGGTGCCGTCAGCTGGACAAAACGACAGTGAGGGGTTGGCAACCCTCACATCGACCCGGCGAGCTCTGGGCGACACCGCTGAACTCCGGCATGATCCGTTTGCAAGGTTCAGCTGTGATCCTCTGGGAGGGACGTTTGCTGCATCAACCGGCCTGGACTACTCCACACTCATGGCGAGGCAGCAGCAACGATTGAACCGTTGGTTTAGCCATTGCCGTGATCGCCTGCCTGAATTCTTGTTGCTGTTGACGCCTTTGGCCCTCAGCACGTTGCTTCTCACTGTTGTGGCTCCTCTCATCAGCCCCCGAAGGCCTGGGCCCAGCACCGAAATCGTGGA
>CAJWXK010000086.1 GCA_913048995.1 uncultured Synechococcus sp. | reverse complement strand
GCAGCAGGAGCGACGTTTGTTGAATCTGACTTGGGCCGACTGCCCTTCAACTCAATGGCGTTGGGAACGCTGAAATCTTCAAAGGGATCGACGTTGTCGGCAGGCTCATTTCCGTAAGTCTCAGCCTTAGGGAGGGGATAACCAAGCCAATCGGTACCCTCGGTTTGACCTTGAGCCAGAGCAGCACAGGGAGCACTCGTCAGGGCGAGGGCCAGCAGCATGCTGAGCTTCCGTCCCGCCACAAGTCCACCAAAATTAAGTTGGTGGAAATTTAATCGTCTGCGGCTGGTTCATGCAGGCAGGCGGCCACGACATCAGCTGCACCCCCCACCACCTCAAGCGACCGTTGCAGCCGTTGTTGCACCTCATCCAACGTGAGGTCATCAAGAAACACCTGCTGACCCTGGCGCAGCATCACCGAAGGAATGAGAACCCGCTCACCTAACTCACGGCCACCCAGGCCATCGAGAAGATCCTGACCGGTGAGCAAACCGGTGACCACCTGCTCACAACCCCAATAAGGGCTCGGTAAGGCCTGCAGCTGCAGATTGAGACCGTCGACCTGCCGCAGCCGTTGCACCACCGGCGCCAGACTTGGTCCTACCAGGCTGCCCACTACCCAACTGAGCGTTGCAGGCCGTGAGCGCCGAGTCGGCAGCTCGCGGGTCGCTCCATCAAGCTCCTCAAGAAAAGCGCGGATGCTGCCGACGCCGTTTTCCTGCTGGGGCAAGTCCTCATAGCTGAACCGCTCGGGTAGGGGAAGGCCTGCCATCAGGTACCACTCATCGGAGAGCCAGGCCCAGCGACTGCCGAAACGCTGCATGAACTGCTGCTGCAGTGGCTCTACGGCATGAATAGTGCGTCGAGCCATGGCGGGATCCACCGGCACCAATCCGTCACCCTCCGGTCGGAAGCGGGTGAGACCGACTGGCACCACGGCAACTGAGAGCACAGCTGGCCATTCGCCACCGCCAAAGCTGGCCAGATCATCCAGGGTCCTCAGCAGGGCCTCGCCGTCATTAATTCCAGGGCAAACAACCACCTGGGCATGGATCTGCAACCGCCTCTCTTGAAACCAGGCGAGTTGCTCAAGGATCTGACCCGCCCGTTCGTTGAGCAGCAAGCGCTGGCGCAGCGATGGTTCAGTGGCATGGACCGAGACAAACAGCGGCGAGAGACGCTGCCGTTGGATACGCTCCCAATCAGTTGTCGTCAGGTTCGTGAGGGTGAGATAGGAGCCGTAGAGAAAACTCAGCCTGTAATCGTCGTCCTTGAGATAAAGACTGGAACGCCGGCCGGGGGGCTGCTGATCGATGAAGCAGAACGGGCAGCGATTGGTGCACTGGCGCAAACCATCAAAGAGCGCCTCGGTAAAACCCAATCCCAGACCATCGTCAGCCTCCTTCTCCAGCTCGATTTGATGCAGCGATCCATCGGGATCCTCCACCTCAAGGCACAACTCTTCTTCGCCGCAGAGCATGCGCAGATCAATCAGATCGCGCGGACGCACGCCATTGATCGCGATCAGGCGATCACCAGGCTGAAATCCCAACTCCTCGCCGATGGAACCGGGCTCAACGCTCTCGACCACAGCAGGAGCTGGAGTAGCTGCCGTGGGATCAGCGCTGAGGGGAATGCCATCACTGGGCTCGTTCCACACAGGCCCTCCGGCCGACTTATCCCAGTTTGGGGTTCATCGCGACGGCCATCAGCAGTCCCACGCCGAACAGCAAGCGGTAAATCACAAAGGGCCAGGTGCTGTTGGTCTGCAGAAACCGCAACAGCCAGGCAATCGCCAACCAGGAGACCACTGCAGCGGCGAGAATCCCCAGCAGCATGGGCAGTGGGCCATAGGCCGAACCTTCGGCGAAGGCACCTTTGAGCTCGACCAGCCCCGCCAAGGTGATTGCGGGGATACCGAGCAGAAAGGAGAATCGGGCCGCATCTGAACGCTCCCAGCCCACCAACAACGATGCAGTGAGTGTGCTGCCTGAGCGGGAAACACCGGGAATGATGGCCAGGGCCTGGGCCAGTCCCACCAGCAAACCATCAGCTCCCTGCACCGCCGGCAATTGCTTTTGGCGACGTCCAAGCTGCTCAGCGATCGCCAGAAGTAATGCCATGACAATCGAAACCACGGCAATCGAGCTAACGCTGCGCAGCACTGAGGTCTCGTATCCGGGCCAAAAGAGTTTGATCGCCAAACCCGCGATCACAATCGGCACAGTCCCGATGGCAATGGCGACACCCAGCCGAGCATCGGCATGACCCCAGTGACCCTGCCGCAAGGCCCGCGCCATGCCCCGGCTGACACGGGCAAGATCCTCGCGGAAATAACCGATCACCGCAGCAATGCTGCCTAGCTGAATCACTGCGGTGACAGCAACACCCGGATCACCCCAGCCCAGAAGAACAGGCACCACCTTGAGGTGCGCAGTGCTGCTGATCGGCAGAAATTCAGTCAGCCCTTGGACTACACCCAGGACGACTGTGCGCCAACAAGCCTCAATAACGGTGATATCGGTGGGCGCACTCACAGCGAAAAGCCATTTGGCGGAACCCTAGGTGCAGCAGCCAATCCGCTTTTCCGCTGATGAAGGGCCAACGGCTTTAGGGTTGTGCACGCTTTTTCACACGCAGGTCTTGCTCGGCGTCACTCCAGCCCTCACTACGGCGCCAACGCTGCTTGGCCAACGCCTGCGGCCAGGTCTTTCGACGCCACTGATCGCAGCATCGCTAGTGATCCTGCCGGTATTTGTGCAAGCCCCTTGGGTGCGCGTTTCACCGCTCAGCTGTGCTGTATTCACCTTCGTGCTCATGGCCGTAGGTCTGTACTGGGGCGGCAGTCGAGGCCAAGTGCTGATTGGCTTCAGTGGCAGCTGGCTGGCTGGCTCGCTGTTTTGGGGTTGGTTGCGACTGCAGCCCCTCTGGCATCTTCCGGTGGAAGCTTTCCTGCTGCCGTTAGCAATTGCCGGGCTCAGCGGCCCATGGCGACGTGCCGGGCAGTTTTATCTGGGGGCTCTCATCGGCACAGCCTGCACCGATGCCGCCATTGCGCTATGCGGACTGATGCCTTTATGGCCACAGGTCCTGCAGGCCACTCCCAGTGAGGCCCCACTTCTTCTCAGCCAAGCGGCACAAGAAGTGCTGAAGCCATTCCATCTTTCAATCGTCCTCTCAATGGCAGCCACGCTGGTGGGTTTCAGCCGTTGGCTTTGGCTTCGCGGCGAGGGCGGCCAGGTCATTTCGGCCAGCCTTTTGAGCACCCTTGCAGTCGATGGAGTCTTTCTGATGTTGGCTTTATTGGCTCCCCATCTCAGCGGGCTGGTTTGAAGAACTGCGAATGGAGCTGAGCTTCAGTGTTCCGGCTTGAGCAGGGATCTGTAACGTTGCACTCCAGCCCCGCTTCGGCCCCCTTCGCATGTCCAGGCTCCCTCGTCGGTTCTTGTCCTTGCTGCTCAGCGGCATGCTCGTAGTGAGCCTCTGGATTGGCCTTCCACTTGCAGCCAACGCAGAGATCCGCAACCTGGCGGATGACAAGCGCGCAGAAGCCGCAGGCAAGGTTGATCTCAACAACTCTTCGGTGCGCCGCTTCCAGCAGTTCCCGGGCATGTACCCGACCCTCGCCGGCAAGATTGTTGTCGGTGGTCCGTACGACAGCGTTGACGATGTCCTTGATCTCGATCTGAGCGATCGGCAGGTGGAGTTGTTCAAGAAGTACCGCGACAACTTCACAGTGACCAATCCGGAAATTGCCCTCAATGAAGGCTTTGACCGCATCAACGACGGCCAGTACCGCTGATCGCCTCTTTCAACAGGTCTGACGCGATCACCAACCCGTTCACATCCCCCTGGGATGTGATCGTGATTGGAAGCGGCGTCGCCGGACTGATGAGTGCCCTGGAGCTGCCTAGCAGTTCCAGGGTTTTGGTGTTGAGCCGTGACACAGCCACCCCAGCTGCCAGCCGATGGGCCCAGGGCGGTCTAGCCGCAGCAGTTCGATCCGATGACTCCCAAGAGCTGCATCGACGCGACACCATCAAGGCCGGCATGGGGCTTTGCGACCCCGCCGCCGTGGATTGTCTGGTCCGTCAGGCCCCGGCCTGCGTCGACACCCTGCTGGAACTAGGGCTGCAGCTCGATCGCACAGGCGATCAGCTCAGCGCCACCCTGGAGGCAGCCCACAGCCGCCGCAGAGTCCTACATGCGCGCGACCAGACGGGGCTCGCCTTGGTCGAGCTGCTCGAACGCTGCATCGCCCACCGTCCCAATGTGCACTGGCTACGAGGGACGCTGGCCCTGCAGCTGCTGCGCGATGGCCAGCGCTGCTGTGGTGTGCAGGTACTTCACGGCAGCCACCTTGGCTGGCTAGGCGCCGGCGCAGTGGTCTTGGCCACAGGAGGCAGCGGTCATCTGTTCAGCAACACCACCAATCCGCGTGGTGCCCACGGTGACGGCATGGCCATGGCCTTTGAGGCGGGGGCTGTGCTGCGCGACATGGAGTTTGTGCAGTTCCATCCCACGGCGCTGATGCAGCCGGGTGCACCCCACTTTCTCCTGTCAGAGGCCCTGCGAGGGGAGGGAGCGCGGCTGGTACAGCCCGATGGAGAACCACTATTCAAAAGAGGTAGTGAGCTGCTTCCCCGCGATCAGCTCAGCCGCCGCATGGTGCGTGAGATGCATCGGCAGCAACTGGCTCAACTCTGGCTAGATCTGCGCCCCATCGGCGAGGAGCGCCTGCAACGGCAGTTTCCAATGATTCTTGGCCGCTGCCGCGACCTCGGACTTGATCCACTCCAGGTGGCTTTGCCGGTGGCGCCTGCAGCCCATTACTGGATGGGAGGAGTAGCAACAGCCCTGGATGCCTCCACCTCACTGATGGGCCTTTATGCCGTTGGCGAGGTAGCGAGCAGCGGTGTGCACGGTGCAAACCGCCTAGCCAGCAATTCCCTGAGTGAATGCCTCGTGATGGCCCGCCAGCTGGCAGCCGGTGATCTGCCTGGAGCCCCTGCACTGAAGCGAACTACCACTAAAGCTCTGGAGTGGGCGCCGACGGAGTCGCTGCGCAAGCCCTGCAACAGCGCGATCCAAAAACTGCGGCAGCTGAGCTGGCAGGCCGCCGGCGTCGAACGCAACGGCTGCCACCTACTCCAGGCTCACATGGAGTGGCGACGACTTCAGAATCAACTAAATCTCAATGGGGCCCTGGCTTCACTTCTGCACTTGGAGCCAGGCGAGTGCTGGGAGCTTCAAGCCGGACAAATAGAGCAATTGGGCTGGTTATGGGAATGCCGTCAGCGCTTAATCACCACTGGCCTGCTGCTGGAGGCCGCTGGCTTTCGTCGCGAAAGCCGCGGCGGTCATTTCCGCAGCGATGCTCCTGCCTCACTTCCTTATTGGCAGCACCACACATTGCAACAGCGCGGAAAGCCCATCAGAAGTTCCGCGGGCCCTTATAGCCACTGAGGTCAGCGAGCTTCTGCAACGACTTCACACCCGAATCGATTTGGCCATTGATCTCCCAGCTAGGGAAACCTTCGATCGCCTTGCTTTGGCAGAGCGCAGCCTGAGAATTTTTGCCATCGCTGGCACATTCGATCACATCAAGCTTGGCGGCGGCTTCGGCGCCGAATTCCTGCTTCTGCTCATGACAGTGCGGGCACCAGTAAGCCGAGTACATCCTGGCGCCAATGCTGTTGAGATGCTCGGCCAGGGCAAGCTTGGCTGGTGTGCTCACCGCCGTCACCGGCGGTGGTGCTCCTTCCTCACTCAATACATCAGGACGATCAGCGGCAGCCACCCAGGCCAGGGACACGAGGGCCACCAAAACCGCCACAATCACCGTGCGGAACACCAGCTGACCACGGTCATCCCATTCGCGCCCAATCCAATGGAGCACCAGTAGCGCCAGGCTCAAAGCCGCCGAAAGGAGACAGAACGCGCAGATGGCCTGGATGCGGAACAACATCAGTCCGACCAGAACCAGGCTGAAGACCGCCATGGCCAGGCTGAGCAAATAACCCAGTTGCCAGAACAGATCAGGGGCACGGCCATTGCGGCGTGAACCCAAGGTGGATCCACCTCCCTGAAGATTGATCAGCCATTGCTGTACCCCTGGGATCAGGGGCAGCAGCGACAACAGCACCATCGCCCCATAGGCCAAGACCCCAAAGAGGGCCAAAGGCTGACCCAGCACCGTGCCCCAGACGCTGTTGAGCACCTGGTCGCAGCCATCAGCACCGCCCGGGCAGGCCAGCTCACCGATCACTCCCCATCGTTCAAGAGTGATGGAGGCGGTATCAATTAAGCCGATGGTGGCCAATGCCCCCATCACGGGCCTCACCCAGCGGTGTAAGGGCGGCTCAGGGCGCTGGCGGGAAGCGGTCACTGCAGCGATTGTTTCCTCTCAGTGGGAGTTTGGCACTGTTCCAGGGCTTGTTGGAGCTGACGCACCCGCGCAGGATCCACCGGATTAGCCAGCCGTCCATCCCGCTTGAGCGAGCTGGCCACAATGACCCCATCAGCATGAGACGCGAGACGGGTTGCATTGGCAGCATCACAGCCACTACCAATCAGCACAGGCGCAGCTTGAGCTCCGCGGCGGGCCTCCTGCAGGTCCTCAAGCTTCGGAGCTGCCCCGGTGGCGACACCACTGACGATCACTCCGTCGGCCCCTCCCCGATGCAAGGTGTCCTCCACCGCTTCCGCAATGGGCTGGGCAGCGAGGGGATAAGCGTGCTTGACCAGCACATCAGCAAGCACGAGCACATGTCGGGCCTCCAGCAGACGACGCAAGCGCAGGAGTTCCGCCGCCCGACTTTCAATCAGTCCCTGATCAGTGACCATGGCGCCGCTGAGCACATTGACCCGTACAAAAGCAGCACCGGTGGCGGCCGCCACCGCTAGGGCTGAAGCCGCATCGTTGCGAAGCACATTGATGCCGACTGGCAGGCCGCCGGCCTGCTGCACCACAGCCCTCGCCAAGACCGCCATCGAGGCAACGGTCTGCGGGGGCACCGAGCCAGCAAAGAAGGGGCCATCCCCAAAGTTCTCGACTACAAGAGCATCAGCGCCGCCCTCGAGGTAAGCCGCGACGTCATCCAGTACCCAGCGCTCCACCTCGGCCATGGAGCCCCCCCAGCGTGGACTGCCGGGCAGAGGGGGGAGATGCAGTACGCCGATCAGTGCCGGTCGACAGCCAGCTACAGCGGATGGCAGAAGGTTGGACCAGCGATCACAAAGGGTCAGGGCGTACGTTGAACTGTTGGCCCGATGCTGCCATGGCTCGCGAGCAGACCCCTGCCAAGCCCAAGGTGGCCTTCTCACACCTGGGCTGCGAAAAGAACCGAGTGGACACCGAGCACATGCTTGGGTTGCTGGCGCAAGCGGGCTACGGGGTCAGCGCCGATGAAGCCGAAGCCGAAGTGGTGGTGGTCAACACCTGCTCCTTTATTCAGGACGCGCGGACTGAATCAGTGCGCACCCTGGTGGACCTGGCCGAGCAGGGCAAGCAGATCGTGATCGCCGGCTGCCTGGCACAACATTTCAAGGAGGACCTGCTCGACTCCCTGCCGGAAGCAAAAGCGATCGTCGGAACAGGGGACTACCAGCACATTGTCGAGGTGTTGCAACAGGTGGAAGCCGGCGAGCGCGTCACTC
>CAJWXK010000085.1 GCA_913048995.1 uncultured Synechococcus sp. | reverse complement strand
GACCTCGGTCAACTCGTGCAGCGCGACAAAGCCATCAAGGCGATGAAGTCCCTCGACGGCGATCTGGACAAGGCCCTCGGCCGACTCAGCGGCGGGCTCTATGTGGTCACGGCCCAGCAAGGAGAGGGCATCGAGCAGCGCCGCGGCGCCATGGTGGCCAGCTGGGTGAGTCAAGCCAGCTTCGAACCACCCGGCCTCACCGTGGCCGTCGCCAAGGACCGCGCCATCGAGGCCCTGATGCAAGTTGGTGATCGCTTCGTGCTCAACGTTCTTGCTGAGGACAACCATCAGAGCCTGCTGCGCCATTTCCTCAAACGCTTCCCCCCCGGCGCCGATCGCTTTGCAGGTGTCGTCACCCTTGAAGGCGCAGCCCAGGGGGGACCGGTGCTGAGTGATGCCCTTGCCTATCTCGACTGCCAGGTGCAACAGCGGATGGAATGTGCCGACCACTGGTTGATCTACGCCGTTGTGCGCGGCGGCAACGTGGCGGACCAGCAAGCACTCACAGCCGTGCATCACCGCAAGGTGGGGAACCACTACTAATGGTTGGCGTTGATGCACGCACGGTGATCCGTCTGCCCTTGGAGGATGGGCTGATCTGCCTACGGGGGCTTAGCCCCAAACGCCTGCGTTTTGAGGTGGAGTACGCCCTGGAGCGGGGCAGCTGCCACAACAGCTTTTTATTGCCGAGCAGCAGCAGCGAGATTCCTGCTGTGCTGGTCCATCCGCCCGGTACCACCTTCACCGAGCCCTTCCTCGATGTCCTTGCCGAGCTGGTGCCGCTGCAACAACCGCTGCAGGTGGTGCAGGGCAATGTGAATCCCAATCGGGTGGACCTGCTGCATCGGCTTGTGCGTCAGCGGCCGCACCTGGAGCTGGTCTGCTCCAACGCCGGCGCCAAATTGCTGAAGGAACTCTGGAGCCGCCAAAAGCCCGGCAGCGAAGAACCAACGCCACCGGCAATGCCCAAGCTGAAGGTTGTGCGCCATGAGGCCGAACTACCTGTTCCCGGTGGCGCTGACTTGCAGGTTTTGGCCGTGCCGACACCGCGCTGGCCCGGGGGACTGGTGGCTTTTCTTCCTCGAAGTGGTCTGCTGATGAGCGGACGGTTCTTTGCCGCCCACCTCTGCACCGACAGCTATGCAGAAGCCAACCGCAGCAGCACGGAGGAAGATCGCCGTTACTTCTATGACTGCTTGATGGCACCGATGGCCAGCCAGGTGGAAGCAGTGGTCAACCGCCTTGAAGAATTACCAATCCGCAGCATTGCCCCTGGCTACGGACCAGCGATTGATGACAGCTGGCGGAGTTTGCTGGCGGACTACACCCGCTGGGGGGAAGCTCAGCAACGCTCAAAACTTGAAGTGGCCCTGCTGTATGCCAGTGCTTACGGCAACACCGCCTCCATCGCCGATGCCATTGGCCAAGGGGTGGCTCGCACAGGCGTGCGAGTCAACAGCCTCAATTGCGAGTTCAGTGAGCCAGACACTTTGCTCAAGGCGATTCAGGAGTGCGATGCCCTACTGATCGGCTCCCCCACACTCGGCGGCCATGCCCCCACGCCGATTGTTTCAGCCCTCGGCACAGTCCTTGCCGAAGGCGACCGACAGAAACCGGTCGGGGTCTTCGGCAGCTTCGGATGGAGCGGAGAAGCACTCGATCTACTGGAAGGCAAGCTCACCGACGGCGGTTTCAGCATGGCGTTTGAGCCGATTCGGGTGAAGTTCAGCCCAGATGCCCCCACGCTCAAGCGCTGCGAAGAAACAGGCATGACCCTGGCCAAGCGCCTGCAGCAGCAGCAGCGACGCCAGCAGAAACGCAGTGCTGGTGGGCTCAGTGAAAGCCGCAGCGATCCAGGCGTGCTTGCTCTCGGTCGTGTGATCGGATCGCTGTGTGTGCTGACCGCCAGCAAAGGGGAAGGAGAGCAGAACATCAGCGGCGCCATGGTGGCGAGCTGGGTCAGTCAGGCCAGCTTCACCCCACCGGGGGTAAGCGTCGCGGTAGCGCGAGACCGTGCGGTGGAAGCGCTACTACACGTGGGCGACAGTTTTGCCCTCAACGTGCTTGCCGATGGCCGCGAGAACACGCTGATGAAGCAGTTCCTTCAGCCCTTTAAACCTGGCGATGACCGCTTCGCCGGGGTGGAGCTCAAACATGGGCCAACTGGCCAACCCCTGCTGCCTGGAGCCCTTGCCTGGCTGGAGGCAACGGTGCGCCAGCGCATGGATGTCGGCGATCACTGGGTGATCTACGCAGAAGTTCAGGCTGGTGGGCTATTTGACGACAGCGGCATGACGGCCCTACACCACCGCCGCAGCGGTGCCAACTACTGAGCATCCAATTTGTGAAGACGCGGTCATGGGCTGCAGGGCAGTGCAGGGATCGCTGTAATAGACCTCAAATCGAGTGGTCATCCATCAGTGGAGTCCAGCATTCAGAGTCGGGTCTTGAGATATCGGGGTTTTGTGCTCGTCCAGGAAGCGGACATGAGCTGGCAAGTGCGACCGGAACGCAGCCCGATGCACGTACTGCCATTCCGGGCACCCGCGTGTTCTCTCGCTGATGTCAAGGCCCTAATCGATTGGCGCTTAGCTCGCCTGGGTCGAGATCGCCGCCCCCGAGTCGATTTACTGCCTAGCCAGCAGAACAGCAAAATTGGTCATGAAGCCAGTCCAAGCGAACGGCGCCTGCAGTCAATAGACCGCCGCAGCGCCTGAAGCTCGTAACCAGATCAATAGCCAATAAAAAAGGGACCCTTCAAGGAGTCCCTTTTTTATTGGCTATTACGAAATTGATGTCTATGTGGATCAGGCTGCCTGAGGTGGAGGGGTTGGCTCGAAACGCTGAAGCGGCAGCACCAAGGTGTGCCAATTCTCAGGACGCTGAGGGCGCTCGCGGCGGCTCTGACGCACACCGAAAGGAACACGAACAACGTTCGTACCGTCAACAGCGACCGTCTCTCCTCGCGCCAAGCGGTCTTGGAAGGGCAGATGGGGTCCGCTGTATCGAGAGCCCTGATCGTTGCCGTTGCTCATGCTCCCCACCGGATAACGGAACTGGAAGCAAATGCTTCCGACCGCAGTTGCAACAGATAATGGCGGACAGGCAAGACCTAAATCAAGAAGAAAATCTAAACTTTGATCTTGTCACGCTTATTTCGCGGTGGCCATTTCCTCCACCGAGGGGCAAGTACAAACCAGGTTGCGATCACCGAAGGCGTTATCGATCCGTGCCACCGCTGGCCAGAACTTTTCACGGCGCAAGCTCTCCACCGGATAGGCAGCTTGCTCACGGCTGTAGGGCCGATCCCACTCATTGGCAGTAACGGTCGCCAAGGTGTGGGGTGCCCTGCGTAGCGGATTGTTCTCGGCGTCGCTGAGGCCAGCCTCAATTGCAGCGGCTTCAGCACGGATGGCCATCATCGCCTCGACAAACCGGTCGAGTTCAGAGAGGCCTTCACTCTCAGTGGGTTCCACCATCACCGTGCCGGCCACCGGCCAGCTGACGGTGGGGGCATGGAAGCCGTAATCCATCAGGCGCTTGGCCAGATCATCGACCTCTAGGCCGGAGCTGCGCTTGAGCGGCCGCAGATCAAGGATGCACTCATGGGCCACGCGGCCGTTGGCACCTCTGTAAAGCACCGGAAAATGGGGCTCTAGACGCTCGGCAAGATCATTGGCGGTGAGCAGCGCCACTGCTGTGGCCTGACGCAAGCCCTCGCCGCCCATCATGCGGATGTACATCCAGCTGATCGGCAGGATGCTGGCGCTGCCCCAAGGAGCCGCTGAGACCGGCCCGATGGCTTGAGGACCACCGCAAGACACCAATGGGTGACCAGGCAAAAAGGGAGCCAGATGACTGGCAACGGCGATGGGACCTACCCCTGGGCCGCCGCCGCCATGGGGGATGCAAAAAGTCTTGTGGAGGTTGAGGTGGCAAACATCAGCTCCAAAGCGACCGGGCTGGCAGACCCCAACCTGGGCATTGAGATTGGCACCATCGAGGTAGACCTGGCCGCCGTGGCGGTGGACCACGGCACAGATATCACTGATGCCCTGTTCAAAAACCCCATGGGTGGAGGGGTAAGTGACCATCAGCGCAGCCAAGTTTTGACTGTGCTGCTCAGCTTTGGCAGCAAGATCAGCCTGATCGATATTGCCGTCGCTGTCGCATTGAATCGCCACCACCTGCATCCCAGCCATCACGGCGCTGGCCGGATTGGTGCCGTGGGCACTTGTAGGAATCAAACAGATATTGCGGTGAGCTTCCCCGCGCTGACGGTGGAAGGCGCGGATTACCAACAGGCCGGCGTACTCGCCCTGGGAACCAGCATTGGGCTGCAGTGACACCGCAGCAAATCCAGTAATGGTGGCCAGCCAGGCTTCAAGCTCGGCAATCAGCTGGTCGTAACCCAGGCGCTGGGAAGGAGGGACAAAGGGGTGTAAACGACTGAACGCTGCCCAGCTCACCGGCTGCAGCTCGGAGGCTGCATTGAGCTTCATGGTGCAGCTGCCCAACGGAATCATGCCGTGGACCAAAGAGAAATCCTTGGCCACCAGGCGCTGGATGTAGCGCAATAGCTCGGTCTCACTGCGGTAACGCTCAAAGACCTCTTGCTCCAGCCAAGGCTGCTGCCGCACCGCCAGGTCACCCACATGCTGAGAAGGGGGAAGAGCCGCCAAGAGGGCACTGGCATCGGGAGCAGCAACGTTGCAGCCGGCGGCAAAACAGTTGAGCAGCTCCTGAAGCTCCTGCTCATCACTACATTCATCCAGGCTGATGCCAACCCCATCGCTTTGGGGAAGCAGATTGAAACCAGCGGCCTCAGCGCGGGCGATCCAAGCCTCAGGCGCATCCAACCGAAGGCGCAGCGTGTCAAATGCAGGCTGCGCGACCAGCTTCAGACCAAGCTGCTCAAGACCGTTGGCCAGAGCCGCAGTGAGTCGCTGCACACGAACAGCGATGGCCATGAGTCCATCGCGTCCGTGGTGCACCGCATAGAAACCAGCGATCACCGCAAGCAGCACCTGAGCCGTGCAGATGTTGCTGGTGGCCTTGTCACGGCGGATGTGCTGCTCACGGGTCTGCAAAGCCAGCCGCAAAGCAGGCTGACCTTCGCTGTCGCGTGAGAGACCGACCAGACGACCGGGGATCTGACGCTTGTAAGTCTCGACAGTGGCGAAAAAGGCGGCATGCGGTCCTCCAAAGCCAAGCGGCACTCCAAAACGTTGGGCGCTGCCGATAGCGATCTGGACTCCCAGCTCCGCCACTGGCGGCATCAGCACCTGAGCCAGCGGATCCACCACCGCAATCGCCAGAGCACCAGCCGTGCGAGCACGCTCGATGACAGCGCGGGGATCGCGGCAAGTGCCACTAGCTGCAGGCAGCTGCAGCAGCAGACCAAAGCTGGTGGCATCAAAGACCATGGACTCGGGGTCCTGCACGACCAACTCAATACCAAGTGGTTCCGCGCGGGTCTCCAGCACCGCCATGGTCTGGGGGAAAAGATCAGCCTGCACATGGAAACGCTTGGCCTCTGGTCGGCGGCAGGCGCCGTAAGCCAGAGTCATGGCCTCGGCAGCGGCCGTGGCCTCATCAAGCAACGAGGCATTCGCAATCGGCAGACCGGTGAGCTCGCTGATCAGGGTCTGGAAATTGAGTAGTGCCTCAAGGCGCCCCTGGGAAATCTCCGCCTGGTACGGCGTGTATGCGGTGTACCAAGCAGGGTTTTCAAAGACATGACGTTGCACCAGCGCCGGCGTGGCGGTGTCGTAGTAACCCAGGCCGATGAGGCTGCGACGGACCGTGTTGGCTTCTGCGCGCTGCTCGAGCTCTCGGAGGGCTTGGCGCTCCTCACAACCCTGGGGCAGATCTCTGGCCGCCTCAGTCGCCTTCAGCAGGATCTCAGCCGGCACACACTGTTCAAGAAGGTGCTCCAGATCACGGCAGCCAAGCCGCTCAAGCATCTGCTGCTGTTCTGCCGAGGAAGGCCCCAGGTGACGCTGCGCAAAACCACTCATCAAGATCCACCCTCGACCTTGGCCGCATAGGTACCGGAATCCATCAGTTGCTCCATCTGGTCCGGATCACTGGGCGTGACCTGTAGCAGCCAGCCCTCGCCGTAGGGATCTTTCTGCAGCAGTTCCGGTGTGTCGATCACCGCCTGATTGCAGGCCACGACAGTGCCTGAGATCGGGGCATACATCTCTTCCACAGCCTTGACCGACTCAACGGTGCCGAAGCTGCTGCCGCGCTCAATACTGGCGCCCACCTCTGGAAGCTCGACAAAAACGATGTCCCCCAGCTGGTCGACGGCAAATGCACTGATGCCCACCTTGACGCCGCTATCGGCAGGGCCTGCGTACTCGTGACTGTCGGCATAACGCAGCTCGGCCGGAAAGGAGAGGGCCATCAGCGGGGGCTGGAGGAATGGGCTCAGTCTGTCGGACCGCCCTCCAACCTCGTGAGTGCCGCGGCCAGCGCCAAGGCCGCATGACTGCGGTGGGTTCCCCCCTGGCTGTAGAGCACATAAGGCTCGCGCAGCGGCCCATCTGCTGAGAACTCACTGGTGCTGCCATCGATGAAAGTGCCACCAGCCATCACCAGATCACTGGCATAACCAGGCATTGGTGCCGGCACAGGATCGACATAAGCGCCAATGGGGGAACAGGCCTGAAAAGCGCGGCAGACCTCCTGCAGCGGTTCGGGCGCGCCGAAACGCACAGCCTGAATGACATCACTGCGATCGGCACCGGGCAACGGCTGCACCGCCTGGCCGCGAGCGGCAAACACCGCCGCCACCAGATCGGCACAGATGAGGGCTTCGGCAACCATCTGCGGTGCCAGGAAAAGGCCTTGAAAAAGGAGACGATTGAGATCAAATCCAGTGCCACCCTCAGCGCCAATACCAGGCGCCGTCAAACGGCAGCAGGCCTGCTCCACGAGCTCAGCCCGACCGGCCACATACCCACCCGTAGGGGCAATGGTGCCACCGAGATTCTTGATCAAGGAACCAGCGATCAGATCGGCCCCGACATCAGTCGGCTCCTGGGGCTCCACCAGTTCGCCATAGCAATTATCAACAAAGACCAAGCTGCCGGGGCATAGGGAATGGATCTGCTCGCAAAGACGAGCGATCTGCCCCACCGGCAGCGATGGCCGCCAGCTGTAGCCGCAACTGCGCTGGATCAGCACCATGCGCGTGGGCACGCTGAGGGCATCCGCCAAAGCCGCCTCATCAACGTCCCCTGATGGCGTCAGGGCCAACTCGTCGTAATGAATGCCGAATTCGGCCAGCGAGCCTTGACCGCTGCCCCGCAGACCGATCACTTCCTCAAGCGTGTCGTAGGGCCGGCCTGTGATCGAAAGCAGGCGATCTCCAGGTCTGAGCACCCCGAACAGAGCAGCCGTGATGGCATGAGTGCCGCTGACGAACTGCAACCGCACCGCTGCCTGCTCAGCGCCTAGAACCCGGGCAAAAACGCGATCGAGGGTGTCACGGCCCAAATCGTTGTGGCCATAACCACTCACTGAAGAGAAGTGATGGCTGCCGACCCGCTCTGCCTGAAAGGCAGCCAAAACCTTTGCCAGCTGAGGCTGGACCGCCTGGCTGCGGACCTCGATCATCGGCGCCAGCTGTGCCTGGGCCTTGGCGACAGCCTCCCAGGCCTGAAGCGAGGCGGCGGGCCAGGAAGGCGTCAAAGCGGCTTTGGCAACAGGATTCCAGCCTGCAGCAGAGCGGATTGACTCTCGCGGCAGCTAAGTTCATCCAGCTCATGTGTCGCACATGCGACATC